>CALVVZ010000016.1 GCA_944364075.1 uncultured Clostridia bacterium
CGAACGTGGCCGGCGTAATCGGCTCCGCCATTGCTGCGGGCGTGCTGCTGTCCATGTTTGGCTGACGGCCGGATCTTTGACTGCATAGTAAGGAGGATTTTCCTATGCCGAAAGTGCAAATTACCGATACCATCCTGCGTGACGGTCATCAGTCCCAGGCCGCCACGCGGATGCGGACCGACGAAATGCTGCCTGTCTGCGACATGCTGGACAAGGTGGGCTATTATTCTCTGGAGTGCTGGGGCGGCGCTACCTACGACGCTTGCCTGCGCTTCCTGAACGAAGATCCCTGGGAACGTCTGCGCAAGCTGCGCAAGGCGCTGCCCAACACCAAGACGCAGATGCTGCTGCGCGGTCAGAACCTGTTGGGCTACCGTCCCTATTCTGACGACGTGGTGGAGTTCTTTGTCAAGAAGGCTGTGGAGAATGGCATCGACATCATCCGCTGCTTTGATGCGCTGAACGACCTGCGCAACATGGAAACTGCGGTGAAGGCCACCAAGAAGTATGGCGGCATTGCGGAAATCGCCATGAGCTACACGGAGTCCCCCGTACACAGCGAGGATTACTTTGTCAAGCTGGCCCAGGACATCGAGAAGATGGGCGCGGACATCATCTGCATCAAGGACATGGCCAATCTGCTCCTGCCCTACAAGGCGTACAGCCTGGTCAAGCGCCTGAAGAAGGAAACCAGCCTGCCTATCGTGCTGCATACCCACAACACCACCGGCACCGGCGACATGGTGCTGCTCAAGGCCATTGAAGCCGGGGTGGATGTGGTGGATACCTGCCTCAGCCCCCTGGGCAGCGGCACTTCTCAGCCCGCCACGGAATCGCTGGTGGCAACGCTGAAGGGCACCGAGTACGATACGGGCTTTGACCTGGATCTGCTGGCAAAGCTGGCGGAGCATTTCCGCGGCGTGGCGGACCGGCTGACCAAGGAAGGCTGGCGCGATCCCTCCCGCGTGCTGGGGGTGGACGTGAAGACCCTGCAGTATCAGGTGCCCGGCGGCATGCTGTCCAACCTGATCGGTCAGCTGAAGGCGGCCAACGCCATGGACAAGTACTACGATGTGCTGGCGGAGATTCCCCACGTGCGCAAGGACTTCGGGTATCCGCCCCTGGTGACGCCCACCTCCCAGATTGTGGGTACCCAGGCGGTGATGAACGTACTCTACGGCGAGCGCTACAAGATGGTGCCCAAGGAGAGCAAGGGCTTGCTACGCGGCGAATACGGCAAGCTGCCCGCGCCCGTGAACGAAGCGGTACGCAAGCAGTGCATCGGCGACGACAAGGTGATCACCTGCCGCTTTGCCGATACCCTGCCGCCGGAACTGGACAAGCTGCGTGAGGAAATGCGCGAGTGGTATCAGTGCGAGGAAGACGTACTGACCTATGCCATGTTCCCCAAGGTTGCGCCCAAGTACTTTGAATACCGCCAGGCGCAGCAGATGAAGATTGACAGCGGTATGCTCGACAAGGCCGATAAGACCATGCCTGTATAAGCACCGCGGACACTTTGCTGAGGCCATGCGTTGGGAAACGCATGGCCTCTTTTTTGGGTATGCGCCGCAGTGGGGGAATAAGGCGGCATAGCCGGCGCGGAATCTTTTTGACGTGTTTTATGACAATTCAGAAATACTTGACAGGTTTTCGCACGGTCTTCATTGCGTGCCTGCATGCCTTTTGCTATAATGTCACCTGAAAAAGGAGGTGTTCCCGATGATTCGGTTGGAACACGTAAGCAAGCAGTATGGAAAGGGAAAAATCAAAGCCCTGGACGATTTGACACTGCATGTGGAAAAGGGAAAGGTATTCGGCTTTATCGGGCCTAATGGCGCCGGAAAAACGACCACCATCAAGCTTCTCACGGGCATTCTGACGCCCACGGAGGGCAAGGTGATGATTGGCGGACAGGATATGGTGGAAAATCCGTTGGCTGCCAAGCGCATGATCGGTTTCGTACCCGATAGCCATGAGATGTATGAGCGGCTAACGGGCCTGGAGTATCTGAACTTCATGGCGGATATTTATGGTGTGGACGCTGCATCACGCAAGGCGCATATAGAGAAGTATCTGGCGCTGTTTGAATTGGAGGATGCGGCGGGAGATCAGATTCGCAGCTATTCCCGCGGTATGAAACAGAAGCTGACCATCATTGGCGCGCTGATTCATCATCCGCCTGTGTGGGTGCTGGATGAACCGATGGTGGGCCTGGACCCCAAAGCCACCCATCTGCTTAAGGAGGAAATGCGCCGTCATTGCGAAGCCGGAAATACGGTTTTCTTCTCTACCCATGTGCTGGATGTGGCGGAAAAACTCTGCGATGAGATTGCCATCATCAACAAGGGCAAGCTCATTGCTGAGGGCACGCTGGAAGAGTTGCGTAGCGGGGAAAAGGGTGCAAGCCTGGAGCAGCTGTTCCTTGAAATGACCGGCGAAGCGGAGGAAGCGACGGTATGAGTAGCTTTGGCATCCTGATGCGGCTGCAGATCCGCAATCGGCTTGCGGTGCTGCGCGGCGGCGGGCTGCGTGGCACGGACGGCAAGCTCAAGACAGGGAAGCTTGTGGGCGGCGTGTTTATCGCTCTTGCTTATTTGATGATCCTGGTCATGGTAGTAGGGCTGGAATTTCTGCTCTTTGAAGGACTGAAGGCTATCGGCCAGCCGGAACTGCTGCTATCCATGGCGCTGACAGTGGTCATGGCGGGCATGGTATTCATGAGCTTTTTCTATGTGCTGACTTCTTTGTACTATGGCCGGGATACATCTTTTCTGGCAAGCCTTCCGGTGACTTCGCGCACGGTGTTCGGCACGAAGCTTACGGAGATTCTGCTGGGAGAAACGGGAATCGCTTCCCTGGCGCTGCTGCCGGCGATCATCCTGTACGGGTTGCATGTTCAAGCCGGGGTGGGATACTATGTTTCTGCGCTGCTGGTGGCGCTGACCAGCGCCATGATTCCCGTAGCGGTGGTAACCCTGCTGGCCACACTGATCGTTAAGCTCACCGGTGGAAGCCGCCACCGGGACGCGGTGATGATGATTTACAGCGTGCTCATCATGGTAGTGGTGCTGACCGTTGAATTCTCCGTGATGGGACGCGTCCCCGAAGACGCAGGCATGGCGTACTTCGTGCAGCTGATGCTGGACCGGCAGATGCTCATGCGGCAGGTCGCTCAGGCGTTTCCGCCGTCCTGGTGGGCGATGCAGGGACTCATGGGGAATGCAGGAAGCCTGCTGGGCTACCTTACCTGCGCTATGGGGGCCTATGGTATGGTATGGCTGCTAATGGGCGGCGGATACTTAAGCCGTACCTTGTCCCTGACGGAAAACACCGTACGCCGGCGTGCCCGCAAACGGGGCGAGATACGCCCGCATCGCCCATTGACCACCCTGTTTCTGCGGGAGTGGCGGGAGATCCTGCGCACGCCGGTGTATGCGTACAACTGCCTGACAGGATGCATCATCATGCCGCTGATGCTGGTAGGCATGTATTTCGGCGGCAGAGAGGCAGCGGATGCGGATAGCCTGAGCGTAATGCTGGTGGTGGTGCAAGGCATGCTGTCCCAGGTGCCACAGGCGTATCTGTTCCTGGGCCTGGTGGCCGTTATCACCTTCGTATGCTGCATCAATCCTGCGGTGGATACGGCGGTATCCCGGGAGGGTGGGCGGCACATGCTCAGCCGCATGCTGCCGGTTTCCACGCGCACGCAGCTGCAAGCCAAGCTGCTCATGGGAATGACCATCAATTTGATCTCGGCGCTGGTGGGCGCGGTCATGTTCATCTGCATGCTGCCGTCCTTCACGCCGGTGATTGTGCTGGCGCTGCTGTTTTCTCAGGTAACCAATTGGGGCCTTTCCTCCTTCAGCCTGGCCCTGGACGCCGCACGGCCCAAGTTCCACTGGCGCAATGAGATGCAGGCCATCAAGCAGAACGGAAACATTGCCCTGGGCATGCTGATTTCCTTCCTGTTGCTGATTGTGCCGACCGTAGCATTCTTTTTGCTGGGAGGTTTGAGCCTGGGCCTACGTACAGCTGCGGTGGTAGGTATTTGCGTGCTGGAATCTTTGATTGGATACGTGATTCTCATGCGAGTGGCGGATACCACCTACGCGCGCATGGAGGATGAAGGCGCGTGAGTCCACTCGGTCAACCGTGAACCGTATGCATTTGCATGCGGAAGCGCGAAACCTTCTTGACGGTAAGAAACAGTGGATGCGAACAAGAGGGGGCTGTTGCAAAATGAAAACGCAATAGCAACCTGCACAAAAAAGCAGCAGTCAACAACCAAACCCAGCCGCAAAAGAAGTGTTTTGGCTTCTTTTGCGGCCGGGCTTTTCAGCGTGTCAAAAAAAAGTGGTTTTTACCACTTCAGACTGCTGAAAAGTCATGCTTTTTTATACAGGTGTAAGAAAAATGTAACTTCAGGCACCTGAACTTGCAAGCTTTTCATAGCGTATGAGGCCGAAGGTTTCCAAAGGGCGATCGGGAAGCCCTTTGGTCGCGCCCGCAGGCGCGAAATTCTTGACGATTGCAAGAAGGTAGTACGCAACTTGCAACAACAAAAATACTTTGTCAACGGTCTGAGGCGGAGGGGCTACGGCCCCTCCGCCTCAAAGGCATCTGATCGTCTGTGACGGGCGATGAGGGCATCATGCCTGCCGCCATGGCCTGCTTTGATGTTGCGCCTGGGCTTGCGGGCTTTATTTGGGCCCGTCGGGAGCGCTTTCCTCCAATAGGCCACATTTCTGCATCATGCGCCATAGACTGGTCCGGCTGATGCCCAGTTTGGCGGCGGCGGCAGTCCGGTTGCCGTGCTCCTGGGCCAGAATATGCCGCATCACCATCAAATCAATTTCTTCCAGGGTTTTACCTTCCAGGAAACCGGCCAAGGACTGCGTAGATACGGCGGGATACATCAGCCGCTCCTGTGCCAGTTGGGCACGAACGCTCTCGGCATGGATGTAGGGGGACGATGCAGAAAGCACCAGCTCCTGAAGCACGCGCTTGAACTGGTCATAATTATCCGGCCATTCGTAATCCTGGAGCAACTTCAAGCCTTCGTTGTCGATGCCAACGATTTCCTTGGCGTTATGCATGTTCAGGGAGCTGATATACAGGCTGGCCAAATGGGGAATGTCTTCCCGGTGGGTGCGCAGCAGGGGCAGATGCAGCGTTACACAGTCAAACCAGCTGAGCAGATGCTGCGCTCGGGGAGACAGTCCGTTGCCTTCGGTGAGAGAAGCAGTAAAAATCAGCTGGTTTCGCCGGTGGTAGTGAAGGTCCTTGAGCATGGAAAACAGGTATAGAAACTGTTCGTCCGTCAGGCAGCGCGTATTGCGGAAATGTACGGTGATGCCGCTTTCCGTCAAGGGGGAATCTTCGTGATTGATGAGATAGTGCCATCCCTTCTGCTGCAGTAGCGCACAGTCGATCAAGCAGATGGGCATGTTCTGGAAGGGACCGTTTCCGTAAAGCAGACGCGCCATCTGGTCTTTGCCTGTGCCTAGCTCGCCTACGATCATCACGGGCTTGAGACTGTGGGCAAATTGCGTGAAATGCTGGATGTTGTCCGGCTGTGTAATGCCGTAGAAACTTTTGAAGAAACGATCGAAAACTTCTTCTTTATTCAAAAAGCGGATGCCGTATCTTTCCATTGCCGATCGCGCTGCGTGGGGCTGGATGGAGAATACGGCATATTTTTTCCCGTCGGCAGAAATGGCGTTCCCGACGATGGTGTAGGATTGTCCCTTGACGCTGAGAGCCACATGCCGTTTTCCTTCTGCTAGCACGGAGGGCAGCAAATCTGCCAGCTTGGACGGGAGGCCGGTGGGGAGGGGCGCACCGGAAGAACGGTATACCTCCTGACCACCCTCGTCCACAACAATCAGCTGGTCCTCCCGAGTACGCAGGAGCGCTTCCATTAAGTGGCTGTGCGCACGAAGAGGGAGAAACAGCTGGTTGATATTGACTGCTTGACGAATGGCGGCCTCCACGCTTTCGCTGCCGGAAATGATGAGCAACGCGGGGAGACCGTACTCGTGCGCGATGGAGTTGGTAATCATGTCGCACAGCACCATGGGACATTTCTCGGCTGCCAACTTCCGCAGCACGGTGCGGGCTTCCGACTCGTCATGAATGGTATACAGGTCGATATTATAGCGCAGCACGTCGCATAGAAAAAAGGCGTTGCGCGTAATGGCGGGAAAGCCTACCAGGGCGTAACGGTTATTGCTGCTCTCTGCCAGGCGTATGGAGCGAAGAATATCATAGATGCTCAGTTCAATATCCACCACGGGCAAGTGTGTTTTCCGTCGGATAATCTCCGCCGTACCGCCGCGGGAGATGATCACGTCAAAGGCGTCCGGCGGATATTGTTCTACCAGGGCCGCGCCGGGCTCCAGATCGCCCACCAGAGCGGTGAGCTCCACGTCCGTCATGGAGGAGGCCAACTGCATCATCAGACTGCGCATGCCTTCATAGGGGGCAATCCCGAGAATTTTTGTGGGCCGCAAGCCGGACACTTCCTTTTTTTATCTTCCCGAGCGTTTAATTTTATAACGCATTTCCAGTATAACAGGGGCGCACGGGGGAAGTCAAGCAACGGTGATGTTTCAAAATAAAACACATCAAAGCAAAAACTATGGATTATATGGTTGAAATGTAGCCAGAACTTTGATAACATACACATGCACCTGGAGGATTGTGAAATAGTTAGGAGAGAAAAATTTATGAAACCCGTTGAGATGTTTCGAAACGAAACAAACAGTGGCGCAAGGGTCAAGCTGGTCGCCATTGCCGATGACCTGACGGGTGCGTTTGACACAGGCGTGCAGTTTTCCAAACGAGGCGCAGAGGTCAAGGTAGTGACCGGCACGGAACTGACGCAAGACTGCCTGCAGGCGGATGTGTTGGTGATCGACGCTGAAACGAGGCACCTGGGACCCGATGAAACGTATGATGTTACCTTCCGCTTGGCCGAATGGGCCCGGGAAAAAGGAGCGGAACGCTTTTATGTGAAAACCGATTCCGGGCTGCGCGGTCATATTGGCGCGGCACTCAAGGCGGTGATGGATGTCTCCGGAGCCGGTATGGCCGCGTTTGCTCCTGCTTATCCGGACATGAAACGAATCACTCGGGGCGGCATGCAATGGATCGATGGTATCCCCCTGGCGGAAAGCGTGTTCGGGCAGGACCTGTTTGATCCCGTACAGACTTCCAGCATCCGGGGAATGATCGAATCCTATGGGTTGGCTGTGCGCACCTATATGCGCGGTGAAACGCTGGAGACAAAGGCGGACCGGCCTACGGTGGCGATTTTCGACGCGGAAACCAACGGAGACTTGCGGCGGATCGCGGCACAGCTACAGGAAAAGGACTGCCTGGCCGTTACGGCGGGCTGCGCCGCCTTTGCTGCAGCCTTGACCACGGCGTTGCGCCTGCCCAATGCGCTGCACATGGCGCCTGCGGTGCATGCGCCGCTGCTGGTGCTTTGCGGTAGCCTGAACCCTATCACCCTGCGTCAGATCGCTTATGGCGAACGCATGGGGGGACATCGGGTGACCCTTTCTACCCGTCAACTGCTGGAAGCGGATTATCTCAGCAGTCAGGACGGCCTGGCCTGGCTGGAGGAGCTGCGGAACATACTGGAACGCGGCGAGACGCTCCTGATTGATACCGGCGCAAGCCAGCCGGAAACCTGCCAGGATCATCCGGGCAACCGGGAGGAAACGCGCCGACGCATTTCCCAGCGGCTGGGCTGCTTGCTGGAACGACTGCTGGATATGGAGGAAGCAGCGATTTATACGCCCATGATTATCGGCGGGGACACCCTGATGGGGTACCTGGCCCGGCGGCCATCCCTGGACCTGACGCTGGAGGGGGAGGTTGCCGTGGGTGTGGCGGCGTTCCGGCTGCGGGACGGTGAGCAAACGCGGCTGCTGCTCTCCAAGAGCGGGGGCTTCGGGAGTCCCACACTGCTGGATGACGTGCTCAACGTTCATGACGAAGTTGCGAGGTGACGGACGGATGTTTACATGTAAAATGCCCGGAACGGTCTGTGCCGGAGAGAACGCGCTCAATGCGCTGGGGACCCTGTGCGGCGGCGCGCGGAAAGCGGCCGTATTCTCGGACCGGGGCATTCAGGCCTCCGGAGCGCTGGCGCTCCCGCTGAAAAAGCTGGAGGAGGCTGGCATCGACTATACGCTCCTATGCGATCTGCCGGCGGAGCCCACCTGCGATCAGGCCCAGACGGTGGTGGACGCGTTCCGCGCCGTGGACGCCCAGGTGATCGTCGCCGTGGGCGGTGGCAGCGTAATGGACATCGCCAAGCTCTGCTCCATCGCGTCCGGGGAAGGTGTGACGGTCCGCGCACTGTTGGAAGATCCCGGAAAGGGGCGTAAAGCGGTGCGCACGGTGATGATCCCCACCACCGCCGGTACCGGCGCGGAAGCTACGCCCAACGCCATCGTGGCCGTCCCGGAAAAAGAGCTCAAGGTCGGGATCGTTTGCCAGGAGATGATTCCTGACGCCGTGATCCTGGACGGGGAAATGATCCGCCGCCTGCCGCTGAAAATCGCCGCGTCCACGGGCATCGACGCCCTGTGCCACGCCATCGAGTGCTACACCTCCAAGAAGGCTACGCCCTTCAGCGACCTGTATGCCATGGAGGCGCTCAAGCTGATTTTTGCGAACCTGGAGCCGGCCTGCTTGGACAGCGAGGCTTTGGAGAGCAAGAATGCCATGCTCATGGCCGCGTATTACGCAGGCGTGGCCATTACCTGCTCGGGTACCACGGCGGTGCATGCGCTGTCCTACCCCCTGGGCGGCAAGTACCATATTCCCCACGGGGTGGCCAACGCCATGCTGCTGATGCCCGTGATGCGCTTCAATCTCCCCTGCTGTCAGGCGCACTTTGCCAGGGTTTACGACGCCCTGGGACACAAGGGCGCGGAAAGCGAAGCCGAAAAGGCGGCCTGGCTGCTGGAGCGCATGGAGCAGATGGTGAAGCGGCTGGACATCCCCACGGACCTGAAGCAATACGGCGTGCCGAAGGAGGACCTGCCGGGGCTGGTGAAGGCCGGCATGGAGGTGCAGCGGTTGCTGGGGAACAACCTCCGCACGGTGACGGCGGAGGATGCCCGTGAAATTTACGCGGGGCTGCTGGGCTGAGGAGGAACAAACATGCAGGAGATTCAGGGAATCATCGTACCGATTTTAACGCCCATGAACGCGGACGAATCCGTCAACGAAGCGGAGCTCCGCCGTCAGATCGACCGGTTGATCGGCGCGGGCGTCAGTGGGATTTTCCCCTTTGGCACCAACGGCGAGGGGTACATCCTCTCCGAACAGGAAAAGGAACAGGTGCTGACGGTGTGCGTGGAACAGACCGCGGGGCGCGTGCCCGTATACGCGGGCACGGGATGCATCTCCACCAGGGATACCATCCGTCAGTCGCGCCGGGCCAAGGAGCTGGGAGCGGACATTCTTTCCATCATTACCCCGTCCTTTGCCGCCGCCTCTCAGGAGGAGCTGTACGAACACTTCCGGACGGTAGCCGAAGCGGTGGAAATGCCCATTCTGCTGTACAACATTCCGGCGCGTACGGGCAACGCCCTGGCGCCGACCACGGTGGAACGGCTCAGCGAAATCGACAACATCGTGGGCGTAAAAGACTCCAGCGGCAACTTTGACAATATGCTCCAGTACATCGAGCGGACCCGCAAGCGGGACTTCGCCGTACTTTCGGGCAACGATTCGTTGATCCTTTGGACGCTGCTGGCGGGCGGCAAGGGCGGCGTTGCGGGATGCGCCAATGTGTTCCCGAAGAACATGGTGGCCATTTACCGGCGCTACATGGACGGGGACATGGCCGGCGCCCGGGAGGCACAGGACGCCATCCGTCCTTTCCGGGACTGCTTCCGCTTTGGAAACCCCAACACCATTGTCAAGGCGGCCGTCGCCATGCTGGGTTATCCGGTGGGCAAGTGCCGCGCGCCCTTCAACCGCCTGTCCTCGGAGGGAGAAGCCGCGGTGCACAAGGCGCTGGATATGCTGCAGGCGAAGGGAGTGTGCTGAATGAAACCGATCATTGGCATTACCATGGGCGATCCGGCTTCCATCGGTCCCGAGCTGTGCGTCCGCGCGCTGGCGGAACCGTCGCTGTATGACCGTTGCCGTCCGCTGATTGTAGGCGACGCGTCCATCCTCCGCCGAGCCATGCAGATTCCCGGTATGCCGCAGCTGACCCTGCACGCCGTGGAGCGCGTGGAGGACGCCGCCTTCGCTCCTGGAACGCTGGATGTGCTGGATATGGGCTTGTGCGCATCGGAGGAAATTCCGGTGGGGGAGATCAGCGCCAAGGCGGGGGACGCGGCCTTCCGGTATGTGCGCAAGGTGATTGAGTTGGCCATGGACGGACAGGTGGACGCCACGGTGACCAACGCCCTGAACAAGGAAGCCATGAACCTGGCGGGCCATCACTTCTCCGGCCACACGGAAATCTACGCCCACTACACCGGCACCTCCCATTACACCATGCTGCTGGCCCATGAGGACATGCGCATCGTGCATGTGTCCACCCACGTTTCCCTGCGGGAAGCCTGCGACCGGGTCAAAAAGGAACGGGTGCTGGAGGTCATCCGCATTGCGGACAAGGCCGGCAGGGATATGGGTATCCAGGCGCCCCGGGTGGGCGTCGCGGGGCTGAATCCCCATTGCGGTGAAGGCGGCCTGTTCGGACGGGAGGAGATCGAAGAGATCGGCCCGGCTGTGGAGGCGGCCCGTGCAGAGGACATCGACGCCCAGGGACCTGTACCACCGGACACCATCTTCTCCAAGGCGCGGGGCGGCTGGTACGACATCGTGGTGGCCATGTACCACGATCAGGGACATATCCCGCTCAAGCTCCTGGGCTTTGTCTATGACCGGGAGACGGCCAAGTGGCAGGCGGTCAGCGGCGTGAACATCACCCTGGGCTTGCCCATCATCCGCACTTCCGTGGATCATGGCACAGCCTTTGACCAGGCGGGCAAGGGCACCGCAAGCCCTGCCAGCCTGATGAACGCCATTTCGTATGCTATCAGCTTCGCGGCAAAAAATCCGGAAGCTGTGGTATAAATATCAAAAAGGAGGCTCCCCAAATGAAGAAACTGGTTTCCCTCTTCCTAGCGGTTGCCCTGATGGCCAGCCTGCTGGGCACGGTCGCCGCAGTGGCGGAAGAAGCCCCCAACGGCACCTACACCATGTTCATGCGTTCCACCTACATCGACTGGATCAAGGAACTGAAATGGTACGATGTGGCGGAAGAGCGCACCGGTATCCATGTGGAGTATGTCTATGGCCCCGAAGACTTCAATGACTGCTACTCTGAGGTGGACCAGCGGATCATCAGCGACACCCTGCCGGATGCTGTGATGACCAAGCTGACCCAGACCAATGTGTACGGCCCCGAAGGCGTGTTTGTGGACCTGGCGCCCTACATCGCCCAGTATGCTCCGAACCTGCAGGCCTACATCGACGCCAACCCCAACTACAAGGCCCTGGTGACCAACGCGGAAGGCGCCATCTACGGTCTGTGCAAGGAAACCCCCATCTTCGCTGACCTGATCGGCTACCGCGTGGACCACTTTGAGGCCGCCGGCATCGATCCCGAGAGCATCGTCACCGTGGAGGACTTCACCAATGCCCTGCGTACCCTGAAGGCCTACTACGGCGTGGAGAACAAGAACTACTATCCCCTGACCGGCCGTGACAGCGCTCTGCGCTTTGCCGCCTGGTTCGGCTGCGCTTCCAACATCTCCGCTACCGAATCCAACGGTGTGTATGTGAGCGGCCACTACAAGGATGGCTCCTTCGACATCATGGACGAGGATGCCTACACCATGATCGAGACCATGAAGACCTGGTACGACGAAGGCCTGATCAACCCCGAGTGGGTGGCCGGCACCTTCAGCGAGGCTGACTGGGAGTCCGCCATGCTCAACGGCAACGGTTCCATCTTCTATGATTACTATAACCGTGCGCAGTGGTTCATGCAGAATGGCGGCCCCGACAACGATCCCAACTATCAGATGGGCGTGCTGAACTTCCTCAAGGCGGAGGACGGCAGCGTGCTGCCCGTGACCACCAGCCTGAAGTACAACGACGAGTGCGTCACCGCCGTGAACGCCAACTGCTCCGAGGAAACCATCAAGACCATTCTGACCTTCATCGACTACTTCTACTCCGAGGAGGGTATCACCCTGGCCAACTATGGCGTGGAGGGCGAGAGCTTTGAAGTGAACGAGGACGGCGAAAAGGTCTTCATCGTGGATTACAACGAGGAAGAGTCCACTCCCGCCGGCGAGAAGCGCTGGAGCTTCCTGTCCGACCGTCTGACCGTTTGCAAGCCCGTGGATGACGAAGCCTTCTTCAAGTGGAACGATGCGCTGATCGCTGAGGCGGCCGGACGTCTGTTTACCGAGGAGAACCTGATGACCTCCTACGTGTTGAAGTTCACCGAAGATCAGTCCATGGAAATCGCCAACCTGGTGGCCACGGTTTATGATGCGCAGGTTGCCGGTATGGTAGGCTTCATCAACGGCACCACCGAACTGACCCCTGAAAACTGGGCTGCGTTCCAGGATCAGATGAACAGCATGGGCCTGAGCAAGATCGAAGAGATCCAGCTGGCCGCCTACCAGGCGACCTACGGCGCCAACTAAGCTATTTTCACAGCCTGTGTAGTCAAGGCGCAGGCGGTCCTTCCCCCGCGGCTTGTCCGCCGCGGGGGAGGACATTCCTTCCGAAAGGAGCAATACCATGCAAAAACAGCTTGCAAAGCCTGCCGCCGCTAACGCGAGACCTACCTTATGGAATCGGATCAAGCGGGACGTATACCGGAACCGCTTGCTGTACCTCCTGGCCCTGCCGGGATTTCTGATCCTGGTGCTTTTCAAGATTGGCCCTGTGGGCGCGATGGTCATCGCTTTTGAAAAATTCCGCGCTTCCCGGGGAATTTTCGGAAGCGAGTGGGTGGGTCTGGAAAACTTTGAGCGTCTGCTTACCGACCCCTACATTCTTACGGTGACGAAGAATACCATCATTCTGGCGGTGCTGTCCGTGGTGGTGGTGTTCCCGGTTCCCATCATTTTCTCCCTTTTCCTCAACGAAGTGAAGCAAAAGCGGCTCCACGGCTTCGTGCAGTCCATGAGCTTCCTGCCGTATTTCATCTCGGCGGCTGTTATGGTTTCCATCCTCAGCACGCTGCTGTCGCCCTCCTCAGGCCTGGTGAACAACCTGATTGCTGCGGCGGGTGGAAAAACCGTTAATTTCATGTCCGATCCCAACTGGCTCCGTCCCCTGTATGTGATTCTTGAAATTTGGCAAACATTCGGCTATTCAGCCATTATCTATATCGCTGCCATGACGGCCATCGATCCAGCGCTGTACGAAGCGGCGGAGATGGACGGCGCAGGCCGCTGGACGAAGATGTGGCACATCACCCTTCCGTCCATTTCTACCTCAGTAATCGTCATGCTGATCATCTCTGTGGGTAACATCTTTACCGTCAATCTGGATCGTATCCTGCTGATGTACAATCCCAGCACCTATTCCACTGCCGACGTGATTCAGACCTATGTGTACCGTATCGCCTTCCAGTCCACGGGCTTCCCGGATTACAGCTATGGTACGGCGGTGAATGTGGTCAAGTCCGTGATCGCTTTCTTCCTGGTTACGGGCGTGAACAAAATTGCCGATAAAGTCGCCGACGCTCGGCTGTTCTGAGAAAGGAGGGACAAACATGGAAAAGCACAAGAAAAATCGCCTTGCCACATTTGATTGGGTCAACAATACCGTGTTGGTGCTTGTTTCGCTGATTTGCGTCTATCCTTTCCTTTACGTGCTGTTCGTGGCTACTTCCGACGGCGTGCCACTGGCGTTGGGTCAGGTCACCTTCCTGCCCAAGGGCTTTCAGCTTCGTTCCTTTGAGTACATTTTCCAAAACCCTCGCTTCAATGTGGGGCAAGGTCTGCTGAACTCCTTCCTGTACACGCTGCTGGGTACGGCGGTAGCGCTGGTGGTGACCTACATCACCGCCTTTACGCTGAGCCGCAAGCGCTTCGTACACCGGCACTGGATGATGCGGCTGTTCATCATCACCTGGGTGTTTGACGCCGGCATCATTCCCCAGTACATTGTGTACAACATGTTCCATTTCGTGGATAATCCCTGGGTTATGATCATTCCCGGCGCAATTAACACGCAGTTCCTGATCATCGCCCGCACCTTCCTGCTGGGGATTCCCGACGAGCTGGAGGAGGCCGCTTTCATTGACGGCGCCAATGACATTCAGATCATGTGCCAGGTATATCTGCCTCTGTCCGTAACGATCCTGGCTACCCTGGGTACTTTCTACGCCGTGTCCATCTGGAACCAGTATCTGATCCCGCAGATCTACTTGAAGAGCAACGAACTGAAGACCATTCAGCAGGTGTTGAAAAACGTGGTGATTACTGACGGCTCCTCGGATACCACGTTCCGCAACGTGGTGGTTGGGGACGTTACGCTGAACCAGCATAACCTGAAGTCTGCGGCTATCTTCATTACCATGCTGCCCATTGTGCTGGTGTATCCCTTTGTACAGAAGTACTTCAAGAAGGGCATTCTGATCGGCTCCGTAAAGGGCTGATCCCTTGAAAGGAGAAATACCATCTATGGAACGCAAGCTTATTGAACTGCCGGCGCTGGGAACGGACGGCAGGCTGTATCACAACCAGCTGTTGGATACGGTGGAGTCTCTGATTCCCAATGCTCCCTTCAACAGCTGCCACGCGGCGGACCTGCTGGAGACCCGGGACGGCGACCTGCTCTGCGTATGGTTTGCCGGTTCCAGCGAGGGTTACGCGGACATTTCCATTGTGGGCAGCCGCCTCAAGGCGGGAGAAAGCCAATGGAGCAATCCCGTCAAGCTTTCGGATGATCCCATTCGCTCCGAGCAGAATCCCAGCCTATTCCAGCATCCCAACGGGGATGTCTGGCTGATGTATACCGCACAGGTGGCCCGTACGGATGAAACCCCCAAGGATTACAGCCTGCAATTCACCGCGGAAATTCGCTGCAAGGTTTCCAAGGACAACGGCTATACCTGGGGCCCCACCACGACGCTCTTCAGCCATCCCGGCTCCTTCTGCCGGCAGAAGATCCAGGTGCTCTCCACCGGGCGGTGGATCTTCGGCAACTGGTTCTGCTTTGAGGACAAGACCCGCAACGGCAGCGACATCACCGTGATGCAGCTCAGCGACGACCAGGGCAAGACCTGGCGCGCGGTGGAGGTGCCGGGCAGCGCGGGCCGCGTGCATGCCAATATCCTGGAGCTGGGGGACGGCAGCCTGGTGGCGCTGATGCGCAGCCGCTTCTCGGACCGGATCTACATGTCCACTTCCGCGGACATGGGCGAGACCTGGACCATCCCGTACCGCACTCCCCTGCGGAACAACAACTCCTCTATTTCGGCCATCCGCCTGGACAGCGGCGCCATCGCCGTGGTGTACAACGATGTGGCCTTCAACGACGAGCCCACCGGTCCCGTGGCCATCTGGCCGGACCAGCGCTGCCCCGTGACCGTGGCCATTTCCGAGGACGGCGGCAAAACGTGGCCCTACCGCCGCATCGTGGAAATGGGCGAGGGCTTTGTGGGTCCCTGGAACGACTGCAACAATCGCCGCTATGAGTACCCGGTGATGATGCAGGGCGCGGACGGCACCATCTACATCGCATACAGCTGGGGCCGCCGCAAGCAGATCAAGGTGGTCGCGGTGGACGAAAAATGGATCCGTGGGGAATTGGTGTGCCGCGGCTCCGAAGACAATCCCAACTATCCTTGCCAACGGTAAGCTCCGCAGGCGGGGCGGAAGGAAGCTTGACATTTTTCTTCCAAACAGGTATGATACGTATTGCGAGGTGACCAGGCGATCGCGTGCCCCTCGGCGGGCATGAGGAAAGTCCGAGCACCACAGGGCAAGGGTGCCGGTTAACGGCCGGTGGAGGCGACTCCAAGGAAAGTGCAACAGAGATACACCGCCAGCGTTTGCGCTGGTAAGGCTGGAAAGGCGAGGTAAGAGCTCACCCGCGGCTTGGCGACTTGTCCGCGATGTAAACCCCACCCGGTGCAAGGTCGGCATAGAGGCACATGCGGCGGCCCGTCGCGCCCCTTACGACTGCTTGAGCCCGCGCGGTAACGCCGGGCCTGGATAGATGATCGTCCACGACAGAACTCGGCTTATCGGTCACGCTCGCATTTTGGACAAACAAAAGGGAGCGGCAGGCGCTGCATGTGCAGTCCTGCCGCTCCTTTTTCCATTTGGGAAAAGCGGTGCCGAAGAGAAAATCAACCCATGAAGGTTCGCACGCGGATGACGCCGTCCAGGGCGGCAATGGCGTTGACGGCCGCCTCGGAGGGCAGGTCCGCCATTTCCATCACGGTAACGGCCAACGCCTTGCGGCTCTTGTTGACCATGGTGTCGATGTTGATGCCCTCCCGGCTCACACAGGCGGAGATGGTGGAAAGCATGTTGGGGATGTTCTCATGGATCACCAGAATGCGCGCGGCGGTGGGAGCGCTCAGGGGAAGCTCGGGCAGATTCACGCTATTGTGGATGCTGCCCCACTCCAGGTAGTCCCGCAACTGCGCGGCGGCCATGCGAGCGCAGTTCTCTTCGCTCTCCGGGGTAGACGCGCCCAGATGCGGAATGCAGATGACGCCTTCCGTACCCAGCACATCCTCGTTGGGGAAGTCCGTGACATAGCAGGCCAGCCGTCCGTCAGCCAGGGCTTGCTTCAACGCGGAAGCGTCAACAAGTTCGCCGCGGCTGAAGTTCAGCAAGCGCGCGCCGGGCTTCATTTTCGCCAGGAATTCCTCCTGAATGAAACCGCGGGTCTGATCGTTGAGCGGAATGTGAACCGTCAGATAATCTGCCTGGGCCAGCACTTCGTCCTGGTTCGCGGCCCGCTGTACCTGGGAGGAGAGACTCCAGGCGCTGTCCACGGAAATGAAGGGGTCAAAACCGATGACCTTCATACCCAGGCCACGGGCGGCCGCATTGGCGACGATAGCGCCGATGGCGCCTAAGCCGATGACACCCAGAGTTTTTCCGCGAAGTTCAGGGCCGACAAACTGACTCTTTCCTTTTTCCACCTGCTTGGAGACGTCCGGTCCTTGGAGCTCTTTTGCCCACTCGATGCCGCCAATAATGTTGCGGCTGGCCAGGAGCATGCCGGCCATGACCAGTTCCGCCACGGCGTTGGCGTTGGCGCCCGGAGTGTTGAACACCACGATGCCCGCCTTGGAGCAGGCATCGATGGGAATGTTGTTCACGCCTGCGCCCGCCCGGGCGATGGCCAGCAGGTTATCGCCCAGGGGCATTTCATGCATATTGGCGCTGCGCACCAGAATGCCGTCGGGGGTGGGTTCTTCTTTGGCTACGGTATACAGGTCAGCGGAAAGCTCGCTGTGGATGATGTCGGAAATGGCGTTTAGGGTTTGGATCTTGAACATTTGCGATTGCCTCCTTGCGCTCAGGCATTATCCGCTTCGAATTGCTTCATGAACGCCACCAGCTTCTCCACACCGGCTTTGGGCATGGCATTGTAGATGCTGGCGCGCATACCGCCCACGGTGCGGTGCCCTTTCAGGTTGACTAGACCGGCCTGCGCGGCGGCCTTGACGAAAGCTGCGTCCTTGTCCGGATCGCCGGTGACGAAGGTAACGTTCATCCGGCTGCGGTATTTCTTCTGGGCGGTGGGCTTAAACAACCGGCTGTTATCCAGGAAATCGTATAGTAGGGCGGACTTTTCGATATTCCGCTGCTCCATGGCGGCCACACCGCCCTGTGCCTTGACCCACTGGAAGGTCAGCCCGGCCAAATAGATGCCCCAGGTATTGGGCGTATTGTACATGCTTCCGGCCTTGGCCTGGACTTCCCAGTTCAACAGTTTGGGGCAGATGGGCTGCGCGCGTCCCAGCAAATCCTTGCGCACGATGACCACGCACAGGCCGCTGGGACCGATGTTCTTCTGCGCGCCGGCATAGATGACGCCGAAGCGCTTCACGTCCATGACTTCGGAGAGGATCATGCTGCTGGCGTCGGTAACCAGCGGGGGAACCACCTGCGGCAGTTCCACATAGCGTGTGCCGTAGATGGTGTTGTTGCTGGTGATATGGACGTAATCCGCATCCGGGTCAAAGGGCGCGTTGGTCAGGTCTGGCACGTAGGTGTACGTGTCTTCCCGGGAGGAGGCGACCACGTTGATTTGCCCGTAGCGCTTGCCTTCCTCGGCTGCCAGGTGGGCGAAATTGCCGCTGTCCACGTAATCGGCCTTGCCCTTGACCATCAGGTTCAGGGGAACGGCGGAAAACTGCTGCGTCGCGCCGCCCTGCAGGAACAGCACCTCATAGTCCTCGGGAATATCCATCAATTCCCGCAGATCCGCCACCGCGCGGTCGTAGATGTCCGTATACATCTTGCTGCGATGGCTCATTTCCATCACGGACATGCCGGAGGTACCGTAGCACATCATTTCCTTTTGCGCTTGCTCCAGCACGGGTTCAGCCAGCATAGAAGGTCCCGGAGAAAAGTTGTATACGCGTTCCATCATCTATCCCTCCTGATGTGATTTTCATGCATATGGGACGAATTTTGCCCGCCGGGCAATTTTCGAACCGTTGCAGATATTATGCAACGATTCGAAGAAAAATGCAAGCGGCGAACACCATAAAAACAATCTTGGCAAAAATTTAACAAATAAACAGGAAAAAAATCCTGTCAAAAGATATAACAAAATCCCAAAATATGCTATAATGAACCGGATACAAGGGAAATATGAGAACACTATACATCATTCACAAACGAACAGGAGGCATCCAAATGAACGACATGCATGAAAAAATGCCCCGATGGGATCACGTGTGCCTGAAGGACGGTATGCTAGCCGAAATACAAAAGAATGTCGGTATCAAAATGTTGCCCTTTCAATGGCGCGCGCTGAATGACGAGATACCCGACATTGAGAAGAGCCATTGCGTGGAAAACTTCCGTATTGCCGCCGGGGAATGTCAGGGACAATACTACGGCATGGTGTTTCAAGACAGCGATCTGGCAAAATGGCTGGAAGCCGTTGCCTATCAACTGGCCCTGGGCGGATGTGAGGACCTGCGCGCAAAGGCGGAGGACGCCATTGACCTGATTGCGCGGGCGCAGATGCCAGACGGCTATCTGAACACCTATTACCAGTGCAAGGCGCCGGACAAACGCTGGACCAATCTGCGGGATTGTCATGAACTATACTGTGCGGGGCACATGATGGAAGCGGCGGTGGCGTGGTATCAGGCTACCGGCGAGCGCAAGCTGTTGGATGCCATGCTGCGCTTTGCACATCATATCGCCGACCATATCGGCCACGGGGAAGGGAAAATTCCCGGCGTGCCCGGCCATGAGGAAATTGAGCTGGCGCTGTGCAGAATGTATGACATCACGGGAGAAAAATTTCTCCTGGACCTGGCCAGCTACTTTGTGGATGAGCGGGGACAGGAGCCTGACTACCTGGTAGTCGAGCATCCCGACCATAGCAACGATCACTGGCCGGGCATGTCCGCGCCGGACCGGAAATATGCCCAGCATCAGGCGCCTGTGCGCGATCAGGAAAAGTTGGAGGGCCATGCGGTGCGTGCCCTGTACCTGGTGACCGGTATGGCCGCGGTAGCCCAGCGGACCGGGGATCAAGGGCTGCTGGAAGCAGCGCGCCGGCTTTTCCTTAATGCGGTGGAAAAGCGCATGTACATCACCGGCGGCGTAGGTTCCACTTGCATCGGCGAGGCCTTTACCTATGACTACGATTTGCCCAACGATACGGTGTATGCGGAAACCTGCGCCTCGATTGCATTGATTTTCGCGGCCCGGGCACTGCTGCAAACAGAGCTTGACGGCATGTATGGCGACGTTATGGAACGGGCGCTGTACAATACCTGCCTTGCGGGAATGGACGTGACCCAGGATGCTTTCTTCTACGTGAATCCGCTCTCCGTACTCCCGGAAGCCAGCGCGAAGGACCCCACGAAGAAACACGTGCTGCCTACCCGGCCCGGTTGGTTCGGCTGCTCCTGCTGCCCGCCCAACCTGGCGCGCTTGCTCAGCTCCCTGGGACAGTATGCCTATGGTACGGCAGGGCAGGAGGTGCGCGTACACCTCTACCTGGACGGCACGGCGGAGCTGGAAACCGAAAATGGTCCCGTGTGCGTGACCGTGCATACGGATTATCCTGCAAGCGGAGAAATCCGTATGGAAGTGACAGGAGATTGTGACCTGGCGCTTCGCTTACCTGGCTGGTGCCACGGAAGCTATGACCTGAAGGTAAACGGTCAGGAAGTGTTCACAGCGCCGCAGAACGGTTATCTGCATCTGAAGGAGCTGCGCGGAGAAACGCAGCTGACGCTTACGCTGCCTATGGTCCCCCGCCGGGTATACGCCCACTCCGCCGTGCGTGCGGATTTGGGACGTGTGGCCATTATGCGCGGTCCGGTGGTCTACTGTGTGGAAAGCGCCGACAATGGACCGAATCTGCACCTTCTAGCGGTGCCGCGCAACGCTGCGCTGATTCCCGCCTGGGATGAAAACCTCTTTGGCGGCGCATGGCGAATCAAGGCCATGGGACTCAAGCGCAACATGGACGACGACAAGGCTCCGCTGTATACGGAAGCGCCGCCAAAGCTGTACCCGGCGCAGATCAACTGGATTCCCTATTACCTGTGGGCCAACCGCGGCGAAGGGGAGATGGAAGTATGGCTCCGGGAGATTGTGCTGGGCGTATGACCTGTGAGGAACTCCGGCTGACGCTCTTTGGCGCTGAGGGCGACGCATGCAGACCGTTGGTGTGGCTGCATGCGTCGCCGGAGGCGGGCAAAGCGGTTCATGCATGCATGGATATTCCCTGTGCGCTGGCCTGTGTGGACGGCGCACAGTGGGAGCGGGATTTTACGCCTTGGCCCGCGGAGCGGGTGTTTGCAAGGGGCGCTGGCTTTTATGGCGGCGCCCCTGCGTATTTGACATCCTTCGCCGCACTGGTGGAGCGGACGGAGCGGCGGCTGGCGTTCCCTGTAACGGAACGGTACTTGACGGGGTATTCCCTGGCAGGCCTTTTTGCTGTATATGCTTGGCTCCAGGGCGTGCCGCTGGATGGAGTGGGCAGCTTTTCCGGTTCGCTGTGGTACGATGGCTTTGCAGACTGGGCCATGCAGCGAAAGACGCAGCCGGTTCGTCTGGTCCTGAGCGTGGGGGACCGGGAGAAACGTGCGCGGAATCCGCGCATGGCCCGGGTGGAGGCATGCACACGACGCCTGGCGGAGCACTGGGCAGAAAAAATGCCCGTCCGCTTCTGGCTGGAGAAGGGCGGGCATTTTGACGATGCTGCCGGGCGCATGGCCCGGGGCATTGCATGCCTGCTGGAAATGCATCAGGCGGAGCCGCCCGCCCGATAGGGTGTCATTCTTCCGCGTCCGCGGGAAACCACATGCTTTCGGACAGCTGGAAGGGCGTATCTGCCTGGATCTTTTCCCAGATGCGCGTCCAGTCCTCATCCTCGGCCAGGACGGGGCAGAAATTGTTGACTGCCATATCTCCCGAGGAGGAGGTCAGCACGGGCAGCAGCTCTACCACTACGCCCTGATAGCGGCCCAGAATGTCAAAGCGCAGCCGCAGCCGGGCTAACGTTCCGTCGAAGGTGGTCATAGCGTGGGTGCCGCCGAACATGAGGTTGCCCAGACTGTACAGGATCACCGTGCCTTCCTGGGCGTCCACGCCCTGCACCACATGGGGATGGGTCCCGATGACGACATCTACCCCCGCGGATATGGCGGCCTGCGCCATCTGTTCCTGCAAGTCGTTGTGCTTGGGATCGTATTCGGTGCCCCAATGGCAGGAGTACAGTATGACCTCGCATTGCGCGGCTTTCAGCTGCTCCACATCCCGTTGAATGACGCCGGGGTCCTGCTTGAAGGTGGTTTCCCGGCAGCCACCGAAACCGATCTTGTGCCCGTTGTAGTCCCAGACATATACGTCCCCATAGCCGCTGTAAGCCACGCCTACGGCATCCAGCGCTTCCCGGGTGGTGGCTTGCCCGGCGGACTGGTAGTCAATCACGTGATTGTTGGCAAGATTTACCTGTTCAATGCCGGCCTCCACCAGGGCCTGGGCATAGCCGGTGGCGCCCCGAAAGATATAATGCTTGTTCTTGGTCATATTGCTGGCGTCGTCCTTGAGCACGCACTCCAGGTTGACCAGGGTCATGTCATCCGCTTCGAAAAGCTCCCGGAGGTTGGCGAAGGGATAGTCCAAACCGTATTGTTCCAGATAGGCGGGAAGCCCTTCGGGGCTATCCTGCCATTTTTCACGGGTGCCCAGCACCACGTCGCCGCCCAGGGTAAGAACCAGCTCCATCTCCTGAGGGGTCAGCTCCGGGGGTGTGGCCGCTTGCGGCAGTGCGGTATCCTCTGGGTCCGCGGCTGCGCTGGAAGCAACGCCGCCGGAAACCTCCAGGGCTTCCTGCACACGGGCTTCCGGGTCGTCCAGAATCAGCACCTTGGTGCGGTAGGGGAGATGCGTCCACAGCCAGTAGGCATTGACACCGCTTTCGTCCGCCGTGTTCTGGATGCGTACGCAGCCGTGGGACGCCTTGGTCCCCAGCAATGCGGATTGCAGGGAGAAGTCCTTCCACTCCTTGGTGATTCGGTAGGCGCACTGGTGCAGCAGGTTGCCTCCGTCATAGCGGATGACATAGTCGTAGTTGTTGCCGCTGAGGGAAAAGTCGCTCATGTGTTCCAGGGTAAAGAAGGCTCCGGCAGGCGTTTCCTGGTAGAGCTTGTTTTTTTCCACCAGGCCGGTGCTTACCTTCAGCTCGGCAATGCGCTCTCCCTGGTAAAAAACGGCCATGGTCTGGGTGCGTTTGTCCAGCAGCAGGCCGTAGTCGCTTTCCGTGGGCAGGGTCATCAGGCGATCTTCCTGTACGAATCCTTCCGCCCAGGAGCCGTCCTCATGGTTGTATGCGCCCACCTTCACCCAGCCGTCCTGGGGCGGCTGAAGAATCTGCACCCCCTGGGACTGTCCGTGTACCGTGCCCAGGGATTTACTCTTGGTGGAAGGCTCCGCATACAGCTTCTGATGGGAGGTGCTTTTCAGGTCGATGACGGTCAGCGGGCGCTGCATCCAGTCCCACAGCTCCGCGTCGGTGGCGCCGTCCGGGGGAAGATAGCCCTCCGCCACGGTCAGCGCCGGGGAAGCATAGGTGGCGTCCACCAGCGTGACGGGGACATCCACGGTATAGTCCGGGTTTTCTTCGGCCCAGAAGCGCAGCACATAGTCCCCGGCCGGCTGACGCTCCCCGTTGATAACGCCGTCCCAATTGTAATTGAAGCTCTTGTAGGTGGAGATGGTTTTGCGCTTGGTGACGATGGGATTTTCCATATCCTCCGCGTGATAAAAGGCTACGCAGAGCATGCCCGTGCGCACCAGCTTCACCTCGGTAAACCAGTCCAGGCCGCCGTCCAGATACAGGGTTTTGCCGCTGGGCAGGGCATAGATCAACGCCTGCTGGCTGCGCCCCACCTTTAGGGGCTGGCTCATCGCGTGAATGCCGTCCGGCGTGACAAAGGTGGCAGTCAGCGTATAGGTGAGCTGCTGCAAAGGCTCCTGATTCACGCCCAGTCCGTCCCAGGAAAAGACGGTTTCACCGGCCTGCAAGGGAAAATCCTCCGCCAGGCGAAGGCATTCCTTGCCCAGACCGTCGGTAAGCACCAGGGAAACCGTTCCCGCCTGAGGCGATGTCAACAGCAGTTCCTGCCGGGAAAAACCGGCAACCTGCTGCGGTACCTCCAGGGCATAGTCCGTTTCTTGGGCACAAGCGCTGGAGAGAAGCAAGAACGCTGCAAACAAAGACACAAAAAAAATACGCAAAGAAATTCCCCCGTGAAGATGGCATTTTCTTCATCTTACGAAAAAACGTAGAAAATGTCAATTCGCGGGGGATAGGTTTTACATTCTGCAAAAAAACAGCGGCGTTACACCGGCGGCGTCAGAGCGTGGCTGGCGTATATCTGCTCATCCTGCCACAGCGCCGTATGCCCGGAAGCCAGGGTTTCCGGCAGGTTGATGATTCGCTGGTTGCTGCTGCCCCGGAAGCGCAAGGTGATGTCGTGGAGCTCCTGCACAAACTCTCCGTCTACCAGCACGTCCAGCAGGGAGAGCAATGCGTCCGTCTCCGTGCAGCGGCAACGCGCGGGCTCGCGGCCCAGCAGCTGCTCCAGGGTATAGCCTGAATAGCACCAAATGGTTTTCTCGGGACAGCGCTGGCGGAAGCGGCGCAGAAAGGGCAGCAGCGCCCCCTGGTTTTCCGGTTCCATGGGCTCGCCGCCCAGCAGCGTCAGGCCGGCGACATAACCGGGCTGGCAGCTTTGGATCAACTGCTCCTCGGTGGCATGGCTGAAGGGCTGACCATAATGGAAGTCCCAGGCCACGGCGTTGAAGCAGTTCTTGCACCGGTGGGTGCAGCCGGAGACGAACAGGCTGGTGCGCACCCCCGGACCGTTGGCAATGTCATAATACTTGATGTTGGCGTAGTTCATAGGCCTGGCGCATCTCCCTTACAGGTGCAGGACCCGCTCCTTGATTTCCTGGGTGCGGCCCTGATTCCAGAACTGGGTGCCGATATACCCGCAGGTGCGGCGCGCAACATTCAGGGTGTTCTGATCCCGGTTGCCGCAGCGGGGGCATTGCCATAGCAGCTTGCCGCCCTCCTCCACAATGCCGATCTCTCCGTCGTAACCGCACTGCTGGCAGTAGTCGGATTTGGTGTTCAGCTCCGCATACATGATGTTGTCATAGATAAACTGGATTACGCTGATGACCGCTTCCAGGTTGTCCTGCATGTTGGGCACTTCCACATAGCTGACCGCGCCGCCGGTGGACAGCGCCTGGAACTGCGCCTCAAAGCGCAGCTTGGAGAAAGCGTCGATCTCCTCGGTGACGTTGACGTGGTAGCTGTTGGTGATATAGCCCTTGTCCGTTACGCCCTCGATGATGCCGAAGCGCCGCTGCAGGCACTTGGCAAACTTGTAGGTGGTGCTTTCAATGGGGGAACCGTAGATGCTGAAGAAGATGTCCGTTTCCTTGGTCCAGCGGGCGCAAGCCTCGTTCATGTGCCGCATGACGTCCAGGGCGAAACCTGTGGCGCTGGGATCGGTGTGGGACTTGCCGGTCATGTAGCGGACGCATTCGCACAGCCCCGCGTAGCCCAGGGAAATGGTGGAATAGCCGCCATAGAGCAGCTTGTCGATGGGCTCGCCCTTCTTGAGGCGGGCAATGGCGCCATACTGCCACAGAATGGGCGCGGCGTCGCTAAGGGTACCCTTGAGGCGGTTGTGCCGGCACATGAGCGCCCGATAGCACAGCGCCAGACGCTCGTCGAAAATCTGCCAGAACTTGTCCATGTCCCGGTTGGAGCTCAGGGCCACGTCCACCAGATTGATGGTTACCACGCCCTGGTTGAAGCGGCCGTAGAACTTGTAGTTTCCCTTCTCGTCTTTCCAGGGATTCAGAGCGCTGCGGCAACCCATGACCGGGAAGCAGTTGCCTTCCTTGAGCTCCTTCATTTTCTTTTCGGAAATATAGTCGGGCACCATGCGCTTGGCGGTACACTTGGCTGCCAACTGGGTCAGGTAAAAATACTCCGTGCCCTCGCGGATGTTGTCCTCCTCCAGGACGTAGATGAGCTTGGGGAAGGCCGGCGTGATCCATACGCCGGCTTCGTTCTTTACGCCCTGGTAGCGCTGGCGGAGGGTTTCTTCGATAATCAGCGCCAGGTCCCTCTTTTCCTGGGCATTGCGGGCTTCGTTCAGGTACATGAACACGGTGAGGAAGGGAGCCTGTCCGTTGGTGGTCATCAGGGTGATTACCTGGTACTGGATGGTCTGCACGCCCTTTTGAATTTCCCGGCGCAGGCGCATTTCCACGATGCGGTCGATAATCTCCTGGGCGGGATGGCTGCCCATGGCCTCCACTTCACCCAGCACTTCCTGACGGATCTTGTCCCGGGAAATCTGCACGAACGGAGCCAAATGGGTCAGGCTGATGCTCTGCCCGCCATACTGGTTGGATGCCACCTGGGCGATGATCTGCGTGGCGATATTGCAGGCGGTGGAGAAGCTGTGGGGCTTCTCGATGAGCGTTTCGCTGATGACGGTGCCGTTTTGCAGCATGTCATCCAGGTTGACCAGGTCGCAGTTGTGCATATGCTGGGCATAATAATCGGAGTCATGGAAATGGATGATACCTTCCTGGTCCGCCTCTACCACTTCCTTGGGCAGGAGCAGGCGGCGGGTCAGGTCGCGGCTGACTTCGCCGGCCATATAATCCCGCTGTACGCTGTTGACCACCGGGTCCTTGTTGGCGTTTTCCTGCTTGACCTCTTCGTTGTTGCATTCGATCAGGGACAGGATGCGGTCGTCGGTGGTATTGGCCTTTCGGATCAGGGAGCGGTTGTAGCGATAACGCACATATCCCTTTGCCACCTCAAAAGCGCCGCTGGCCATGATCTGGTTTTCCACCATGTCCTGAATTTCCTCCACGGAAACCGCGCGATTCATTTTTTCGCATTTGTAAGCGATATATTCCGCCACTTCCCGAATCTGCTCCTCGGTCATTTCCCGGTGCAGGCTGGCGTCGTTTGCCTTGCTGATGGCCACTATAATTTTGGAGGAGTCGAAATCCACCTCAGACCCGTTCCGCTTGATAACTTTCATTCCCGATCTCTCCTCTGTCGCGTGATTCAAAGCGCGTCCCCTATTGTACGAATCCTGTCGAAAAAAATCTGTTGCTAAAATCACAGTTTTCTATATAATATACAGCATAAGCCATGACGAAAGGAGCAAGACACAAAATATGGTGGATGCTGTAACGGCACAAAACCTGCTGCCGCCTGGCCTTGCGGGCTGGGGAAGGCTGGTTGCGTATGAAAAGGGCGAACGGATTTTTACGCGAAACACGGAGGAGGAGACGATCGCCCTGGTTAACGACGGGCTGATTTACCTGTGCGCGGAAAACGAGCGCTACGCTCGGAGCATCCTTGGCATATTTTGTCCCGGGGATTTGATGGATGCGGCCATGCTGTTACCGCTATCCCATGGAGTATGTTACTTTATGACCAAGTATGCCGCCCGTTTGACGCTTTTCCCCAGAAGCGCTGCGCTTGAGGCGGCGGCGCGGAATGCCCAGGCGGCGGGACAATGGAGCGAAAAACTGGCTGCTATGGCGCAGAACTGGATGTGGCATGGCTATATTCTCCAGCAGCGCGGGGTACGTCAGCGGATACTGGCTTTTTTTCGCCGGGAAGCGGAACGGCAGGGAAGCGTGGAGCTGCGCTTGCCCTTACCCCAGGCGGATCTGGCGGAATATCTGGGCGTGGATCGGGCGGCCATGGCCAGGGAACTGACGCGGATGAAACAGGAAGGGCTTCTGTACGGCGCACGGCGGAATTGGACCCTGCTGGAGCAGGGGTGAAATTGTTCGCAGCATGTTTTTTTGCAAAAACAGGGTTGACAGATGCCGCGGAATACTGGTATACTCTCTCCAACGCCAAGAGGAAAGGAGCGGCTTCGCATGACGTACGCAGCATGGAACACGATGAACGCCATGATGATGTGCGAGGGTATGTGCATGTGCATGTACTCCGCTTTGCTATGCGTTCGCCGCCGTGTATAAATTCCGCGCAGAAAATGCAGGGAGGGCGTCCGCATAGGGACGTCCTCCCTTTTCTTTTTCTCCGCAACGGCACATACAGGAAGGAATGAAGCGTTGCCATGATTGAGCTGGAACACCTGAGCAAAACCTTTGCCGGCAAGGACAGCGTCCACGCCCTGCGGGATGTGTCCTTGACCGTACAAAAGGGGGAAATCTACGGCGTGATCGGCTACTCCGGCGCGGGCAAATCCACGCTGATCCGGTGCATCAATCTGCTGGAACGTCCGGATACAGGCACGGTGCGGGTGGACGGCGTAGAGCTGACCTCCCTGAGCGCTTCGGCGCTGAACCGGGAGCGGCGGAAGATCGGCATGATCTTCCAGCAGTTCAACCTGTTCGCTACCCGCACGGTGCTGGACAACGTGGCGTATCCCCTTCGCTTCAGCGGCATGAGCCGCAAGGCCATTCGGGAGAAAGCGGAAGCGCTGCTCAAGTATGTGGAGCTTAGCGACAAGCGAGACGCCTATCCCTCGCAGCTCTCCGGCGGACAGAAGCAGCGGGTGGCCATTGCCAGGGCGCTTGCCTGCGATCCCAAGGTGCTGCTGTGCGACGAAGCCACCAGCGCCCTGGACCCGCAGACCACCGCCTCCATATTGCAGTTGATCCGGCGGTTGAACCGGGAAATGGGCATCACCGTGGTGATGATTACCCATCAAATGCAGGTGGTGAAGGAAGCCTGCCACCGGGTAGCAGTGATGGAAAACGGCCGGGTGGTGGAGGAGGGCGACGTGTTCTCCATTTTCGCCCATCCACGGCAGGAGATTACCCGTACCTTTGTGGACAGCACCACCAACTTGAACAAGGTGGAAGATCTGTTGGAAGAGGGAGCGGAGATCACTCGGCTGAAGCCCGGGGAAATGTTGGTGCGGCTCAGCTATCAGCGGGGCAGCGCGGCGGAAGCCATTGTTTCCACCGTATCCCGAAACTTCGGGGTGGATGTGAATATCCTGCTGGGCAGCCTGGAACTCATCGAAGGCGCGCTGCTGGGCGGGCTGGTGGTGGTGTTCTCGGGCCAACGGCAGGGCATCGAGAGCGCGCTGAACTATTTCCGTGAAAAGAACGTAGGCGTGGAGGTGATCGCGGATGCAGACCCTGCTTGAGCAGATTTTCCCCAATGTGATGGCTTCCCCGGATAAGTTCTGGGAAAGCGTATGGGCTACGGTGGTCATGACGGCGTGGGCCGGCGCGTTGATGTTTGTGATCGGGCTTTGCCTGGGATTGCTGATGGTGGTGCTCAAACCCGGCGGCATCCTGGCGTGCCCCCTTGCATATCAGGTATTGGACAAGGCGGTGAACCTGATCCGGTCCATTCCCTTTGTGATCCTGATTGCGTTGCTGATGTATGTGACCAAGGCGATCATGGGCACGCGCATCGGCATCCGCGGTGTGATCGTTCCGCTGGTAGTGGGCTCGGCGCCCTTCTTTTCCAGACAGGTGGAGGCCGCCCTCAGCGATATTCCCGCGGGGCTCATTGAGGCGGCCAAGGCTATGGGCAGTAGCCCGCTGGGCATTATTTTCCGAGTATACCTGAAGGAAGGCGCTGCAGCCATTGCCCGGGGTACCACCATTACCCTCATCAGCCTTATCGGCTTGACGGCCATGGCGGGCTATGTGGGGGCGGGCGGCCTGGGGGATTACTCTATCACCTACGGTTATAACTATAACCGCATGGATATTGTCTGGGCCTCGGTGATTGCCATTGTGGCGCTGGTTTGCCTGATCCAGATGATCGGTACCCTGGTAGCCAAGAAGAACACCCATTGAACGGCTGGAAACCAACGATTCAAAAGGAGGAACATCATCATGAAAAAGGTATTGTCCGTGCTCCTGACCCTGGTTGTGCTCCTGACGCCCGCGCTGTCCCTGGCGGAAACCGTGACCATCGGCGTGACCGGCGCTTTTTATGACGACCTATGGAAGCCTGCCATTGAAGTCCTGGC
>CALVVZ010000017.1 GCA_944364075.1 uncultured Clostridia bacterium
CCGAAGGTTTCCAAAGGGCGATCGGAAAGCCCTTTGGTCGCGCCCGCAGGCGCGAAACCTTTTGCATCTGCAAGAATGCATACAAAACTTGCAAAAAGGATGAGGCAAAATATTTTGTCAACACGCTGAGGGGCCGCGAACCAGCATAGGTTCGCGGCCCTTATATATAGCGTCTATTCCGCTTCATCCATGGCTGCGGCCGCCTTTTTGCCTGCGCCCATGGCCAGAATGACCGTGGCTGCGCCGGTAACGGCGTCCCCGCCGGCGTAGACATGGGCTTTGCCGGTTTTGCCGGACGCATCGGCAGTGATGCCGCCCCACTTTTCCGTGGGCAGGTCGGGGGTAGTCTTTTTGATGAGCGGATTGGGACTGTTGCCGATGGCTACAATCACCGTTTCCACGGGCAATTCGAACTCGCTGCCGGGTTTGGGCACGGGGCGGCGGCGGCCGCGCTCGTCAGGCTCGCCCAGCTCCATTTCCACGCAGGTCATGGCGCGGACAAAGCCGTTTTCATCCCCCAGGATGGCGGTGGGATTGGTGAGCATGCGGAAGATGACCCCTTCTTCCCGGGCGTGATGCACTTCCTCCAGGCGGGCGGGCATCTCCTTTTCACTGCGGCGGTAGACGATGGTCACCTCCGCGCCCAGACGGCGGGCGCAGCGCGCGGCGTCCATGGCCACGTTGCCGCCGCCGATGACCGCGACCCGCTTGCCGACCTTCACGGGGGTGTCATGCCGGGGAAAATCATAGGCTTTCATGAGATTGATGCGGGTGAGGAACTCGTTGGCGGAGTACACGCCGCACAGGCTTTCCCCAGGAATGCGCTGGAAATTGGGCAGACCGGCGCCGCTGCCCACAAATACGGCGTCGAAGCCCTGGTCCAGCAGCTCGTCCACGGTAATGGAACGCCCCACCACCGCGTTGGTGACGAACTCCACGCCCATGGCGCGGATGGCAGCGATTTCGCGCTGTACCAGCGCCTTGGGCAGACGAAATTCGGGAATACCGTACATGAGCACGCCGCCAGGGGTGTGCAGCGCCTCGTATACGGTGACTTGCCAGCCGCGGCGGGCCAGGTCGGCGGCGCAGGTGAGCCCTGCGGGGCCGGAACCCACTACCGCCGCCCGCTTGCCCTTGGGCGCGGGGCGCTCCGGGGTTACGGCGTTGTGCTCCATGGCCCAGTCGGCCACGAAGCGCTCCAGTCGGCCGATGCCCACAGGCTCGCCCTTGATGCCACGAACGCACTTGCTTTCGCATTGGGTTTCCTGGGGGCAGACACGGCCGCAGATGGCGGGCAGGCCGTTCTGGGAGCGAATGGCGGCATAGGCGGCGGCATAGTCGCCTTTTTTGATTTCGCCGATAAAGTCGCGGATGGGCACGTTGACCGGACAACCGGCAACGCAAGGCGCGTTTTTGCATTGCAGGCAGCGGGCGGCCTCCTCCTGGGCCATTTGCACGGTGTATCCCAGGGCCACTTCCTTGAAATTGGTGGCGCGGACGGCGGCGTCCTGCTCGGGCATGGGGGTTTTGGTCATGCTGGCCATTAGCGGACACCTCCAGTCAAACGGCAGACATGGCCCTTTTCACGGGCCTTGGCTTCCTCCGGACGGAACATACGGGAGCGGGCCATGGCCTCGTCCCAATCTACCAGGTGGCCGTCGAAGTCAGGGCCGTCCACGCAGGCAAACTTGGTTTCGCCGCCCACGGTGATGCGGCAGCCGCCGCACATGCCCGTACCGTCGATCATAATGGGATTCATGCTGACGATGGTCTTGACGCCATAGGGACGGGTGAGGTCGCACACGGCTTTCATCATGGGCATGGGACCAATGGCCACCACCAGGTCATACGCTTTGCCAGCTTCCAGCTTTTCCGCCAGGGCCTGGGTAACGAAGCCTTTGTGGCCGTTGGAGCCGTCGTCGGTCATGATGGTGAGATCGTCGCAGGCGGCGGTAAGCTCATCCTGCAGGATGATCAGCCCTTCGTTGCGGAAGCCCACGATCAGGTCCACCTCCGCGCCCGCCTGATGCAGCGCCTTGGCCTGCGGATAGGCGATGGCTACGCCCAGACCGCCGCCGATGACTGCGGCACGGCGCACGCCTTCGGTATGGCTGGGCTCGCCCAGAGGCCCCACGAAATCCAGCAGCGCGTCGCCCTCCTGAAGAGTGTCCAGCTTTTCGGTGGTATAGCCCACCTTCTGGAAAATAATGGTTACCGTGCCCTTTTCGCGGTCATAGTCCGCGATGGTCAGCGGGACGCGCTCGCCTTCCTCATCAATGCGGAAGATAATAAACTGGCCTGGCTGCGCCTTGCGGGCCACAAGCGGCGCATGAATGACCATGAGCGTCACGGTTTCGTTCAACACGCGTTTTTGTACAATGGGAAACATGGCAGAACTCCTTTCCATGCGGGATACCGCGCCATGGCGGTATAGGTATCATCATACCCCAGATTTCGCGGGAATGCAATCCTATTCGCCCTGAAAAACCGCAGGAAAACAGCCTGCGACGGCAAAAAAGGAAAGGCAACAGAAAACGGCAAGAAAATAATGCTTTGCGTCTTGACATATATAAATAGGAAGGACTAGAATATTCATCGGTCTGAAGCCGTGCTTTTTGAGGAAAAGGAGGATGCCTATGTTTTTCCTGCTCTTTGCCCTATGGATCGTGTTCAACGGTCTGTGGACGGCCGAGATTGCCATCACAGGCGTGGTGCTCTGTGGGCTGATCTATGTGTTCATCTGGAAGTTTATGGACTATTCCCCCAAAAAGGAATGGCAAACCTTCCTGCGCTTGCCCAAGCTGCTGATGTACTGCGCTTACATGCTCAAGGAAATCTGCATGGCGGTCTGGCAGACGCTGCACTTTATCTGGACGCCCAAGGAAGAGGTGGAGCCCCAGCTGGTCTCCTTCCACACGACCCTGAAATCCGATGCCGGGCGCGTGGCGTTGGCCAACTCCATCACCCTGACGCCCGGTACCATCACTGTGGACATGCAGGACGATCTGTTCCTGGTTCACTGCCTGGACGCGACCTATGCCCAGGGAATCGAGGATAGCGAAATGCAGCGGCGGATTGCCCGCCTGGGAAAGGAGGACAAGCGGCATGCGTGAAGCGTATGAGGTGCTGTTCAACGGCACGCTGATCATCATCGGCATTCTGCTGATCCTGTGCCTGATTCGCGCCATCCGCGGGCCGCGAATTGCCGACCGCATTGTGGCGGTGAACATGATGGGCACGCTGATCGTCATTACCATTTGCGTGCTGGCTTTCCTGATGGGAGAGGGGTACCTGGTGGACGTGGCGATCATTTACACCATGCTCTCCTTCCTGGCAGTGGTGCTGCTGACGAAGGTGTACATGGGTATTTACCGGCAGAAGCGCCGGGAGGAAAAGGAGGACGGAAAGCATGCTTGAGTTCATCCGTTTTCTGCTTAGCGCGGTGCTGACGCTGGCCGGGCTGTTTGTGCTGGTGTCCGGCGTGGTGGGCGTGTTCCGCTTCCGCTACAGCATGAACCGCATGCATGCGGCGGCCTTGGGGGATACGCTGGGCATTCTGTGCGTGCTGCTGGGCGTCATGGTGGCCGAGGGGCTGACCATCGCCACGGTCAAAATGCTGCTGGTCATCATTACCCTGTGGCTGACCAGCCCGGTGGCATCGCACCTGATCAGCCGCCTGGAGGTTACCATCAACGACCATCTGGAGCGCCATATGAACGTGGTGGACAAAACCGCCGTGGCGCGGGAGAAGGAGGGGAACTGAGATGAGCGTTCTGAATATTCTCCTGCTGATCTTCATTATCGTTTGCGCCGTCTCCGTGGCGCTGAGCAAGAACCTGCTGGTCGCCATTGTGATTTTCATGAGCCAGTCCCTGGCCATGAGCGTCATTTGGGTGATGCTGCAATCGCCGGACCTGGCCATTACCGAAGCGGCGGTGGGCGTGGGCATCGACAGCCTTTTGTATTTCGTGACGCTGAAGAAGATTCACGCCATCGACGTGGAAAAGGAGCAGGAGAAGGAAGGGGAGACGAACCATGGCGAAAATTCGTGAAGATTACGAAAACAGCTGGTGGCCCCGGTTCCTTCGCTGGCTCCGCGGCGGTTCCACCCGGCTGGACGATCAGCTTCAGGAAGAACTGGTAGAGAGCAGCGAGGCGCATTTGCTGCAAAGCCCTGAGGAAGCCGCGCAGATGGAACGCCAGGCCGAGGAGCGGGTACAGCAGGCGCTGCAGGATGAGCGCAACATGTACGACCACGTGCATGACTGGGCCAGGCTCAAGGGTGCCCGGCTGACCCGGGCGCTGTACAGCATTCTGGCGGTGGTGACCTGCTTCGCCATCATCTACGTGCTGCTGCGGACCACTTCCTTCCTGCCGCCCTTTGGCGACCCGGACAACCCCGTAAACAACGAAGTTTCCCAGCGCTATATTGAAGCGGGCATGCAGGAAACCGGCGCGGTGAATATCGTTGCCGGCATGATCCTGGACTACCGTGCCTTCGATACCCTGGGCGAAAGCAACGTGCTGTTCATTGCCGCCTGCTCCGTGCTGATCCTGCTGCGCATCAGCCGCGAAAAGGACGGCAGCCAGTCCGCGGAACAGCTGCTGGTGGAAGCCAACGACCGCATGTATGAACCCAAAAACGACACCATTCTGCAGCACATCACCAAGCTGCTGGTGCCCATCGTGCTGCTCTTTGGCATGTACGTAATCATGAACGGGCACATCTCCCCCGGCGGCGGCTTCTCGGGCGGCGCGCTCATGGGCGCTGCGCTGATTCTGTATCTGAACGCCTTCGGCTTCCAGAAAACGGAGCGTTTCTTCACCTTCCGGGTGTTCCAGACCGTGTCCCTGTGCGCGCTTAGCTTCTACGCGGTTTCCAAGGCGTACTCCTTCTTCACCGGCGCCAATCACCTGTGGAGCTTCATTACGCCCGGCACGCCCGGCAAACTGTTCTCCGCCGGCCTGATTCCGTACCTGAACCTGGCGGTGGGTCTGGTGGTTTGCTGCACCATGTACGCCTTCTATACCCTGTTCAGAAAGGGGGACATGTGACCCTATGAACTTCTTTACGAATTATGAAGAAATGGCGGCCATGATCCTGTTCGGAATCGGCTTTACCACGCTGCTGCTGGACCGGAACATGATCAAGAAGATCATCGGCTTCTCCATGATGGACAGCGGCATGTACCTGTTCCTGGCTGCCAAGGGTTATGTGGAGGGCCGGGCCGCCCCCATTGTGGTGGACGGCATTCAGTCCATGGAATACTACATCAACCCGATCCCCGCGGGCCTGGTGCTTACGGGCATCGTGGTGAGCGTGTCCGTATCCGCGCTGATGCTGGCGCTGACCGTGCGGCTGTACCGGCGCTACCACACCCTGGACATTGACAAGATTACCGCGCAGGTCCGAAAGGAGGAGGCGTGAGCATGGCGCTTTGGCAATCCATTCCCTTTGCCTGTATCCTGCTTCCGCTGGGCAGCGCGGCCATGACCTCGGTGCTCAAGGGCAAGTTTGCCCGGCGGTGGACGTTTATCGTGCTGACCGTGGTGACGGCGCTTTCCGCCTGCTTCACCTATTTCATCTGGGGCTACGGTGAGAGCTACACCTACATGATGGGCCACTATCCGGCGCCTTGGGGCAACGAGATTCGCGGCGGCCTGCTGGAGGGCATTACCGCGCTGTTCTTCTCGCTGATCATGCTCTTGTCCCTGCTGGGGGGCGTGAAGAAGCTGGACGATCATGTGCTCCATGACAAACACAGCCTGTACTACGTGATGATCCTGCTGCTCACCGCGGCGCTGATGGCGCAGGTGTACACCAACGACATTTTCACCGCCTACGTGTTTGTGGAAATCATGACCATTTCCGCCTGCTCCCTCATCGACGCCCGGACCAAGGGGCGCACGCTGGTGGCGGCGACCCGGTACATGATCATGAACCTGCTGGGCTCCGGTTTGTTCCTGCTGGGCGTGATTCTGCTCTATGACCTGACGGGCCACCTGCTCATGAGCAACATCAAGGAGGCCGTGGCGGAGCTGCATGCCACCGGGGAGTACACCCTGCCCCTGACGGTGGTGGTGGCGCTGATCTCCATCGGCTTGAGCATCAAGAGCGCCCTGTTCCCCTTCCATACCTGGGTGCCGGATGCCTACGGGTATACCACCCCGGCTTCCTCGGCCATTCTTTCCTCCCTGGTGAGCAAGGGCTACATTTTCCTGCTGATCAAGATCATGTACCGGGTCATCGGCCTGGACGTGATTATGGCGACGGGCATCCATAACGTGCTGTTCCTGTTCGGCCTGGTGGGCATGATTATGGGTTCCATTTCCGCCATCCGTCAAAACGACATCCGCCGGATGATCGCCTTCTCCTCCGTGGCGCAGATTGGCTACGTATACCTGGGCATCGGCATGGGCACCGAGGCGGGCATGCTGGCGGCGGTGTTCCACATCTTCTCCCACGCGGTCTGCAAGGCCATGCTCTTCCTGACGGCGGGCGGCCTGGCGGATGCCTCGGGCAACAGCAAGCATTTCCGCGATCTGCGCGGCTCGGGCATGCGCAGCCCCATCGCGGGCGTGGCCTTTACGGTGGGCGCGCTTTCCATGGTGGGCTTCCCCTTCCTGGGCGGCTTCATCAGCAAGCTGAACTTCGGTACCGCCGCCATGGCCCTGGGTGACATGAAGACGCTGCTGGTGCTGGTGGCGCTGGCGGTTTCCACGTGGCTGAACACGGTGTATTTCCTGCGTACGGTGATTACCCTGTACCGTCCTGCGCTGCCGGGCAGCAATTACTCGGTGGAAAAGGGACGCCGGGGCTTCTGCTTCAGCCTGAGCTGTGTCGCCTTCGCGGCGGTCAACATTGCCCTGGGCATTCTGTCCCAGCCCATTGTGAGCGCGATCCGCATGGGTCTGGACATGTTCGCGTGAGGAAGGAGGGCTTGACATGTTTGGAGACTGGTATCTTCTGGTTCCCGTGCTGCTGCCCCTTCTGAGCGGGCTGCTCCTGACGCTGTACAAGCCGTTGGGAGAGGGGAAAAACCGCAATCCCGTTACGCTGGCGGTGCTTTGCCTGAACGTGGCGGCGCTGCTGCCGGTGCTGCTGGGCGGCGAGCGCACCCTGACCCTGTTCACCCTGTCCGACAGTCTGCCGGTACTGCTGCGGGTGGACGACACGGGCCGCTGGTTCAGCGCCATTATGGCCTTTGTGTGGGCCGCTGCGGGCGCGTACTCCTTTGAGTACATGGCCAAGGAAGAGCATCTGCGGCGGTACTACGGTTTCTACCTGATGACCCTGGGTGTGCTGATGGCGCTGTGCTTTGCGGGCACCATCGTCACCTTCTACATGTTCTATGAAGCCATGACGCTTTTGACCTTCCCGCTGGTGCTTCACACCATGAAGCGGGACGCGGTGGCGGCGGGCGTCAAGTACCTGATCTATTCGGTGGTGGGCGCTTCCCTGGCGCTGCTGGGCATTCTGGTGCTCAGCCCCTATGTGACCAGCTTCGATTTCGTGGCCGGCGGGGTGTTGAACCTGGAGGCGGTGGCGGGCCGCGAGGGACTGGTGCTGGCCATTGCCTTTGTGATGCTGCTGGGCTTTGGCACCAAGGCGGGCATGTTCCCCCTGCACGGGTGGCTGCCCACGGCGCACCCGGCGGCTCCGTCCCCGGCCAGCGCGGTGCTCTCCGGCATCATTACCAAGGCGGGCGTGCTGGGTTGCCTGCGGCTGATCTACTGCTTCATCGGCGTGGATTTTCTGCGGGGCACCTGGGTGCAGACAGCCTTCATGAGCCTGACGCTGTTTACGGTGTTCATGGGTTCGCTGCTGGCGTATCAGGAGGGCGGGCTGAAAAAGCGCCTGGCTTACTCCTCCGTGAGCCAGGTGAGTTACGTGCTCTTTGGCCTGAGCACCATGCATCCCATCGGTTTTGTGGGCGCCATGCTGCATGTGCTGTGCCACGCGCTGGTAAAGGATACCCTGTTCATGAGCGCCGGCGCCATCATCAGCAAAACCGGCAAAACGCAGGTGAGCGACCTGGAGGGCATCGGCAAGCAAATGCCCGTGACCATGTGGTGCTTCACCCTGGCCAGCGTGGGCCTGGTGGGTATTCCGCCGGCGCTGGGCTTTGTGAGCAAGTGGTACCTGGCCCAGGGCGCGCTGGAGATGACCGGCGTGGCCGCATTCTTCAGCTGGTTTGCGCCCATGGTGCTGCTGCTCAGCGCGCTGCTGACGGCGGGGTACCTGTTCCCCATTAGCATTCGGGGATTCCTGCCCGGCCGCAACGCGGATGGTTCGCTGAAGTTCTTTGACAAGTGCGAACCCACCCACGTGATGCTGATTCCGCTGGTGATTCTCACGGCGCTGTCCCTGCTGGCGGGCATGTTCCCGGCGCAGCTGACCGCCTTCCTGACGGACCTGGCTTCCACGCTGATGTAAAGGAGGAACGGATATGACGCTTTTGTTGCTGGCTATCCTCCTGCCGCTGGTGGGCGGAGCCGTGCTTCCGCTGTTCCGCTTTCAGCAGGAACGGCCCCGCAGCCTGTACGTGGAGGCGGTGGTGCTTCTTACCTCGGCGCTGACCTGGTGGGCCATCTGCTTGAGCCCGGAAGGGGAGATGCCCCTGCTGCGGATGACCGATGCCCTGACGCTGACGCTGCACCTGGACGGCATGAGCAAGGTGTTTGCCGGTCTGGTGAGCTTCCTGTGGCCCCTGGCGTCCCTGTACGGCTTTGAGTACATGCGCCATGAGGACCGGCCCAACGCTTTTTTTGCCTACTACACCATGAGCTACGGCGTGACCCTGGCGGTGGCGCTGGCGGGGAACCTGTTCTCCCTGTACGTATTCTACGAGTGCCTGACCATGGTGACGCTTCCCCTGGTGACCCACAAGAAGGATGTGCAGAGCATCCGCGCCGGACGCAAGTACCTGATTTACTCCATCAGCGGCGCGGCCATGGCCTTCATCGCGCTGATCTTCATCATGCACTACGGCGTGAGCACGGACTTTGTACTGGGCGGCGTGCTGGACATGACCCGGGTGGCGGGGCATGAGCAGGTGCTGCGTTTTGTGTTCCTGCTGGCCTTTATCGGCTTCGGCACCAAGGCGGCGGTATTCCCCATGTATGCCTGGCTGCCCGCGGCTTCCGTGGCCCCCACCCCGGTGACGGCTTTGCTGCACGCGGTGGCGGTGGTCAACGCCGGCGCCTACGCGGTGATCCGCGTAATCTACTACTCCTTTGGCGCGGAGTTCCTGTACGGGTCCGTGGCGCAGATCATCGCGGTCTGCCTGGCTTGCTTTACCATTCTGTTCGGTTCCACCATGGCCGTGCGTGAACAGCATTTCAAGCGCCGCCTGGCCTACTCCACCATCAGCAACCTGAGCTACATGCTCATGGGCGCGGCCCTGATGACCCCCGGCGGCATGGTGGGTAGCCTGAGCCACCTGGTGTTCCACGGCCTGATGAAGATCGGCCTGTTCTACTGCGCGGGCGCGGTGCTGGTCAAGACGGGCAAGGAGTATGTGCAGGACCTGCGCGGCATGGGCCGCGTGATGCCCTTCACCTTCACCTGCTTCACCATCGGCAGCATTGCCATGGTGGGTATCCCGCCCCTGTGCGGCTTCGTGAGCAAATGGAACCTGCTCACCGCTGCGGCGGACACGGGCAGCTGGTGGGGCGTCGTCGCCATTGCCACACTGATCGTCTCGGCGATTCTTACGGCGGTGTACCTGTTCACGGTGGTTTCTGTCACCTGGTTCCGGCCGTTGGACGCGGGCGATGCGGCCTTGGCCGGCAAGAACACCGATCCCGGCTGGCAGATGAAGCTGCCCCTGGCGCTGCTGTGCGTGGTGGTGGTGCTCTGCGGCCTGTTCTCCACTCCCTTGGTCCAGTGGCTGCGTGATGTAGCCGCCGGGCTGGTGCTGTAAGAAAGGAGGCGTTCCGATGCTGCTGTATCCTCTGCTTTGCTTTGGACCCATGGTGCTGGCGGTGGTGTGCTATGTGCTCGGCCGCTCCTCCAAGCCGGGCCGTAACCTGGCCATGAACCTGACGGTGACGGCGACCTTTATCGGCGCGCTGGCGCTGAACTTCCTGCCCGGCAGCTTTGCCTGGGAAGGCTTCTGCGGCATGGGCCTGCATCTGTCCGCGGACGGCTTCCGGGGCTTGTACGCCACGGTGGCGGCGTTCATGTGGATGGGTACCGGCTGGTTTTCTCCCGAATACTTCACCCATTACCGCAACCGGAACCGTTACTATTTCTTCTACCTGATGACCCTGGGGGCCACCATGGGGGTGTTCCTCTCCGATGATCTGTACACGACGCTGGTCTTTTTTGAAATTATGTCCCTGACCAGCTATGTGTGGGTGGCGCAGGAAGAAACGCCCGGCGCCCTCCGCGCCGGCGCTACCTACCTGGCGGTGGCCGTGATCGGCGGTCTGACCACGCTCATGGGACTGTTCCTGCTGTATCATCAGCTGGGAACCCTGTCCTTTGCGGGCATGAAGGCCGCGGCCACCGCGCTCACGGACCGCTCCGGGCTGACGGTGGCGGTATGGCTGACCCTGGCTGGCTTTGCGGCCAAGGCGGGCCTCTTCCCCCTGCACATCTGGCTGCCCAAGGCGCACCCGGTGGCTCCGGCCCCGGCCAGCGCGCTGCTTAGCGGCATCCTGACCAAGTCGGGTATCTTCGGGCTGATCGTTATCTGCGCCAATCTGATGCAGGGCGACTGCTGGTTTGGCGACGCGCTGCTGACCCTGGGCGTCATCACCATGCTCCTGGGCGCTGTGCTGGCGCTGTTCTCCGTGGACCTGAAGCGGGTGCTTGCCTGCTCCTCCCTGAGCCAGATCGGTTTTATCACCGTGGGCCTGAGCATGATGGTCATGCTGGCCCAGGAAGGTTCCCTGGCCGCTTACGGCAGCGTCATGCACATGACGAACCACTCCCTGATCAAGCTGGTGCTGTTCATGGCGGCGGGCGTTGTGTACATGAACCTGCACAAGCTGAACCTCAACGACGTGCGGGGCTTCGGCCGGAACAAGCCGCTGCTGCACATCGTATTCCTGGTGGGAGCGCTGGCCATCGCCTGTGTGCCCTTTGTGGGCAGCGGGTATCACTCCAAGAGCCTGATTCATGAGGCGATCCTGGAATATGTGGCGCACCTGAACGGCCTGGGCGTTTCCGCCGTCAGCTATCAGTTTGTCGAGGGATTGTTCGTGTTCTCCGGCGGTCTGACGGTGGCGTACATGCTCAAGCTGTACATCTGCCTGTTCTGGGAAAGGAATCCCGAGCATCAGGCGGAATACGACGCCATGGGCCGCAAGTACATGAACAAGCAGACGGCCGTGGCGCTACTGCTTCCCTCGGCGATCCTGCTGGCCCTGGCAGTGCTGCCCGGACAGCTGTTCTCCCCGCTGGGAGCGCTGTGCGCGCCCTTCTTCGGCCAGGAGGCCGTCGGGGAGGAGATTGCCTACTTCTCCGCGGAAAACCTTCTGGGCGCGGCGAAATCCCTGGTCATTGGCCTGGTGGTGTATTTCGTGGTGGTACGGCTGTGGCTGATGGCGAAGAACGAGCAGGGCGTGCGGGTCTACGTGAACCGCTGGCCTGCCAAGCTGGACCTGGAGGACCTGGTCTACCGTCCCGTGCTGCTCAAGCTGCTGCCCGGCCTGTGTACGGCAGTGGTGCGCTTTGTGGCGGAACTGCCTGAGACCATTGTAGTAGGCCTGCGGGATACGGTGTTCAGCAAGCGCAAGAAGCCCCGCGCCATTCCGGTGGGCAACCGGTTCACCTATGCCTGCGGACGGATGATGAACGGCATCGCCATGGCGCTGAACGCGACCTTCCTTCGGAACCATCCCATGCGTACGGACTTTGAATATGTCTTTGACGCGTCGTGGAAGGAATTTACCACCGGCACCCATATCATCATTCGCAGCGTTTCCTTCGGGCTGCTGCTGCTGTGCGTGGGTCTGTACATCACCTGCGCATACCTGATGATGCATTGAGCTTTGGAGGGCGGGGAACCTGTTGCAAGGGTTCCCTGCCCTCTTTTTTGCGGGCAGGCGGACGCGCTTTTTGCGCGTTCCCGTTGCATTTCCAAGCAAAATCCGGTATCATATATGCTATGAACTTTTGCCCATGGGGCGATGGAGGGACGGCCTTGACCAACGAACGGCTTGCGAAGATTCGCAACTTCTGCATTATTGCGCATATCGACCACGGCAAATCCACCCTGGCGGACCGCATTCTGGAGACCACCGGGGTGTTTGAAAAGCGGGAGATGGTGGAGCAGATCCTGGACAGCATGGAGCTGGAGCGGGAACGGGGCATCACCATCAAAAGCAAGGCGGTGCGCATGCGCTATCAGGCCAAGGACGGGAAAACCTACACCCTGAACCTGATCGACACTCCCGGCCATGTGGACTTTACCTACGAGGTGAGCCGCGCCCTGGCGGCCTGCGAAGGCGCGCTGCTGGTGGTGGACGCCACCCAGGGCATTGAGGCGCAGACCCTGGCCAACGCCTACATGGCCATTGATCATAATCTGGAAGTTGTGCCGGTTATCAACAAGATTGACCTGCCCTCCGCCCAGCCTGAGGTCGTGCGCCAGGAGGTGGAGGACGTAATCGGGTTGGACGCGTCCTACGCCCCCTGCGTTTCCGCCAAGACGGGGCTGAACATCCAGGACGTGCTGGAAGCCATTGTGCAGCATATTCCCGCTCCCGGCGGGGATGAGGAAGCGCCGCTCCAGGCACTGATTTTCGATGCGTTCTACGACAATTATAAGGGCGCCATCTGCTTTGTCCGGGTGATGCAGGGTCGCCTGAAAACCGGCATGCGCATGCGCCTGATGGCGGGCAAGGGCGAGTTCGACGTGGTGGAGATTGGCACCTTCAACCCCGGCTACAGCTCCTGCCAGGAGCTGCTTCCCGGGGACGTGGGCTACGTCTGCGCCTCCATCAAGGATGTGCGGGACACCCGGGTGGGCGATACCATCACCGATGCGGCGCGTCCCGCGGCGGAGCCGTTGCCGGGCTACCGGCATGTGACGCCCATGGTGTACTGCGGCGTGTACCCCGCCGACGGCGCGGATTATCCCAACCTCAAGGATGCCCTGGAGAAGCTGCGCATGAACGACGCTTCCCTCTCCTTTGAGCCGGAAACCTCCGTGGCCCTGGGGTACGGTTTCCGCTGCGGCTTCCTGGGCCTGCTGCATATGGACATCATTACCGAGCGGCTGGAACGGGAGTTTGATCTAAACCTGGTTACCACCGCGCCCAGCGTCATTTATCATGTGACCAAGACTGACGGCACCGTGCGCAACATTGACAATCCCACCAATCTGCCGCCCGTGGGGGAAATCGCCAAAATGGAGGAACCCTACGTTCATGCCGAACTGTTTACGCCACAGGAGTATGTAGGCACGCTCATGGACCTGTGCCAGGATAAGCGCGGCGTCTTCATTGACATGCAGTATGAGGGCAGCCGGGTGAAGCTGAACTACGACATCCCGCTCAATGAGATTATCTTTGACTTTTTCGATCAGGTGAAGAGTCGCAGCCGCGGCTACGCTTCCTTCGATTATGAATTGAAGGACTACCGGGAGAGCGATCTGGTCAAGCTGGATATTCTGCTCAACGGGGACATCTGCGACGCCTTTTCCATCATCGTGCATCGGGACAAGGCGTATGCCCGGGGACGCTCCATCGCTGAGAAGCTTAAGGATGTCATACCGCGGCAGATGTTTGAAATTCCCATTCAGGCGGCTATCGGCGGCAAGGTCATCGCCCGGGAGACGGTGAAGGCCATGCGCAAGGACGTGTTGGCCAAGTGCTACGGCGGCGACATCACCCGCAAGAAAAAGCTGCTGGAAAAGCAGAAGGAAGGCAAGAAGCGCATGCGCCAGTTCGGCACCGTGCAGGTGCCCAGCGAGGCCTTCCTGGCGGTGCTGAAAATGGACGCCAATTAAGGGCAGCGCCGGGAAACAGGGGAGGGAGAAAGCCGTGCCGCAGCGGGAACAGTGCGCCTGTTTTACGGGCCATCGGGAGCTGGACGCGGCGGAGCTTCCGGGGCTCCGCCAGGCGCTGGCGCTGACCCTGGAAGCAGCCTGGGACCAGGGATACCGGCACTTTTATAACGGCGGAGCGCTGGGGTTTGACCTGCTGGCGGCGGAGGCGGTGCTGGCATGCAAATGCCGCCATGAGGAGATTGTACTGGAAATGGTCATTCCCCATGGACATCAGACATCCGGCTGGCCGGAGACGGAACGTTGCCGCCATGAACGCCTCTGCTATGCGGCGGACGAGCGGAAGATATTGTCTCCGCTGTATTACCGGGGATGCTACCATGTGCGCAACCGTTACATGGTGGACCGGTCCGGGCTCTGCCTGTGTTATTTTACCCACGTGCAGGGAGGCACCGCCTATACGGTAGCCTATGCGGCCCGGGAGGGCGTCCGGCTGGTCAATCTGGCCATGGAAAGCAGCTGGCGGGCCTTTGTGGAACAAAAAAAGAAGGACGGCTGAGACGGTAAAAACCATCCGCAGCCGTCCGTTTTGCAATTAGTGCTTTCCGAAAGTTCCCTCAGGGCCCAGATGACCCTCCTGACGCTCGTTTTTGATTTCCCAGTGGAGGAGCAGCGTCAGCGCGCCCCGCAGGGCGATCACTGCGCCCAATATGGCCAGTTCATTCAGGTCGCGGGCCAATACGGTGCGCAGCACCTCGCCGCCCAGCTTGAACTCCAGGGAGAGTGCGATGCCCTCTGCCAGTTTCAGCCGAACATTGGGGTCATGCTTGAAATACAGGATCATTCCCTGCGTTGCGGTAAGAAGCAGCACCATGATGCCTGCCAGCTCCACCAGCCGGATGCCGATTTCTGCGGCATATTTGACGACGCTTTCCAGAAAGGTTACCACAAGATCCATCCGATACCCTCCCATGGGGGAATGCCCCCCTTTTGTCTATGACTAGTGTACACGATTTCTAAGGAAATTGCACGAAGTTTTTTTGCGCTCCAAAGGCGGCGAGCTTATACAGGCGCCGGCAAGTATGCCGGGAAAGGGCTGGTAAACCATGGAACTGTATCTCCATATTCCCTTTTGTAGGCAGAAGTGCGCTTATTGTGATTTTGCCTCCTGGGCGGGGCGGGAAGCCTGGATACCCGCCTATGTCACCGCCGTTCTGCGCGAGGCGGAGCAAGCGCGCATGGCGCTGGGGCCGCAAGGACTGATCACCGCGTTCATCGGCGGAGGCACACCTTCGCTGCTGCCGGTGGATGCGCTGCGCCGGCTGCTGTGCGGCGTGCAAGCGCTATTTCCCCTGGAGGCGGGCGCGGAGTTTACCAGCGAGGCGAATCCGGGCACACTGACGCCACAATGGCTGGATGCGGCACTGTCCCTGGGGGTCAATCGGTTATCCCTGGGGATGCAGGCGGCACAGGAGCCGATTTTGCGCGCGCTGGGCCGCATTCATACCATGGCGCAGGTACGGGAATCCGTTGCCATGGCCCGACGTGCGGGTATGCAAAATCTCAGCCTGGATCTGATGTTTGGCCTACCGGGCCAAACGCTGGCGGACTGGTCCGAAAGCATCGACGCCGCTTTGGCGCTGGAGCCGGAGCATCTGAGCTGCTATGGACTGATTCCTGAGGAAGGCACGCCCCTGGGAGATGCCATCGCCCGGGGCGAAGTGGAACTTCCGCCGGAGGAGACGGAACGCGCCATGTATGATCTGGCCCTGGAGCGCTTGCGCCGGGCAGGATTCCTTCAGTATGAAATCTCCAACTTTGCCCGGCCAGGTTATGCCTGCGCCCATAACCTGGGCTACTGGCGGCAGACGCCTTATTTGGGGCTGGGCGTGGCGGCGGCGAGCATGCTGCCCGGGACGGACCCCGAGGAAGCCTACCGCCGCAGAACCAATGTACGTGATCTGGCCGCCTATCTGCGTCAGGGACAGGCAGGGCGTTTCATTCCGGCGGAGGAAGAGCGTATCACGCCCGCTCAGGCGCGTTTCGAAACCATGATGCTGGGTTTGCGCACCTGTGAGGGTGTGAGTGAAAGGGCATTTTTGACCATGCACGGCATTCCGCTGGAGGAGGTTTACGGTCAGCGACTGCGTGTCCTGGCACAGCGTGGCCTGACGGAGAAAGCGGGGGAATGGTGGCGGCTTACCCGCCGAGGAATGGACGTGCAGAACGCTGTCCTGGTGGAACTGATGGAGGAATGAACAGCGCCCCTGCTGCGGCAGGGGCGCTCAGACTCAGACCGTCGAATATTTCTCTTTATTATTTTGCAAGCTGTATACGATACTCCAGCGTGTCAAAAAAGTGGCGTCGCCGTTTTGCTGACAGCGCGCTTTCCATTCAGGGCTGCACCATCGAGGTGTTCTCCATAAACTCTCCGTTCCACCACAAGCTGCCCGCAAGCGTATCCCAAGGCTGGCTGCCAAAGTAGAAGCGTACCCGTCTCAGCTCCGTAGCAAGGCAGAGGGTATTGATCATGCTGTAGGCCATCAATTGTTCCTGCACCGCGTCCAGGCTGTTGGAGGCGGTGGCGAAGGCGGAGGAAAGGTTGACCAGCAGCACGCCGTCCTGTGCGGAAAAGCCGAGAATATCCGCATCGCCCAAGTGACTGGGCAGCAGCGACAGGCGTCCCGCAGCGGCTTCCGTGGCGGTGGGACCAGCCATCAGCTGCAGCAGCAGATAGCGGGGATTTCGTGCCTCATAGTAGGGAACGGGACGGGGCGAAGCTGTCAGGTGATCATTCTGTACAAAATAGAGCATTGCCACATCCTTAAGATATGCGGCAAAATCGCTGCGGGTCATGCGTCCGTCGGGAAAGGTCATCATGCGGTTTTCCGCGGTAAGCACGCTGGTGAGCAGGCTGCCGCCTACGTAGCACTCCACCGCGGTGAGGGAGGGAATGAAGGCGGTGAGCGTATAGGTCACGCTGCCCAGAAAACCGGCTATGTCCAGGCCGGAGCTGTCCAAACGGCTTTCCAGGTCTTCGCAGAAATAGAGGGTGGCAATGCGGCCGCCGGTATCCTGCAGTTCGCGTATCTGCGGCGCATAGAGCAGTAGCGCGTTCACATCCGGCATGGGCGCGGCGCTAGCAAGCACCTGAGGTCCTGCGGAAAGCGCGGTGATCAGCCCCGATGCCAGCTGAGAGGGGGCTTGCCCCACAAAAGAGATGTCCCGGGTCTCCGCCAGCAGCCCCGTGCCTTCCAGCGTGGGAAAGAACAGCGTGGCTGTGGCAGTGAGACTGACCTGGGAGGCATCCTCTCCCAGGGCGGGCTTACGGGATTCCAGCTGCGCCCACAGGTCGGCCAGATCGGCCTCCGGGCGGGCAGTGACGCTGCCTAGGGGCAGGCTTGCGGTGATATCCATGGCTACGGCCATCCCGGATACCAGGATGTTCACATGACTGATTCCCAGGGGCGCGAGGGTGGAGGCGATAGCCTGGCATACCGAATAAAAAGCGCCATGGTTCAGCTGCAGGGCGGAGGCGGCTAGCGTGACCGTACACACGCCGCAGGAGATTTCCACCGGATTGACGCCGGCCAACTGCAGGCGCACCGAGCCGCCCAGGGCCTGTACTTGCCGGTTCCCCTCATAGGTGAACAGCGCCCGGAGTACGGCTTCCGCCGGGTGACGCCCGCGGTTCAGGGTCAACTGCGCCTGCTGCACGACCAGGTGCGTGCCGTCCAGGCTGGGTAGATAAAGATCCACCAGGGCGGTGTAGTCCAGGGAAGCATCGCCCACCGGCGCGGTATAAGGCTGCGCAGCGGGCGGAAGCGTAGCGACGCTGCCGGTGCGGCTTACCTGACGGACGGTGGAAGAACAGCTGCTCAGGGTCAGCGTCAGACAAAGCAGCATTGCCAGGCACGCGCGCCGGCGCGGCATGAACAAGGCATAAGCGTGGCGCATGGTCATCCCTCCATCCAGCCGGTAAACTGCGCCCAGGGGAGCTTCCACAGGTCGCCCTCCCGGACCAGGCGCATCACACGGCCGTTCCATTCCTGACTGACGCTTTGATCTTGCGTATACAGGTGCAGGGTGTACAGGGCTGTCAAGCCGTCGGGGGAAACGCTGCCTCCGGTAAAGCCAAAGTTGACCAACCGGGGCGCTTTTTTCAGGTAGGCGGTAAAGTCTTCATAGCTGGGACGGTCCGCGGCGGCCAGATAGCCGTAGAGCAGGGAAAATTCCTGCGTGCGCCAGGCATCCAACGCCGCCCGGAGGGTATTGCTGGGGGTTAGCAGATAGCTATCCTCCCGGACCAGGGGCGCGGTGAGCACGTCCTCGGCCGAACCGTCCAGGAACCAGCTCTGCCGCAAGCGCAGGCTGTCGCTAAGAACATCTGTCTGTTCCACCAGCATCTGCACCCCGTCGTAGTTGCAATTCTCGGTGATGGTGGCAACGATGCTCTGCATGCATAGCTGACGCCGGAGTGGAGCTTCCACCTGCCAGTAGGGATCCTGCGCCCAGGCGTCGGGTTCATCCTCCCAGCCGGAGAGGATGTCGCTGCTCAGGGTGACGAAGAGGGTGCGCCCCTGGGATGCCACCGAGAGGATCTGGCAGCCTTCCGGCAGGGCGGGCGTCAGCTGAACCGAGCTGGCGGAAGGTCCTTTGGCCAGCTCCTGCAAAAGTGCCAGTTCGAAAGGTTCGTCCGGGGCGGTGGTCAGGGAGCGGATTTCCGGCGCCAGGTACGGCTGGTCCTCATAGCGGAAATACAGGGTTACCTCCTGCAGAGAGGTGGAGGCTTCCGCAGGCTCCGCATCGGGAAGGAGCGTGTCCACGCCGGGAACCAGGGTGGACTCGGCGGCGCGCACGGGATCGGGCAGCAGGCGGCTGCATCCGCTTAGAAACAGTGCGCACAACAGCGCCGCCAGCATCTTGGCGAGACGCTTCCGAGCCTGAACGTTGCATGGCTTCATGGCTTCACCTCCAGGGGTAGCTCCACGCGGAATACGCTGCCTTTCCCCTCGACGCTTTCCACGGTGACCGTCCCCTGATGAAGGGTCACCATCTGCCGGACGATGGACAATCCCAGCCCGGTGCCGCCGGTATCCCGGGAGCGTGCCTTGTCCACGCGGTAGAAGCGGTCGAAAATATGGGGCAGATCTTCGGCGGGGATGCCTGGCCCATGATCCGTGACCGTAAGGATGGCGTTGCGCCCTTCCCGCTGCGCCGCGATTTCGATCCCCTCGCCTTCCGGACTGTATTTCACGGCGTTGTCCACCAGATTATAGAGCGCCTGTTCCAGCTTGGCGCTGTCCCCTGTCATGGGCAGCGCGTCGGGCAGGGAGGCAGTCAGTGTCTGCTTGCGCTTTTCTGCCATGGGCCGGAGTCTGCGCAGGGTGGCTTGCACCAACTGGCACAGATCCATGGGGGCGGGATGAAGCTCCAGGGCGTGACTGTCCATTTTGGTTAGGGTGAGCAGGTCATTGATGATTCCCGTGAGCCGGTCAATTTCATGGTCCATGTCCTGCATGAATTCCACCCGGAGCTCCGCGGGCATCTCCGGCTGGGCGATCAGGGTTTGCAGCATGATTTTGAGGGAAGTCATGGGGGTTTTCAGTTCATGGCTGGCATTGGAAACGAACTGGTTGCGGCTTTGATCGAGGGTTTCCAGCTTCTGGGCCATGGTATTGTAGGCACTGGCCAACTCGCGCATCTCTCCCGAGCCGCGCACGGGCACGCGCACAGACAGGTCGCCCCGGCCCATGCGCTGAATCGTTCGGGTCAGGCGGGAAATGGGGCCGGTGATGATCCTGGAGAATATCATCGCCGCCGCCATGGCCGCCATGGCTACCGCGGCAAAGGCGCTTAGCATGCGCGATTGCACGCCCTCCAGGCTGGTCATCAATTCCTGTACGGAGGAAATGAACAGCACCGCGCCGATTACGTTGCCCTGGTCATCCACCATGGGCGCGGCGCAGGAACTGATATAGCTGTCGGCGTCGCCTTCCGGGGCGGCGGTGGATGCGCGGTGGATGCCGTAGTCGCTGCCGGCATTTTCCATGAGTACGGCCAGAATCTGCGGCAGTTGCAGACGCACGCCCAGCAGCGTGCCATAGCTGTCCAGCTGGACCTTGCCTTCCGCATCCACCAGCATCAGGCGTCCGCCCATTTCGCCGCCGGCGGATAAGAGCTTGGTGTGCAGGGTATCGGTATCCGCGAGCGAAAAAAAAGGCGCAAGGGTCGTCGCCAGCTTTTCCACGGAAAGGCTGTCTTGACGAATGCGCTGTTCAAAAAGGTAATTGCTTACCAGATCTGTCAACAGGGACGCGATCATATAGAAGGAAAGCCCCACCACCAGCAGAAACGCCAGCAGTACTTTCCAGCGGATGGAAGTAAAGGGAAGGCGCGGGAGGGGATGCGGCTTAATCCTTGTCGGTGAAATAATAACCAACCCCCCATTTGGTAAAGATGTACTCTGGCTTGGAGGTATCCCGCTCGATCTTTTCCCGCAGGCGGCGGATATGCACATCTACCGTGCGGGCGTCGCCGGTATAGTCGTACTTCCATACGGTTTCCAGCATGGCTTCCCGGCTGAACACCTTGCCGCGGTTCTGGATGAAAAGCTGCAGTAGGTCGAACTCCTTGGCGGTGAGCTTTACATCCTTGCCGTCCAGGGTGACCGTGCGCTTGACCAGGTTTACTTGCATATCGCGTACGCGGATGATTTTCTGGTCCTCCGGGGCGGCTGCGGCGTTGACCCGGCGGAAGATGGTCTTGATGCGTGCCTTGACCTCCAGAATATTGTAGGGTTTGGTCATGTAATCGTCCGCGCCGTACTCCAGGCCCAGGATCTTGTCCATATCCTCGCCCTTGGCCGTGAGCATGATGATGGGCACATTGGAATGCTCCCGAATGCGCTGACAGACGCTGATGCCGTCCAGCTTGGGCAGCATCACATCCAGCAGGATCATATCATAGGAGCCTGCGAAGAACTTGGCCAGCGCTTCTTCGCCGTCCAGGGCGCTGTCGGTTTCGTAGCCCTCCTGTTCCAGGGTATATTTCAGTCCCTTGAGGATCAAGGGCTCGTCGTCCACCAGGAGAATCCGCTTCGCCATGCACGCCACCTTCCACATCCATGCTTGATACTATGGTCTATTATACGATTATTTGTGAAGAAAATCAAGGCGAATTGAAATCAAAATGACACAATTTCCGCAGAATTGAAAGAAACGGGAGGGGCACGCGGATGCGCGGAAGGCTCAAAAGTTGCGCAAACGCCGTTGCTCCCTTAAAAATGGCTCCCAGGACGGGAAAAAAGACTTGACAGCGTATCAGCGGGCTGCTATAATATCCCTGTTTGAAGCAGAAGCATGCCCGCTTCTCGCCTTGCGGCTAACGCTGCCGGGCCATAGGCACGTAATTCCCGAGGGAATACGGGTGCGGTAATACGCGGCGGGTGAGGCTTCTCCCGGCCGCTTTTTTTGTGGAAGAGAAGCGCCTTCAAACGCAAATTTTGAGGAGGTGCATGGACATCGCAACCGATCTGATGATTAATGAGGAGATTCGCGACCGTGAAGTTCGACTGATCGATGAGAACGGCGAGCAGCTGGGCGTGATGATTACCCGCAAGGCGCTGGAGCTGGCAGAGGAGAAGGGCCTTGACCTGGTCAAAATTTCCCCCAATGCGAAGCCCCCGGTGTGCAAGCTGATGGACTACGACAAGCACCGTTATGAGCAGGCCAAGCGGGAGCGCGAGCTCCGCAAGAATCAGCGGGTTGTCGAACTCAAGGAAGTGCAGCTGTCGGCTACCATCGAGGAAAACGACGTGCTGACCAAGGCCAAGATGGCCCGCCGCTTCCTGGAGGATGGCGACAAGGTGAAGGTATCCATTCGCTTCCGCGGCCGTCAGATTACCCATTCGGATATTGGCATGCGGGTTATGCAGGACTTCGCCGAGCGCGTCAAGGACGTGAGTTCGGTGGAACGCAGGCCGCTGCTGGATGGCCGGCACATGATCATGATCCTGGCGCCCAAGGCGGAGAAAGCGTCCTTCGCGGAAAAGAAAGCCCGCAAGGCCGGCGAAGCCACCGGCGCAAAAGCCCCTGCGGCTCAGGAATAAACAGCATTGGAAGGAGGAACCACCATGCCCAAGCAAAAGTCCCACCGTGGTGCTGCAAAGCGCTTTTCCTTTACCAAAACGGGTATTGTTAAGCATAAGCAGATGAACGCCAACCATCAGGTGCGCCTGAAGACCACCAAGCGCACCCGGCACCTGCGCGCTGCCGGCATCGTTGACAACAACGCCGAGGCCCGCACGATTCATAAGCTGCTGCCCTACAAATAAGCCAAAGCGCTAGCAAGGAGGAAAAAATCCCATGGCACGTATTAAGGGAGCTGTAAACGCTCATAAGAAACGCCGCAAGGTGATGAAGCTGGCCAAGGGCTACTGGGGCGCCAAGTCCAAGCAGTACCGCGCCGCTACCGAACAGGTTGCCCGTTCCCTACGTTATGCCTATGAAGGCCGCAAGCTGCGTAAGCGTGATTTCCGCCGTCTGTGGATCACTCGTATCAACGCCGCTGCCCGCCTCAACGGCATGAGCTATTCCACCTTTATCAATGGCCTGAAGAAGCACAATGTGGATATCAACCGCAAGATGCTGGCCGACATCGCGGTGAACGATGCCGTTACCTTCGCCAATCTGGTGGAAATTGCCAAGCAGTAATATCTTTTCAGCATGTTTGACCGTCCTCGCCGTCAGGCGAGGACGGTTTTTTATGCAAAAAATAATCTGTAAGCGTAAATATACTTCTTATTGTGCAAAATATATTCAAAAAACATGAAATTTGTGCTATAATGTAGAAGCAGCATGAAAAGTGCAGAAGGTGTGAGCGGGAGATGCGGGCGGTGCAGTCAAACCGCGACGTGCGGGTACTCATTTGCGATGACAATCCAATACAGCGGGCATCCATGGTGGAATGTCTGTCTGAGCAAATCGGTCTGCAGGTGATTTGCGCTGTGTCGGACGGTTTGGAGGCGCTGCGGCGTGTGACAGAGCTTCAACCGGACGTGGTGATCTGCGACCTGGTCATGACGCGCCTGGATGGGTTCGGCTTGCTGGAACGCATGGCGCAGATGCCATATCCACCGCAGACCATCGTGCTTACAGCGCTGAAACGGGATGACTTTATCATGCGTGCATTGGAGCTGGGGGCGGCCTACTATATGGTAAAACCGGTGGAGTCCGATATCCTGACCCAGCGGATTCTTGCGGCGGCCAGGCGCAGAGAGCGTCAATGGGAGGACGACCGGCAAGAAATGGGCACGCCTTTCGCCGGCACCTTGGAGGAACGTATCAGCGCGCTGCTTTTGCAGCTGCGGATTCCTGCGCATTTGAGCGGCTATCGTTTCATCCGTCAGGCAATTCTGCTGGCGCTGGCGGAGCCTGTGCTGCTGGAATGCGTGACCTATGCGCTCTATCCCGCCGTGGCGGCCCGGTACGGCACCTCGGCCAGCTGCGTGGAACGCGGGATTCGCCATGCCATTACCGTTGCATGGAACCGAGGCGGTCCGGGATTATTTTCCGGCATTATGTGCTGTCAATTGGGCGTCGCAGATAAACCCACCAATCGGGAGCTGCTGTCCAGGCTGGTGGAAGCGTTACGGTACCGGTACAGGCCGGAATGAAAGGCATACGCGAAACAGCACGAGGAAGATAAACAGCACGAGGAAGATAAACAGCACGAGGAAGATAAACTTTTTTGTTGACATAAACGCCATGTTTTGCTATAATAGCAAATGTTCCACGCAGGGGCATGGTGTAATGGTAACACGTGGGTCTCCAAAACCTTTGTTGAGGGTTCGAGTCCTTCTGCCCCTGCCAAATGGATACTGATTGCTTCAAATTAGTATCCATTTTTTATTTTTAGCACGGAAGAGCAAATTTGAAAAGAGATAGGATGACCAGCAGCGGCTTTAGCCGGTAAAACAACGCTGGCAACATGGATGCACAACAACGGGACAGCGCAGGACAGGCATCAATGACGCTTTGCCGGCTTGCCGGCAAAAAAACAACGGGAATACACGGAAGCACGGCAAATTCCCCAGATGTCCTCTTTACAATGGGCAATATTTTGTGGTATTTTCAAAGCGTTTATCTGGGAACTACTCCATGTTGAAAAGAGGGAATGATTATGCCTACGCTGGAACAGATCCGCGCTACCTTTTCGGCTGACCGCTTTGCTACCCAGGCGGCGGGATGCGAGATCCGCCTGGCGGAACCCGGCCATGCCGTGTGCGCCATGACACTGGAATCCCGCCACCGCAATGCGGCCGGAACGCCCCAGGGCGGCGCGGTTTTTACCCTGGCCGATTTTGCCTTTGCGGTGGCGGTCAATGCCTTTGCGGAGTATGTTACCGTTTCGCTGCAGCATGGCATCACTTTTTTGTCCCCGGCCAAGGGAAACGTGTTGCAGGCAGAAGCTTGCTGCGTCCGCGCCGGACGCTCCACCTGCTTTTATACCGTTACGGTGACCGACGAACTGGGGACCGCCGTGGCGCATATGACCGTTAACGGTTTTACGACCCAGAAACGGCTCGCCTGACGCATGCGCGCAGTATCACGGCGTATGCTGACGGCGCAGGGCGCGCGTCCGAATTTTGTTTTTTTTGATTTTTTTCATTGACTTTAGCGGGTAATATTGGTAGAGTACTGTGTGAAACCCAACGCGATGATGAAACCAAGTACGTCCCGTTCCTCTGGCGCAGAGAGCTGCCGGCAGGTGTAAGGCAGCGCAGACGCGGCGACGGAATTCCTTTCGGAGCGGTACCGCTGAACGGAAGAGTAGGCGGCGACGGGGGCGCCCGTTACAGCGCGAGGGGTTTTGGACCCCGGTGAGGCCGCTAAGGCGGCGAATAGAGGTGGCACCACGGGAGCTTCTCGTCCTCTGCAGGGGCAGAGGGCGATTTTCTATTTTCAAATGCAGAAACGAAAGGAAGATACGTATGGTGATCACGGACTTTCTGGAGCGGAACGCCCGGCTGTACGGTTCCGAGGTTGCGCTGGTGGAGATCAATCCATCGGAGGAGCGGGATGCGGCCGTTACCTGGCGGGATTTCAGCCTGATTGAGAACGCCAGGCCTGACGCGCCCTACCGCCGGGAAATGACCTGGCGGGATTTTGACCGTAAAGCCAATCGCTTTGCCAATTTGCTGTTGAGCCGGGGACTGCGCCGGGGCACCAAGGTAGGCATTCTGTTGATGAACTGCCTGGAATGGTTGCCCATGTATTTCGGCGTCCTGAAGGCCGGCTGCATCGCCGTACCTATGAACTTCCGCTATTCCAGCGAGGAGATTGCCTATTGCCTGGGCCTGGCGGATGTGGAGGTGCTGGTGTTCGGCCCGGAATTCGTCACGCGCATGGACCCGATTGTGGAGAAAATCCCCGGCGTGCGCATGCTGTTCTTCGTGGGCAGGGAGATACCGGCCTACGCCGAGGATTGCTGCCGCCTGGTGACGTTCTGCTCCTCCAGCGCCCCGCCCGTGGCCCTTACCGAGGAGGATGACGCGGCCATCTATTTCTCCTCCGGTACCACGGGCTTCCCCAAAGCGATTCTTCACAAGCACCGTTCCCTGCTGTGCGCCTGCCTGACCGAGCAGCACCATCATGGACAGACGCGCAACGACGTGTTCCTGTGTATCCCGCCCCTGTACCATACCGGCGCCAAGATGCACTGGTTCGGCAGCCTGGTATCCGCCAGCAAGGCGGTGCTTCTGCGGGGCGTCAAGCCCGAATGGATTCTGCGGGCGGTCACGGAAGAAAAGTGTACCATTGTGTGGCTGCTGGTGCCCTGGTGCCAGGACTTGCTGGAAGCCATTGAAACGGGCCGCATCGACCTGAGCCATTATCTGCTGGATCAATGGCGACTGATGCATATCGGCGCGCAGCCGGTGCCGCCCAGCATGATTCACCGGTGGCTGAAAATATTCCCGCACCACCAGTACGATACCAACTATGGCCTTTCCGAGTCCATTGGCCCCGGCTGTGTCCATCTGGGGGTGGAAAATATTGCCAAGGTGGGCGCCATCGGCAAGCCCGGCTATCAATGGCAGGCGCGCATCGCTGACGAGCAGGGCCGGGACGTTCCCCAGGGCGAGGTGGGCGAGCTGATCGTCAAAGGCCCGGGCGTCATGGTCTGCTACTACAAAAACCCCAAGGCCACGGCAGAAGTGCTCAAGGATGGCTGGCTTTATACCGGCGATATGGCCCGCAGCGACGAAGACGGTTTCATCTATCTGGTGGACCGGAAGAAGGACGTGATCATCTCCGGCGGCGAAAACCTGTATCCGGTGCAAATCGAGGATTTCCTCCGGCATAATCCCAAGGTCCACGATGTGGCGGTCATCGGCCTGCCGGACCGGCGGCTGGGTGAAATTGCCGCTGCGATCATCCAGGTGGCGGATGGACAAACCTGCACCGAGGAAGAGATCAATCTCTTCTGCAAGGAGCTGCCCCGGTATAAGCGTCCCCGAAAGATCATCTTTGACCGGGTGCCACGAAATCCCACCGGCAAGATCGAGAAACCGGCGCTTCGCGAGAAATACTGCAGCGGCCGCCTGGTGGAGGCGCAGACCACGCATTGAGCTTTCCCGGAGATTTAACGCAGGAAACGAGGTAGTACCCTATGTACGATCTGCTAATTAAGCTATCCATGCTGCTGGTGTTTTTCGGCGTGATGATTTACATCGGCCTTTACTGCCGGCGGCATACCACGGACGTCAACGGTTTTGTGCTGGGGGGCCGGTCCGTGGGTCCATGGCTGACGGCCTTTGCCTATGGCACCAGCTACTTTTCCGCGGTGGTTTTTGTGGGCTATGCGGGCCAGTTCGGCTGGAAGTACGGAATCGCCGCCACCTGGGCAGGCATCGGTAACGCTCTGCTGGGTTCACTGCTGGCATGGGCGGTGCTGGGCCGGCGGACGCGGATCATGACGCAGCATCTCAACAGCGCCACCATGCCCCAGTTTTTTGCCGCGCGTTTCCAGAGCAGGGGCATGAAGCTAGCGGCTTCGGCCATCATCTTCATTTTCCTGATTCCCTACACCGCGTCCCTGTACAACGGCCTGAGCCGCCTGTTTGGCATGGCGTTCCACATTGATTATTCCGTGTGCGTCATCGTCATGGCGGTGCTCACCGGGGTGTATGTGATCGCCGGCGGCTATATGGCTACGGCCATTAACGATTTCATCCAGGGCATCATCATGATCGTGGGTATCGTGATGGTCATCGCGGCGGTGCTCAAGGGCCAGGGCGGATTCCTGACGGCGCTGGACAGCCTGGCGAAGGTTTCCGACCCGGCTGCTTCCGAGATCCCCGGCGTCTTCGCCTCCTTCTTCGGACCTGATCCCGTGGGGCTGCTGGGCGTTGTGCTGCTCACGAGCCTGGGCACCTGGGGCTTGCCGCAGATGGTGCAGAAGTTCTACGCCATCCGCAGCGAAAAGGCCATTGACAAGGGCATGATTATTTCCACGCTCTTTGCGGTGGTGGTGGCGGGGGGCTGCTACTTCCTGGGCGGTTTCGGACGGCTGTTCTCCACCCCGGAGCTGGTGGCTGCCAATGGCTATGACTCCATCATTCCCACCATGCTGGAGGGGCTTTCCACGGTGCTGATTGCCGTGGTGGTGATCCTGGTGCTTTCCGCCTCCATGTCCACGCTTTCTTCCCTGGTGCTGGCTTCCAGCTCCACCCTGACGCTGGACTTCATCAAGGATACCATGATCAAGGATATGGATGAAAAACAGCAGATTCGGACCATGCGGCTGCTGATCGTGGCGTTTATCGCCATCTCCGTGGTGCTGGCCCTGATCCAGTACGCATCCAGCGTGACCTTTATCGCCCAACTCATGGGCGTGAGCTGGGGCGCGCTGGCGGGCGCGTTCCTGGCCCCGTTCCTGTACGGCCTGTACTGGAAGCGGACCACCAAGACGGCATGCATCATCAACTTCGCTTTTTCCACGGTGGTCATGCTGGCCAACATTTTCGTGGACTCCAGCTTTCCGGCGTTGCTGCAGTCGCCTATCAACGCCGGCGCATTCTGCATGCTGGCAGGGCTGGTGATTGTGCCCGTGTTCAGCTTGATTACCCGTCCGCCCCATCCGCAGCATGTGCGGGAGGTATTCTCCTGCTATGACCGGACGGTGGTGGTTTCTGTCAAGGATTCTATCGGCGACCAGACCTAACCAAAGGAGGAATATCCTATGAAAACGCTGATGCTGGGCAACGAGGCCGTTGCCCGCGGCCTCTACGAGGCCGGCTGCAGCTTCGTCTCCAGCTATCCCGGCACACCCAGTACCGAGATCACCGAGGCTGCCGCCAAATACCCCGAAATTTACGCCGAGTGGGCGCCCAACGAAAAGGTGGCCATGGAGTCGGCCTTTGGTGCCAGCCTGGCGGGTCGCCGCAGCTTCTGTGGCATGAAGCACGTGGGCCTGAACGTGGCTGCCGACCCGCTGTTTACCTTATCCTATACCGGCGTAAACGCCGGGCTAATTATCGGTGTGGCCGACGACGCGGGCATGCATTCCTCGCAGAATGAGCAGGATTCCCGCCACTATGCCAAGGCCGCCAAAGTGCCCATGCTGGAGCCGGCAGACTCTGCCGAAGGATTGGCCTTTGCCAAGCTGGCCTATGAACTTTCCGAGACCTTTGACACGCCGGTGCTGCTCAAGATGTGTACCCGCGTTTCTCATTCCCAGAGCGTGGTGGAACCTGCCCCCCGCGTGGATCCGCCGGAAAAGCCCTACCAGAAGAATGGCGCCAAGTATATCATGATGCCCGGCAACGCCAAGCGCCGCCATCCGGTGGTGGAGCAGCGCACCGCGGCGCTCATCGCCTGGGCCGAGACCACGGAGATTAACCGCCTGGAGGAAGGCAAGGACCATGCCATGGGCATCATCACCGCCTCCACCAGCTACCAGTATGTAAAAGAAGCCTGCGGCGACCGCTACCCCGTGCTGAAGCTGGGCATGGCCTGGCCCCTGCCGGAGCAGAAGATTCGGGACTTTGCCGCCAGCGTTGAGCAGCTGGTGGTAGTGGAAGAACTGGACGGCTTCATTGAGGAGCACTGCCGGAACCTGGGGCTGAATCCCGTCGGGAAGGAATGGTTCTCCTGCATTGACGAGCTGAGCCAGAACATCGTGGCGGAGCGGCTGGGCATGAAGCCCCGGACCGGCATGAAGCTGGAGGAAGCCATTCCCGCCCGGCCGCCGGTGATGTGCGCGGGCTGTCCCCATCGTGGCCTTTTCTACACCCTAGCCAAGAACAAGCTGACGGTGCTGGGGGACATCGGCTGCTACACCCTGGGCGCCGTGCCGCCCCTGGCCGCCATTGACACTACCATCTGCATGGGCGCGTCGGTATCCGGCCTGCACGGTTATCTCAAGGCGGGCGGTTCGGAAGCCGCGGGTAAGACCGTTGCCGTGATCGGCGACTCCACCTTTATGCATTCCGGCATCACGGGGCTGGTGAACATCGCCTACAACGAGTCCAACGCCACGGTGATTATTCTGGACAACTCCATCACCGGCATGACCGGCCATCAGCAG
>CALVVZ010000018.1 GCA_944364075.1 uncultured Clostridia bacterium
GGGGGGGGGCGTGCAGGGTCTTGCCCGGGTGGCCCGCGGGGCCTTTTTTCAACACGGGCTGGGGGGGGGGGGCGTTGGGGTCGGGGGTGACGGCCAGCATGTTGGCCGCGGGGGCGGGCACCGGAGTAGGCGTGGTGGCGGCCTCCACCATGGTCTGCCGGGCCACCTGCGTCACCCGCACGCCCATCACGGCCGCGCCCACGCACAGCGCGCCCAGGCATACCAGCCCGATGATCTTTTTTACGTTGCGCCCCCGGCGCGGCTTTTGAAGGGTCATGGCTCGCTCCTTTGTGGCGGCGGGGCTTTCCCGGCGCTTCCGTTGATGCTTCTACGTTCAGTATACGATTTCAGGAGGCATAATCCTGCAAGCTGACGGAAACCATCTTGCTCACGCCCTGCTCCTCCATGGCCACGCCGTAGAGGGAATCGCACCGCTCCATGGTGCCCTTGCGGTGGGTCACCACCACGAACTGGGTGCCCTTGCTGTATTCCACCAGGTAATCGGCGAAGTAGCCGATGTTCGCCTCGTCCAGGGCGGCCTCGATTTCATCCAGGATGCAGAAGGGCGTGGGCTTGAGTTTGAGCATGGCAAAGAGGATGGCAATGGCCGTCAGTGCCCGTTCCCCGCCGGAAAGCAGGGACAAGAGCTGCAATTTCTTTCCCGGGGGCTGGGCGATGACCTCGATGCCGCAGTTCAGGGGATCGGCGGGGTCCGCCAGGCGCAGCTCCGCGTGCCCGCCCCCGAACAGGCGCACGAAGGTCTCGGCGAAGTACCCCTGCATCTTGGAGAAATTCTCCACAAAGGTGCGCTCCATCTGCGTCAGCAGCCGGCCGATAAGCTCCCGCAGGTCGCCCTCGGCCTTTTGCAGGTCCTCCCGCTGGGCGGCCAGGTCGTCGTAGCGGGCCTTGGTGGCGGCGTATTCCTCCACGGCGTTGACGTTCACGCTGCCCATGGCACGGATGCGGCTTTGGAGCTCCCCGGCTCGGCTCTGGGCGGCGGGGGCGTCAAAGCCCTCGGCGATGCGCTCGGCCTCCGCCCCGGCATAGGTGACCTCCCAGGTGTTCCAGATGCGGTCCTGGAGGGTTTTCAGCTCATTCTCCACCCGGGAGCGGGTCAGTTCCGTGCGGTGCTGCTTGTCCCCGTCCTCGGTGTTCTGCCGGTGCAGGGCCTCGATGTCCTCCATGAGCTGGCGCAGCCCGGCCTGGGCCTGGGCGCGGCTCTCCTCCCGGGCGTGGACCTCGGTCTCCTGGGCCTTTTGCGCTTCCTCCTGGGCGGCAATCTGCCCGTCCAGCTCCGCAATGCGCGCCTGCTCCTGGCACACCAGTTCCTTCAGGCCGGTGATCTGTCCTTCCCGGCGGGTGAGGTCCCGGCGGAGCTGTTCGGTCTCCTGGCGCACGCGGTCCTTGTCTCGCTCCATGCTGTCCAGCTCATGCTGCAGGTCGGACAGGGCCAGGGTGCGCTGCATCACCTGCTCCCGCTGGGCGGCGGAGGCCTCCCGGGCCTGGGTGAGCACCCCCTGCAGGCGGCGGGTTTCCTCCTGCATGGCCTCGGGGTCGTAGGAATCGGAGGCGCTTTCCTCCTGCAGGGCCTGCAGCTGGGCGTCCAGCTGGGCGATGGCCTCCCGGAGCTGCTCCTCGGCCTGGCGGGCGGCGTCCATGCGGCCCTGGTGCTCCCGCAGTTCGTTCCGGGCGCTTTCCAGGCGCTGGGTTTCCCGGGCCACGGCGATTTCCTCCTGATGGGCCTTTTCGACGGCCTCGGCCACCTGGGCCTTCAGGCTGTCCTTGGCCTGCTGGCGGTCGTTCACCGTCTCCCGCAGGCGGTTCAGCTCGGCCTTGTCCGTTTCAATGGAACGGGAAAGCTCCTTGATTTCCCGCTCCCGGCCCAGGAGGTTGGTCATCTTCGACTGCACGGAACCGCCGGTCATGGAACCGCCGGAGTGCATCACGTCCCCTTGCAAGGTCACCAGGCGGAAGGAGTGGTTCCCCGCCCGCATGATGGGAATGCCCGCGTTCAGGTCCGTGGCGATGACCGTGCGGCCCAGCAGGTTTTCCACAATGCCCCGGTAGGCGGGGTCGCACTGCACCAGGTCGCTGGCCACGCCCAGGCAGCCGGGCAGGCGCAGGGCCTGTCGCTCCCGGTCGTTGAGGAGCTTGGAGCGCACGGTGGTCATGGGCAGGAAGGTGGCCCGGCCCAGGCGGTTCTGCCGCAGGTATTCGATGAGGATCTTGGCGGTGTCCTCATCCTCGGTGACGATGTTCTGCTGGGCGGCGCCCAGGGCCATGTCAATGGCGGTTTCATAGCGCTGAGGCACGGTGAGCAGCTGGGCCAGCACGCCCCGCACCCCCTGCATGCCCCGCTGGTGAGCATAGGCCATGGCCCGCTTCACCGACTGGTTGAAGCCCTCCATTTCCCGCTGCATCTCTTCCATGAGCTTCAGCCGGCTCATGGCGGATTGCAGCTGGCCGGTCTTTTCCTGGGCGCTCTGGCGCAGGGTGTTCAGCTCGGCGTCGCAGGCGGCCAGCTCCTGCTGGCGGGCCCGGTGGGCCTGCGCCAGCTTGTCCCAGCCGGTCTTGGCCCGGTCCAGCTGCCCCTGGGCCGCCTGGGCGGCGGATTGCAGCTCCGCCAGGCGCTGGGCCATCTGCTCGTCCTGGGAGAGCAGCTCATGGAGGCGGCTGTCCATCTGGGCGCGCATGGTGGTCTGCCGGGTCTGGTCGTTGCGCAGGTTGGAGGAGCGGTTCATGGCCTCCAGCATTTGGGCCTTGTAATCCTCCAGGGCCTGCTCCTTCTGGGCTTCCTCCCGGGCCAGGCGGTCCTGGGCCTGGGTGGCTTCCCGCAGGTCCGCCTGCGCCTGGGCCAGGCGCTGACGCTGGTGCTCCAGCCCGCCGTCCTGCTCCCCGGACATGCGGGTCAGCTCGTCCAGGCGCTCCCGGGCGGACTGCTGCTCGCCGGTCATGCGGCGGATGTTCTCCTCCCGGTTCTCCTGGCGGGAAGCCGCGGCGGTCCATTCGTTTTTCAGGGTATGCACCCGGTCGGCGCAGTTGAGCAGCTCGTTGCGGGCGGCGGTGACGCGGGCCTCGAGAGCCTCGATTTTGCTCTGCTGCCGGTCCCGGGCCTCGGTTTTTTCGGCCAGGGCCTGCTCCCCCTGCTGCAATATGGCGGCCAGGGTGGCCAGGGTTTCATCCAGCTGGGCCAGGCGGTCCTTGAGCTGGTCGTGGCGCAGCAGAAACAGGTTCAGGTCCAGCACCCGCAGCTCCTTGGACAGCTCGAGGTATTCCCGGGCGGTCTCCGCCTGCTTTTCCAGGGGCGCGAGCTGGCGCTCCAGCTCCTTGATGATGTCCTCCACCCGGTCCATGTTTTCCAGGGTGCGCTGGAGCTTCTTGTCGGCGTCCTCCTTGCGGGCCTTGAACTTGACGATGCCCGCGGCTTCCTCAAAGACCTGGCGCCGGTCCTCCCCCCGCTGGGAGAGGATGTCGTCGATGCGCCCCTGGCCGATGATGGAGTAGCCCTCCTTGCCGATGCCCGTATCCCGGAACAGGTCGATGATATCCCGCAGGCGGCAGGCGGAGCGGTTCAGATAATATTCGCTCTCCCCGTTGCGGTATACCCGGCGGGTCACCGCCACCTCCGCAAAGTCCACGGGCAAGGCCCGGTCCTCGTTGTCGAACACCAGGGACACCTCGCAGTAGCTCAGAGGCTTGCGCTTCTGGGTGCCGTTGAAAATGACGTCCTCCATTTTGGCGCCGCGCAGGGTTTTGGCGCTCTGCTCCCCCAATACCCAGCGAACGGCGTCGCCGATGTTGCTCTTGCCGCTGCCGTTGGGGCCCACAATGCCCGTAATGCCCTGGTTGAACACGATTTCCGTGCGCTGGGCGAAGGACTTGAATCCGTAAATTTCCAGCTTCTTGAGCTTCATGAAGCCTACCTACCTCCGGTTTGCATATGCGGTTTAGTATAGCACAGAACCGGGCCAAAAGTCCATCCGCGCCGGCGCTGCCTCCCGGAGGGAGGCCCCCGACGAACATAACTTTGTATTCATCTCTTGCATAAGCATCCAAGAACGGCTATAATCCTTGTGAGAGGTTAAACCTTCGCACTACGATTAAAGGACGTGAGCCATCTATGGGCAATTACATACTGAGCTGCTGTTCCACCGCGGACCTTTCCAAGGAGCATTTCGAAGCCCGGAATATTCATTACATCTGTTTCCATTACACCATCGACGGCCGGCAGATGCCGGACGACTTGGGGCAGAGCATGCCCTTTGACAAGTTCTACGCCGCCATGGCCGCAGGTGCGGAAACCAGCACCTCCCAGATCAACGCGGAGGAGTTTATCGAGTACTTCACGCCCTTCCTGGCCGCGGGTCAGGACGTGGTCCACGTGACGCTGTCCTCGGGGATCAGCGGGGTGATCAATTCCGCCAACCTGGCCAAGCGGCACCTGGAGGAGAAGTTCCCCGGCCGCAAGGTCTACGTGGTGGACAGCCTGGGCGCGTCCTCGGGCTACGGCCTCATCATGGACACCCTAGCCGACCTGCGGGACAAGGGCATGAGCGCGCCGGAGCTGGCGGCCTGGCTGGAGGAACACCGGCTGGAAATGCACCACTGGTTCTTCTCCACGGACCTGACCTTCTACATCAAGGGCGGGCGCGTGAGCAAAACTTCCGGCTTCATCGGCCAGATGCTGGGCATCTGCCCGCTGCTGAACATGGACAACCTGGGCCGCCTGATTCCCCGGCAGAAGGCGCGCTCCAAGCGCAAGGTCATCAAGGAGATCGAGGCGCGGATGGAGGAGCATGCCCGGGACGGGCTGAATTACAGCGGTAAGGTCTACATCAGCCAGTCCGCCTGCCTGGAGGACGCCCAGGCCGTGGCCCGGCTGGTGGAGGAGCGCTTCCCCAACCTGAACGGCAAGGTGGAGATCAACCACATCGGCACCACCATCGGCAGCCACACCGGCCCGGGCACCGTGGCGCTCTTCTTCTGGGGCGACAAGCGGGAAAACTGAGCCGGCGGATAGGGGCACTGGCGGCGGAGGGCGCGGCACACTTGCGCTTTCCGCCGCTTTCCTTTATAATTGGTGCGAATGCCGAAAACTGAAAGGAGCCGCCTATGCAAGGGAAGGGCAAATCCATTTATATGAACCAGGCGCAGCAGGATAGAAAGCGCCGCCGCCAGCTGCGGAACTGGGGCATCCTCATCGCGGTGGTGGTGGCGGTGTTTGCGGCGCTGCGCCTGTTGCAGGGCATAGGTACCACGCGGGAGATCACCGTATCCCAGCTGCCATGCTATGCCACCCAGTCCATTACGCCCTTCGGTCAGGACGTGCTGTACTACGACGGGGCGTCCATTCATTGCCTCTCCGGCACGGGCGCCATCCGCTGGAGTTATCCCGTAGGCGGCAGCGCTTCCTTCACCGTGTCGGATACGCACCTGGTCATCTGGCAGGGATCACAGCTTTATATCGTGGATAGCAACGGCAAGCCCACCTACAACGAAAGCCTGGCTTCGGAAATTCAATTTGCCCGGGTGGGCAGCCGCTACGTGGCCGCCATTATCGGCGGGGACACGGCGCCGGAACTGCTGGTGAAGGACCTGTCCGGCGCGCAGGTGGACGAGGAGGCCGACGCCTTCAAGACCCTGATGATGCTGGACTGCGGCTTCTATGGCGAGGACGGTCAGTACCTGTGGACGCTGGCCATGGATGTCTTTGGCACCAAGGCCAATACCATCCTGAACACCTTCCAGGTGGGCAAGATGAATACCGGCGAGGTATCCCTGGGGGATTCCATTACCTACAAGGTGCTCTTTGAAAACAACAAGCTGCGGGTATTCAATACCCGCCAGATGTACACCTACGATTACAAGCTGGTGCAGGACACCAACGCCACCATGCTGGTATACGGCTGGAAGCTCATCGACGAATACATTCCCGCCAAGGGCGACGCGCGGCTGCTCATGGCCCCCACAGCGCAGACAAACGCCGGCGGGGCGGTCAGCGAGCTCCGGCTGCTCAGCGGCACCCTGGACCGGCGCTACACCCTCCCCTCGGACTGCGTAGGCGCAGCGGTCTATGAAAATGCCATTTTCGCCTTTTCCGACACTTACCTGTACAAGACCGACATCAATACCCAGCAGTTCTACGCCTATGAGATCCCCGTGGCCAAGGAATCCCCGGTGACGCAGTTCCTGGGCCTGCTGGGCGGGGAGCGGGCCGTGATCGCCTGCGGAGATACCGTATACTCGGTGACGCTGCCGGATTAAACCGCCAACATTTTTTCATTTTCCTGGCAGGATATATCCCATGGCGTTCGTTTTCCTACCAGGGGGGCTTTGGCCCGGATGCGGAAGGAGGTTTCTTGTCGTAGATGAACGTAGTGGATTATGTGATCATCGGCCTGATCGGTTTGAGCGTGCTCTTTGGCATTTACCGGGGGTTCGTTTCCTCGGTGCTCAACACGGGCGGATGCCTGATTTCCTTTGCGCTGTCGTTCTGGCTGTATCCCAAGGTGGCGTCGATAATCCAGAACAACCAGGAGCTGGTGCGCACGCTGATGCACTATACCGATGCGTCCTCCCGCATCGGTGACCTGGAACTGGCCATCTCCAACGTGGCGCAGCTGACCCAGGAAAAGATCGCCGAAGTGCTCAGCAAGGTGCAGCTGCCCGCGCCCCTGGATACGCTCCTGGAGGTAAATCTAAGCAACCAGGTATTCGGCCAGGCCGGCATTTCCTCCGTATCGGACTATGTAAGCCAAACCATCATCGGCGCATGCATCAACATCATTTGCTTTTTGCTGTGCTTCATTGTGCTGTTCCTGGTGGTGTCCATCCTGCTGAACGTTATCCGGGCGGTGTTCCGCTTCCCGCTGCTCAAGCAGCTGGACTGGCTGGCGGGAGGCGCTTTCGGCTTTGCCAGAGGGCTGGTGTTCTGCTATGCGCTGTTTGCCCTGGTACCCCTGGTGCTCACGGTGGTGCCCTTTGACGGCATTTCGCAAATGATCGATGAAAGCCAGCTGGCCGCCTTCTTCAACAACGGCAACCTGATCCTTTCCATTATGAATCAGAAGCTGCTTTAATTCCGGCATATAAAAAATTTTTTGACAGGAAATCCATTTTTTCCATAACCGGCGGGAAGCTGTGACAGTTCCTCGCCGTTTATTCATCAGAAAGGAGATTGTGATACCGATGTTACGCCGAATGCTTGCGTGCCTGTTATCGTTCGCTTTATTTTGTGCGCCCCTGACCGGCTGGGCAGAATTGTCCACGCCCTCGGATCTGCCTACGGAGGAACCTACCCAGGAGCCTTCCCCGTCCCCCACGGATACGCCTACGGAGACGCCCACGGAAGCGCCCACGGAAGCGCCCACGGAAGCGCCCACGGAGACGCCCACGGAAGCGCCCACGCCGTCGCCCACGCCCGCGCCCACGGAAGAGCCCTGGGACGAGAGCCAATGCGACCATGCCAATATCCACTGTGAGCAGGCGCCTGCCTGCCAGGTGGAGGGTTGTCCGCATATCGCCCAAGACGTATTCGGCCTGGACTACCCGCTGTGTACCTTGGGCCAATGGCTGCTGGATCAACAGGACAAGTACCTGCGGGAGGGCCGTCCTACGGTGTATAGTCTGGGCCGCAGTAGCACCACCATGAATCTGGATCTGGCGGATGTGACCCTGTGGCGCTCGGGTACCTATACCATAACCGGCGGTGAGAACCGGCCAGACGCCAAGATTACCCTGGCCAAGGACCGGCTGATCGTGCTGACCCTGCGGGGCGCCACCGTCCAGCGTCTGACCCTGCAAAGCAACGTGAACCTGACCCTGGATACCCGGGACCTGGTAAAGCTGCAAACCCTGGAAATGCGTCAGGGCGCGCAGTTCACCCTGAGCGCCGGCGGCGCCCTGGCGGTGGCGGAGGTGGTCCGTCCCGCCGCTACGGGCACGGAAGAGGATACCAAGGTCTATATCACCGGCGGCAACCTGGATGCCAGCCTGACGGAGAGCAAGGGCCGCACCCTGTACCGCTTTGACGGCCAGGGTGCCACCACCGTTACCGTTTCCGGCAAGACCTATGCCGCCGATACGCCCCAGGAAGACGGAAGCTACTGCCTGTGGCTGACCGCGCCTGCGGAGGGCATGCGTTGGGCATCCTCCCTGGAGGGTGAAACCCTTCGCGTATATCAAACCGCCAAGGGCGGTAGCCAGAGCGGCCAGATTGTTCCCGGAGAGGAAAACGTGCTGACCCTGGCAGGTACCTATACCCTGTCCGGGCAGGTGGCCGAAGGCACGCGCCTGACGGTCAGCGGAGAGCAAATCAACATCGTGCTCAAGGCCGCTCAGTTACCCACGGATTTTACCATTGCCTCTGATGTGGATTACAACCTGGTGCTGGAGGGCACCAGCACCGCTGCCGCGGACGCCTTCTTGCAGGGTGGCGGCACGGTGACCGTTTCTGGGGACGGCGCGCTGAACCTGGCCGGCGCGGCGCCCACCGCTCCCTTGAATCCCGTGAGCGGCGTGCTGACCTTTACCGCCGCGCCCGCAGGCTGGAACGCCTACCCGGTGACCGGTATCACCGCCGCGGACAAGCTGACGGTGGATGGCCAGCCCCGCGGTCTGTGCTGGAATGGTGCAGACAGCCTGCTTCTCCCCGCGCCCCAGGCGGGCTATCGCCTGGTGGTGGCCCGGGAGACCGGCGCGATTCGCGCGGTGACCACGCCCGAGGGCACGCCCCTGTTCCTGCTTTCCTCCGCTACCGCTCAGGTGGACGCGGGAGACGCCGCTTCCTTTGAGGTGCAGGGTCCCGGCGCTACCCTGGATGGCGCCATTCGAGCGTCGGGCGCTACGGAGGCCCAGGGCGCTTTCTCCAATGTGCAGTTGGATTCCACCTCTGCCGCCGCATTGGCGGTTACCGGCGGCAAAAACCTGACGGTGACCCTGCGGGGAGACAACGCCCTGTCCGCCGCCTCCGCTCCCCTGGCCGTGGAGGCCGGTTCCGCGTTGACCCTGCGCTGCGTGGAAGGGCGTTTGCTGCTGCGCGGCCAGACCGACCTTACCGGCGTTACCCTGGCGGGGAACGTCAAGGTGGAGCCCGAAGTTCCCGGCAGCTATACCAAGCTGCTTCTCAAGGACAAGAGCGGCAATCCTGTGGTGAACCAGCGGCTGACGCTGCGGGTGAACGGGCAGGATTATGCCTACCAGACCCATTATGACGGTTCCGTGTACCTATGGGGCATCACGGACCTGGCGGGCGAGGACGTGGGGGCCACCAATGGCGATGAAGTCTACACCGCCGTGGTAGCCCCGGGCGTGACGCCGGTGGACCCCGGCGTGGAGATCTCCGGCGTGACCGTCCAAGGTCAAGCGGATGGATCCTTGTTGATTACCTTTGCCGCCCCGGAGGCAGGCAGCGCGGGCGTGCAGTACCTGGTAGGCAGCGCCGGTCAGCCCATGGCGGACTGCTACGTGGCGCAAGCGTCCCGGGCCAGCGGACTGGGCCAGGTAACCATTACCGGGCTGACCAAGGGCCAGGTAGTTTCCTTCCGGGTATACGCCACCCGTACCGCGGGCGTGGAACTCACCGCAGAAAACGACGACGGCTTCCAGTTCAGCGACGTGTATACCCAGCAGATTCGCAGCGCGTACACCGCGCCCGAATCCGCCGACGCAGCCTACACGGGTAAAGCGTATACCTGCCCCTTCGAGCTACCGGAAGGCGTCAGCGTCACCTATTCCGGCAATGACCTGAACCGCGACGGAATCCCCTGGAAGGTGGGGGAATACGTCATGCATGTGACCATTCCTGAAACCTCCGCGGCATACCTGCCCGGCGTATACGATGTGGCCTTCAAGATCACCAAAGCCGTGGTCTATATTATCCCCGACCCCAACCAGGAGAAGTTCACCGGCGAGATGGACCCGGAATTCACCTTCACCACCCGCGGCCTGCTGGGGGATGACCAGGTGACGGGCTACCTGACCCGCGAGGAAGGCGAGGATGTGGGCAACTATGCCTTCACCCTGGACATGCTGGAGGCGGAGGACTACTACGTCCTGCGCCTGCCCGGCGATGCGGCCACCTTTACCATTCTGCCCGGCGGCGGGACTTTCCCGGTGTTCTTCTACGAGATGCTTCATCCTGTGCGCCAGGAGATCGTCCGCAAGGACGGACGCACAGTGGCTGTGGTGCTCAATACCCAGGACGAGCTGACCGTGACCCATTCGGTGATCGGCAACGTGGTGTTTGCTACCTCCGACGAGAAGTACCGCCCCTTCAGCCCCATTTTGCGCCATAACGAGAGCACCGACGAAGTGCTGTTGCAGCTGCGCTGCGAAGCGGAACTGAGCAAAGATGGCGGCTACGTCACCGACTCGGACGGCAATCCCAGCTATGAGGGGCGTTTCTTCCGCCTGAGCTGGCTGGGGCTGCGCAACCTGGAGCGCTTGGGTGTGGACAGCCTGAGCCTGAGCCAGAACGGCGTGCAGGTCCTGGTACGTCTGGACGATTTCCTGAACGAGAAGATGCAGGAAACCATTGAGCAGCTGGGCGGTAGCCTCAAAGAAGTTCGCTTCAAAATCGCCCTGCAGCCGGTATCGAACCTGTCGGAAAGCGAGCAGGCAGCCGTAGCCTCCCAGCAGCCCATGACCGACGCCTGGCAAGCCAGCGTGGTCATGATCCAGGATAAGCAGGAAATCCCCTTCGAAAGCTATCTGCCCAGCCTGAAGATAACCGTGGACGCGGAACCCGCCGCGCAGATCCTGACGGGCCTGCAGCTGTACGAGGAAGATACCTTCCCCGACTTCTGCGCCCTGACGCAGGTAACCTCCGACGGAACGGCTTCCTCCATGGAAAGCACCTTTGTGATCCCCTTCCGTGAAAATGAGCTGACGCTGGTGGAGTATCCACAAATCATGTTCACAGACCGCTACTACATCGCACCCATGGATCAACGGATTACGGTATTCCTCAAACGGAAATAAAAAACAGCATGCCCCGGTTGCCGAAACGGCAGCCGGGGCATGCGCGTCTAATTTGGTCCTCCTATGCATATGCCTTTGCGAACGACCATCGCAGGGAGGACAACGCCTTATGGAAATGAAATGCCTTCGGGAAAATCTGCAAATGGAGCGCCTGGTGGGTAGCGCCCAGGGCCAAGCGGCGGTGGAGGGAGAGATCACCCTGCCCGGCGGGCTACGGGAGGAAGCCCGGGTGCTTTCCGCCGGGGCCATGGTAGTCTTGGACAACGTAGAAGCCCAGCAGGACAAGGTGGTGCTGGAGGGGCGGGTAGTGTTTCACGCCCTGTATACCCAAGGCGACCCTGACAAACCGCAGGCCATGGAAGCCAGCGCCGACTTCACCCATACCCTCGACCTGCCCGGCGCCCAGGCCCGGATGCTCTGTCGGGGCGACGCCGCCGTGGAGCATGTGGAGGCCGCGGCCTACAGCGGACGTCTGGGGCTCAAGGCCATCCTGCAAACCCGGTGCCGTGTGCTCTCGTCCCAGCCGGTAGCCGCCCTGACGGGCATCGCCGGGGTGGAAGGCCTGGAGCAGCGCACCTGCACCCTATCCCTGAAGCGCACGGTAGCCCAGGGCCAGGCGGAAGCCCTGGTACGCGAAGAATTTGACCTGCCCGCAGGACTGCAAGTCACCCAAACTCTCTATGGCACGGCCCTGCCCCGGGTCACCGAAGTCACCGGCGGGCTGGGCCGAGCAGGCATCAGCGGCACGGTTTCCCTGGAAGTCTACCATGCCTCCGAGACGCCCGGCAAGCCCCTGTGCGTCACCCGGCACGCCTTGCCCTTTGATCAGGCGGTGGAGCTGGCCGGTGAAGACGGGGAACTGCTCAACGGCCGGGCCGTGGTAAAGGATGTGGCCGTGGTCAGCCAGGAGGGCGCGGAGGGCGAACGCACCCTGCGGGTGGAAGTCCTCCTGGGGCTTACCGCCTGGGCAGACCGCCGGGAAGAAGCCACCGTGCTCCAGGACGCCTATACCACCGTGGGCGAGGATGTACGCCTCACCCGCGCTCCCGTCCGCTGCCGGGTGGACGATCGGGAAGTACAGGCCGCCGAAAGCGGCAAGCTGATGCTCATGCTTCCCGAGGGCAGCCCCGCGGCGCGCACGGTGCTGTGCGGCTTCGCGGTGCCGGTACTCACCGGCCGAGAGCAGATTGGCGGACGGCTGACGGTAGAGGGGATGCTGGAGGTGACGCTGCTGTACATGACCGACGACAGCGACGCCCCTGTGACCGTGTTCCAGGAGGAACCTTTCCGCCTGACCTTTGCCGCCGAGAGCGCTCCGGAGGATTTTCTTACCTTGACCGTAGGTGAAGTGGAGGTCAGCGCCATCACCAGCGACCGGGTAGAAATGAAATACATCCTGCACCTACACAGCAGCGGCCTGGAAACCCAGGAAGCCGCCCTGGCCACCGATGCGGAACGCGCCGAGGCCGATCCGCCCAGCGACAGTCTGATCCTCTATTTCACCCAGCCCGGGGAAGCATTGTGGGATATTGCCCGGCGGTATCGCTTGCCCAGAACGCAACTGCTGGAGATGAACCCTGATCTGGAGAAATCCGAGCCTGCCCCGGGACAATCGGTGCTGGTATGGCACCGTCAGCTCCGGGCCTGATATGGAGGCAAGGATCCGTGCGGGAACGCCCCGCACGGCTCCTTTTCTCTATTCTACCGCCTTACAGCCGCGCCTCCGGGCTGGAGAGCAGCAGGTTGCGCAGCTTGCGGGTAAGCGGCCCGGTACCGTGGTCCGTGCGCTGGGTCATCATGAGCAGGGTCATCTCCTCCCGGGGGAAGTTGGCAAAATATGTGCCCAGCCAGCCGTCCCAGCCGTATTCGTCCATGCGGCTCAGGCCGGGATACCGGCCCGGATCGCGCATGATCCGCATGAGCTTGCCGTAGCTGAACCCGTCCAGGGAATTCCACATATCCTGCAGGGGCTGGGGGCCCAGCTGGGGCGCGGTCAGGAAACGCACGGTCTCGGGCTGCAGAAGCCGCCCGCCGGGGCAGCGGCCCTCTGCCAGCAGCATGGCGGCAAAAGCCGCGTAATCGTCCAGGGTGGAAACCAGGCCCGCGCCGCCGGAAGCGAAGGCCGGCTCCCGGTCATAATCGCCGATTTCCAGGTGCGTCTGCCGGTACGGGCGAAGCTCGCCCGGGTTGGTATAGGCCTGGGCAAAGCGTTCCCGCTTCTCCGGCGGAACCCAGAAGGCGGTATCCTTCATGCCCAGGGGACGGAATATCTCCTCTTCCAGGAAGCGGGCGAAGGGCCTGCCCGAAGCCACCTCCACCACCGCGCCCAGCACGTCGGCGCAGGTGCTGTACCGGAAGTGTTCACCGGGATGGAAGGCCAGAGGCAGCCGGCCCATGCGGTCGCACAGCTCCACGGTGGACATACCTTCTCCCCGCTGCATGCGGGCATCATTCTCCGCGAAAAGCTCCGCGGCAGCTTTGCCCGCGGGGTCCTCCCCGGGATAGCACAGCCCGGCAGTCATGCCCAGCAGGTCCATCACCGTGGCCTGACGGCGTGCGGGAACCAGCCCCTTCTCCGTAAGCACCTGCTGCTTGCGGAATCCCGGCAAAAAGGTTTCCACCGGCTCGCACAGGTCGAGCTGTCCCCGCTCTGCCAGCAGCATCACCGCCACAGCGGTCACGGGCTTGCTCTGGGAGAACAGCCGGCAGATGGTGTCCCGGGCCATGGGCCTGCCGGCCTCCCGGTCAGCCATGCCCGCAGCGGCATAGACCACCTCTCCGCCGTGACGCATCACCAGCACGCTGGCCCCCGCCACTTCCTGCCGCGCCACCGCATCCTCCATGCAGGCTGTCAGTTTTTCCTTGAGTGTCATCAGAAACACGCACCTCTTTCGTTCCATGCTCCCGCGCCCTGGGGCGCTCTGAGAAAAGTATAGCATACCAGGGCGTGCCTATGGGCCTTTGATAAGAAATATTTTTCCTTGTGGCAAGATTTCCCGCCGCTCCCCCGTTGTATGTTTGTTTACATCGGTAAACATACCCTGGCGGGGCAAATTTTTTTCACCGCCGCGGATTGGGGCTTTCCATTCCGGGCATCCTCGTGTATAATAAACCTACATTACCGAAAGGGGGAGCGACTGTGCCGGACACCTTCGACACGACCAAATTGCAGCCTATCCAGGAATCCGGAAACGAGGCGCAGGATATCCTCATGTACGTCTATCACGCCCTGGAAGCCAAGGGCTACGACCCCATCACGCAGATTGTGGGCTATATTATTTCCGGGGACCCCACCTATATCACCAGCCATAACCAGGCGCGGAGCATGATCTGCCGCCTGGAGCGGGACGAGATCCTGGAAGAGTTGGTGCGCTTCTATCTGGCGGGGCATGTGGGGCAATGATGCGCCGGGTGCCGCTGGGCCGTTCCGGGCTGATGGTCTCCCCGCTGGCCCTGGGGACGCTTACCATGAGTCCCTTGCAGAAAAACTTTCCGCCCCAGCGCGGTGCGGAGCTGATTCTCTATGCCGCGGAGCAGGGTGTGAATCTCTTTGACACCGCCCAGTATTACGAAACCTACGAGCCCCTCCGGCTGGCGCTGAAACGCCGGCCGGATTTGCTTGTGTCCACCAAATCCTACGCCTATGACCGTGCCGGAGCGGAAGCCGCCTTTGAGGAGGCGCGCCGGGCCATGGATGTGGACGTGATTCCCATTTTTCTTATGCATGAGCAGGAGGACCGGTTGACCCTGAAGGGACACCGGGAGGCCTTCGACTTTTACCTGGAGCAGAAGGCCAAGGGAAAGATCCTGGCGGTAGGCTTTTCCACGCATCGGGTAGCGGCGGTGGATTACGCCCCGCGGTATCCCGGCGTGGACGTAATCTTTCCGCTGATCAACATTACCGGCGTGGGCATTCCCGACGGCACCCGGGACGAGATGGCGCAAGCCATTGCCCGGGCCCATGCTGGGAACATCGGCATTTATGCCATGAAGCCCCTGGGAGGCGGGCATCTGATTGCGGACCCCCGGCAGGCCTTTGACTACCTGCGCGGTCTGGGGACCATCGACACCGTCTGCGTGGGCGTGCAGTCCGAAGCGGAGCTGGATGTGGACCTGCGCCTGATGGAGGGGCTGGAGCCTTCCGTGGAAGCTTTGACTCAGACCCGGCGGGAACCCCGCCGCCTGATGATCCACGACTACTGCCGGGGCTGCGGCCGCTGCGTGGCCCGCTGCCGCCAGGGCGCCCTGCGGCTGGAAAACGGCAAGTGTGTCTGCGACCAGGACAAATGCGTCCGCTGCGGCTATTGCGCCCCGGTATGCGAGGATTTCTGCATTAAAGTAATATAAAAAATAATCGCGGCGGGAATGCCTTCCCGCCGCGCAGACTGTCAAAAACTCGGAGAGGTGTCGGAGGGGCCGTACCTCCTCCGACTCAGACTGTTGAAAAAGGCACGTTTTTTCATGGGGCCGCAAGAAAAATGAAGCTTCAGGTCCCCAAACTTGCCAGTATTTCATAGCGTATGAGGGCCGAAGGTTTCCAAAGGGCGATCGGAAAGCCCTTTGGTCGCGCCCGCTGGCGCGAAACCTTTTGCATCTGCAAGCATGCATACAAAACTTGCAAAAAGGATGAAGCAAATTACTTTGTCTGCAGTCTGTGTCGGAGGGGCCGTAGCCCCTCCGACTTGCATTTGCCTCCGCCGACATAATACTTTGCCGACCGCCCAGGGTGTGCCGATCATAAAACGGTGCGCCCACATCGGTGCTTCATCCGAATAGGAAGGAATGTTCGAGGACTTCCCACGGGATGGCGCCGGATTGACCGCTTCAGTGGCAGCCCTTGCAGCGGCTGCAATCTCCGCCGCAGGCGCAGGCGCCTTTACCCGCTCGCCGGTCCTTGATCATTTTCCAAAGGATTGTGCCCACCACCATAAGCAGCACGCCGCCGATGATCCAGGTTGCCATGGCTTTGCTCCTTTCCGGGCAGGGCGCTTATGCGCCCACCCTGATTCGTTGGGTCAGATGGTTTTCGTCATAGGGGTTCTTCCGTACCAGCAGATAGACCAGCGCCACCAGCAGCGCCAGCGCCGCCGCCGTGCCCAGGCCGAACCCTGCGCCGGCAAACAGCAGCCCCAACTGATAGACCATCAGCGCCGCCGCATAGGCGAACACACACTGATAGCCGATGGCAAACCAGGTCCACTTTGCGTTGTTCATCTCCCGCTTGATGGCGCCGATAGCCGCAAAGCAAGGCGCGCACAGCAGATTGAAGATCATGAAAGCAAAGGCCGCCAACGCGCCGTGGCCGTTGCTGGTTTCGTTGAAGCCCGCGGCGATGGGGGTCAGGCCCGCCTCGACTTCCTCCGCGGAGCCCTCCTCCAGCAGCGTGGCGGTATCCCGGTCGTCGGTGTCGGTGCCGTAGACGATGCCGAACACGTTGACCACCTCCTCCTTGGCCACCAGACCCAGCACCGTGGCCACCGTAGGCTTCCAGTCCCCGAAGCCCAGGGGCGCGAACACCGGCGCCACCGCCGAGCCTGCGCGGCCCAGAATGCTGTGGTCCGTGTTTTCCACCTCCCCAAAGACCAGGGGCGCTTCCTCGGCGGCGACCACTTCGGTGCCCTCCGGTGCCTCCACGGGCTTGGCCTCCCAGCCGTAGGTCTGGGTGAACCAGATCACAATGGCGGAGAGCAGAATCACCGTGCCAGCCCGGCGGATGAAGCTCCAGCCCCGCTCGCCCATGCTGTGCAGCACGTTCCGGGCGGAAGGGGCGTGATAGGCGGGCAGCTCCATGACGAAGGGCGCGGGGTCCCCGGCGAACATGCGGGTTTTCTTCAGCAGAATGCCGCTGATGACAATGGCCGCCACGCCGATGAAGTACGCGGAGGTGGCCACCCATCCGGCATTATGGAACAGCGCCCCGGCAATCAGACCGATAATGGGCAGCTTGGCCGAACAGGGAATGAAGGTAGTGGTCATGATGGTCATTTTGCGGTCCCGGTCGTTTTCAATGGTCCGGGAGGCCATGACCCCGGGCACGCCGCAGCCGGTGCCGATGAGCATGGGGATGAAGCTCTTGCCCGATAAGCCGAACTTGCGGAAGATGCGGTCCATGATGAAAGCGATGCGCGCCATGTAGCCCACGTCCTCCAGGATGGCCAGCAGGAAGAACAGCACCAGCATCTGGGGCACGAAGCCGATCACCGCGCCCACGCCGGCAATGATACCGTCACAGATCAGTCCCGTAAGCCAGCCTGCGGTGCCGACGCTCTCCATCCATACCCGCACGGGTTCCTGAATCCATTCGCCCACAAACACGTCGTTGGTGAAGTCGGTGACGATGGTGCCGATGGTGGATACGGCGATGTAATATACCAACGCCATAACCGCCACAAAGATGGGCAGGGCCAGCCAGCGGTTGGTCACCACCCGGTCGATTTTGTCCGAGGCGGTCAGGCTGCCCTTGGGCTTGCCCTTGCGCACACAAGCGGATACCAGCCTGCTGATGTAGGCATAGCGCTGGTTGGTGACGATGGATTCCGCGTCGTCGTCCATCTCCTGCTCGCATTCCTGGATGACCTGCTCGATCTCCTTGCGGATGCCTCCGGGAAGATCCAGCTCCGCCGTCACCTTCTCGTCCCGCTCAAAGAGCTTGATGGCATACCAGCGGGTCAGGTGCGCCGGCACGATGCCTCCCGGATGCACCGCGCCGTCCGCGTGATGATGGTGGATGGGCTCCTCCCCGTCATTGTGAACAATCAGGTCCTCGATGTGGGCCAAAGCGTGCTCCACGCTGCCCTCAAAGACATGGGGCGGCTGCCGCCGCTGGCCCTTACGGGCCAGTTCCGCGGCCTTCTGCGCCGCCTGCCGGCTGCCCTCCCCCCGCAGGGCGGAGGTTTCCACCACCTGGCACTGCAAGGCTTCTCCCAGCTTTTTCAGGTCGATGACATCCCCGTTTTTCCGGGTGACATCGATCATGTTCAGCGCCAGCACCATGGGGATGCCCAGCTCCGCCAGCTGCGTGGTCAGGTACAGGTTCCGTTCGATGTTTGCGGCGTCCACAATGTTCAATATGGCATCGGGCCGCTCGTTAACCAGATAGCCTCGGGCCACCACCTCCTCCAGAGTGTAGGGGGAGAGGCTGTAAATCCCAGGCAGATCCTGAATGATCACGTCCTCTGCGCCCTTGAGGCGACCTTCCTTTTTTTCCACGGTGACGCCGGGCCAGTTGCCCACGTACTGATTGCTCCCGGTCAGGTCGTTGAACATGGTGGTTTTGCCGCTGTTCGGGTTGCCTGCCAGGGCGATGGTGATTGCCATACGCTGTTCCTCCCGTCCGTATGTTAGATATGGCTAACTTTTGGAGCTATGAAAAGCGGCGCTCCCATGGAGCTTACCGCACCTCGATGAACTCCGCGTCTCCCTTGCGTACCGACAGCTCGTAGCCGCGCACCGTCAGTTCCATAGGGTCCCCCAGAGGCGCTACCTTACGCACGTAAACTTCCGTGCCCTTGGTCAGCCCCATGTCCATGATGCGCCGCTTCAGTGCGCCCTCCCCGTGGAGCCGCTGGATCACCGCGCGCTCGCCAACCTTCACGTCCCGCAGCGTTTTCATGTGAACATCCTTCCTTTCTCCATACCGCCGCTTTATACCAGGATGCGCATAGCCATGGATTTGTCCAGAGCCACGCGGCTGTCCTTCACAGAAAGAATCAGGTTGCCGCTCAGTTCGCAAACCACGCGGACCTCCTCGCCCACCACAAACCCCATTTCCGCCAGGTGCTGGCGAACCTCGTCCCGGCCGGTAATCCTGCGGATGACGTTTACCTCGCCCACCCGGGCCATTCCCAAGGGCATCATGTGCGGCCTCCTTTTGAATTAGTCTCGGCTAACCCATTTGGATAAAACCAGGTTAGCTGTGTCTAACATCTAACCGGGGGATAGTTTAGCGCATCTAACTTCCACTGTCAAGGGATTTTCGGAAAAAAACAGGGAAGAAACATGCCGGAATGGGTTGGCAGACGGCGCCGGAAAAATACCCCCTTCAAAAAAAAGGGATTTTATGCTATAATGCATGTTGGATTGTTTTACAAATTAAGGAGGGATTTCTTTGTCATCCGACCCCATAGGCGGCCCGCTACTACTGCAAGTGATTCTCATCGCCGTTAACGCCTACTTTGCGGCCACGGAAATCGCCGTGCTTTCCCTGAACGACGTGAAGGTGCGCCGTCAGGCGGAGGAAGGCGACCGGGTGGCCAAGCTGCTGATGAAGCTGGCGGAAAACCCCAACCGCTTCCTTTCCACCATTCAAGTGGGCATTACCCTGGCGGGCTTCCTGGGCAGCGCCTTTGCCGCGGAGAACTTTGCCAGCGTACTGGCCGGGGCCATTCTGGCCGCAGGCGTCAGCATGGACCCGCAGCTGCTCAATACCCTGTGCGTCATTCTGATTACCCTGATTCTGTCCTACTTTACTCTGGTGCTGGGCGAGCTGGTGCCCAAGCGCATCGCCATGCAGCAGCCCGAACGTGTGGCTCGGATGAGCTGCAAGGTCATCCTGACCCTGGCGGCCTTCTTCCGCCCGGTGGTGTGGCTGCTGAGCAAGAGCACCAACGGCGTGCTGCGCCTGCTGGGCATTAATCCCAACGCCGAACCTGAGGAGGTTACCGAGGAAGAGATCCGCGCCATGGTGGACATGGGCGGCGAGAGCGGCGCCATTGAGGAAAACGAAAAGGAAATGATCGAGAACATCTTCGAGTTCAACAACCGCACCGCCGAAGATGTGATGACCCACCGAACGGACGTGACCAGCCTCAACGTGGATGACAGCCGGGAAACCATCATCGCCACCATCCTGGACACGGGGCTGAGCCGCTTTCCCGTCTACGACAAGGACATGGACGACATCGTGGGCATTTTGAATACCCGTGATTTCCTGCTCAACAACCACGCACCCCAGCCCCGCCCCGTGCGGGAACTGCTGCGGGAGGCATATTTCGTACCGGAGACCGTCCAGGCGGACGTGCTATTCCGGGACATGCAGCAGAAGAAGGTGCATATGGCCATCGTGGTGGACGAATACGGCGGCATGAGCGGCATTGTCACCATGGAGGACCTGCTGGAAGAAATCGTCGGCAACATTTATGACGAGACGGATCCGCAGGCCGTGGCGGACATCGTCAAGGTGGATGACAACCTGTGGCGGGTCAACGGCGCGGTGAGCCTGGAAGAACTTTCTAAGGCCATTGAAATCGAGCTGCCCACCGAGAAGGAATACGATACCCTGGGCGGGCTGATCTTCGATCAGTTCACCACCATACCCCAGGACGGCACTCACCCCGAGGTGGACGCCGCCGGACTGCACATTCGCGTGGAGCGCCTAACGGATCACCGGGTGGAGGTGGCCCTGGTCAGCAAGCTTGTTCCCCAGGAGGATGGCAAGCAGGAAACCGATGAAAAGGACGGCTCCGAAGCGGAGCGTGAGCGCTGAATGCCGTAAAGCAAGCAGCCCCTCTGCCGCGGAGCTGAATAAAAGGAGGTAGTTCGCATGGAAAAACTGCGCGTATTTGCCTTTGCCGACGAAGCCAGCCCAACCCTGGCCGGACAGATTGCGGCCATGGAGCGCAATGGACTCCAGGGTCTTGAAATCCGCGGTGTGGACGGGGAGAACGTTTCCGACATTTCCCTGGAAAAGGCCCGTGAGACGCGCCGCCGCCTGGAGGACGCCGGGTTGACGGTGTGGTCCGTGGGTTCGCCCATCGGCAAAATTGACCTGGAGAAGGATGATTTTGCCGCTCACCTGGACAAGCTCCGCCATACCCTGGAAGTAGGCCGGGAGCTGGGCGCCGCAAACCTGCGAATGTTCTCTTTCTACATTCCCGCGGGCCGCACACCGGAGAGCTGCCGCCAGCAGGTCATTGACCAGATGGGAGATATGCTCCGGGTAGGCGAAGGCAGTGGTCTGCTGTTCTGTCACGAAAACGAAAAGGGCATCTATGGGGATGTTGCCAGCCGCTGCAAGGAACTGCTGGACCTGTTCCCCGCCTTGGTGGGCGTGTTTGATCCAGCCAACTTCATCCAGTGCGGTCAAGAAACCTGGGAAGCCTGGGAGCTGTTGGCCTCCCGCATTCATTACCTGCATATCAAGGACGCCATGGCCGACGGCAAGGTTGTACCCGCCGGGCATGGCATGGGCCAGGTAAAGCGGATTCTGGACGCGTACCGGGCACAGGGCGGAATCGCCGTGACCATCGAGCCTCATCTCCAGCTTTTCTCCGGCCTCCAGGCCCTGGAGCGCGACGGAGAAAAGACCAAGATGAGTCCCTTCTGCTATGACAACGCCGACGCGGCTTTCGATACCGCCTGCGCCGCATTGCGCGCGCTGTGCTGATACAAACCCTGAACATGCAAAGCGGCCCGGACGAGATTTCGTCCGGGCCGTCAGACTGTTGAAAAAGGCGCGTTTTTTTCATAGGACTGCAAGAATAATGAACTTTCAGGCTTCCCAACTTTCAAAAAATCCATAGCGTATGGGACCGCAGGTTTCCAAAGGAAAAGGCGGGCATAACCGCCCGGAAGGTTGTCTTTTCCACTGGAAAAGGCAATCCGCCCACGGCGGACCGGTTGAGCATGCCTGCCTTTCTCAACCGAAACGAGCGGCAGAATGCCGCGACGATTGAGGTTGCGGAACGATCGGAAAGCCCCCCTGGTCACGCCCGCAGGCGTGAAACCTCTTGCCTCCGCAAGAAAGAATGAAGCCTCAGCTTCCCTAACCTGCATAAGTTCCATCAAGCATAGGGCCGAAGGGGTCCAGGGGGCGATCGGAAAGCCCCCCTGGTCGCGCCCGCAGGCGCGAAACCTCTTGCCTCCGCAAGAATGCATACACAACTTGCACAAGTGATGAGGCAAATTACTTTGTCAACAGCCAGCCGGCCCGGACGATATATCGTCCGGGCCGGCTGCGTGTCAAAAAAGTGAGGAAAACCACGCTTAACAAAAAAGAGTTCTGCTGCCGCCGCACAAAGAAGCGGCGCGATATAGATGTTCTCAGGCCGTCACTCCTCGTTGCAGAATCCATAAAATACAAAGCGTGCTATACTTTTTTTGCAAAGTTTACTTTGCAGCATGGAGGAACATAGCTTGAAAACAAACATTAGGCAGCTCCGAAAGGAACGGAGGATTTCCCAGGAGGAGTTGGCGTCAGCCGTAGGGACCACGCGGCAGACCATTACTTCCATTGAGACGGGAAAGTATGTGGCGTCCTTACCCCTGGCCTATAAAATTGCAAAACATTTCGGGCTGACCATTGAGGAAGTATTTGATCTGTCAGGGGATATGGAGGAAAGGTAAAGGCGATGAAAGCTTACAGAAAGGTTCTCCGGGCAAGAATGGCGCTGCTGTCGGCGCTGGTGCTGTTTGCCGTTGGTTTGGGCATCTACGACTCGTTTTTTGCAACCGCCGAGATCAAGGCGAGCAATGTGTTTGCTTTTCAGTGCGGTATCACCGCTGTCCTCGGCATGGCGGCAGCCGCGGCCATGGTGCGGTATGGCAGCGCCTTGCGGGATGAAAATAGCCTGCGGCGTCAGTACGTCAAAGAAAACGACGAACGGATGAAAGCCATACGCGCCAAGGCCGGCATGCCGTTGAACCTGGCGTTTGCCGTGGCGTTGATGGTTGCCGGCACTGTTCTAGGCTATTGCAACGAGCTGATTTTTGTTACGCTGATAGCCGTGGCGGCAGCGCAGCTGCTTACGGCGGCGGTGGTCAAGCTGATCTACATGCGAATGACGTGAGGAGGCAACGGTATGCGCGCAAAAAAATGGGAATCCCTGTTTCGTCTATTTTTCTATATCGGGTTGGCGCTGAGCATTTTGGTTTCTCTGGATTTCAGGTATTCCTTTCTGACGGATTATTCCAGCGGTTTGCTTGCAGGCGCAGCCGGGTGCCTGATCCTGGTTGGCGGCATTTTGTCGCATTGCTTCAAAGCCCATACGGGGTCCACCTAACCCGGCAGGTTTCGAGGCGCGTCCGCGCCTCAGCTTGGAACACGGCAAGCGCAAAGGCGCAGCGCCCATGACCGCGTGACAGTACGCGATCGCAGGGGGCTGCGCCTTTGTCTGTTTGGATGCGCTGCGGCGATGCATCCGGTACGAGCCGTTTCGCCCCGGAGAGTGCGCTGGCCGCTTTCGAAAGACTGCCGGAGGGAGCCGTCCTGGGGCTTGCCGTCCGGCGGATGCTTTATTCCTTGGCCCAGCGCAGGGAGCGCTCCACGGCCTTGTGCCAGCCTGCCAGAAGCTGCGCCCGGTGATAATCCTCCATTTGCGGCTCGAAGGTCAGGTCACGCTGCCACACGGCGGCAGTTTCCTCCAGGCTGCCATATACGCCGGTGGCCAAACCGGCCAGCAGCGCCGCGCCCAGAGCGGTGGTCTCCATGACCCGCGGGCGCACCACGTTCACGCCCATGATGTCCGCCTGGAACTGCATCAGGAAGCCGTTGGCGCTGGCGCCGCCGTCCACCTGCAGCTGGGTGGGCGCATGGCCGCAATCCTTGGCCATGGCGTCCATCAGGTCCGCGGACTGGTAGGCAATGGCCTCCAGCGCGGCCCGCACCACATGGGCGCGGCCCGTGCCCCGGGTCATGCCGATGAGGGTGCCCCGGCTGTACATGTCCCACCAGGGCGCGCCCAAACCCGTAAAGGCGGGCACCAGGTACACCCCGCCCGTATCCTTCACGGACTTGGCCATGCCTTCGCTCTCCGCGGCGGTGGAGATGAGCTTCATCTCGTCCCGCAGCCACTGAATGGTGGCGCCGCCCATGAATACGCTGCCCTCCAGGGCGTAGGTGGGCTTGCCTCCGATACGCCAGGCCATGGTGGACAATAGCCCGCTGCGGCTGGATACCAGTTCCTCGCCGGTGTTCATGAGCATGAAACAGCCGGTGCCGTAGGTATTCTTGACCATGCCGGGATGCAGGCAGGCCTGGCCGAACAGGGAGGCGTGCTGGTCGCCGGCCATGGCCGCCACGGGAATGGGGCGCCCCAGGATGGCCGGGTCCAGGGTGCCGATGACCTGCGCGGTGTCCACCACCTGCGGCAGGCAAGCCCGGGGAATGTCCATCATGGCCAGCAGTTCGTCATCCCAGCCCTGGGTTTTCAGGTTAAAAAGCATGGTGCGGCCGGCGTTGGTTGCGTCGGTCACATGGGGGCGGCCGGTCACCAGATGCCAGGCCAGAAAGCTGTCCACCGTGCCGAAGCACAGCTCTCCGCGCTCTGCCCGCTCATGGAGGTCCAGCCGGTCCAGCAGCCAGGCCAGCTTGGTGCCGGAGAAATAGGCGTCGGGCACCAGCCCGGTTTTCTCCCGGATCTTGTCTCCATAGCCCTGGGCCATGAGCTTCTCCACATAATGCGCGGTGCGGCGGCATTGCCAGACGATGGCGTTATGGACGCATTCGCCGGTTTCCCGGTCCCACAGCAGGGTGGTTTCCCGCTGGTTAGTAATGCCGATGGCGGCAATATCCGCCACGTCCACGCCGCTGAGCTTCACCGCCTGGCGCAGGGCCGTGGTTTGGGTATCCAGAATATCATGGGGGTCATGTTCCACCCAGCCGGGTTTGGGAAAAATCTGCGGGAACTCCACCCCGTGGGCGGCCAGCATATGCCCTGCCGTGTCAAAGACTACGGCCCGGGAACTGGTAGTTCCCTGGTCCAGGGCGACCAATACCTTTTGTGCCATAGGTACCTCCTTTATCAGATATAATATTTATGCAAGGCAGAACGGCGCCTGCCCGGATGCCCAGGCAAAGCGCAAGCGGCGGACGCAGGACGCCGGCGCGGGAGTACCGCCCGGGGAGTCCTGCTCCCGCCGCTTGCATATTCGGTTCAAAGCATGTTATTGCAGGGTGATACCGTAGATATAGGAAGAATTCTTGCCCGTGGTACCCACCACCATGGTATCCATATACACCGCGGGAGAACCCTCAATGTTCCCCTCCACCTTCAGGGTGGAGACCAGGCTGCCGGTCAGGCCATCCAGCAGGTAGATATTGCCGTCGTTGTCGCACTGGATAATCCGGGCGTCGCCGCTCTCGGTGTAAACGGCTACGGGGCTGGAGTAGGTATAGGCGTTCAGGGCGTAGGTCCACTCCACCGCGCCGGTCTGCTTGTTCACCGCAATCACCGCGCCGGGGGCCTCCGCCGTTACGGAAACGCCGGGGTCGCTGCTGAGCTTGGACAGGGTGAAGATGGCCAGGTGGTCAATGCTGCCTTCGCCCAGCACCGGGGAAGCCATAGCGCCGGGAATTACGTCGCTGTCGCCCTTGGTTACGCCCACGGAGAGCGTCCAGCTTTCCTCGCCGGTCATGGCGTTGAAGCGGCGAATGTCGCAAGTGCCCTTGGAGCGGTTTTGCAGGGTGTTGGCCGCGTAGACCCACAGGCTGCCGTCCGCGTCAAAGTCCAGGGAAACGGCGGCCTGCACCGCGTCGCCCAGCTTTACGGCCCAGACGGTGCGCATGGTATCGGTATCCACGCAGCGGAGGATACCCGTCATGTCCGCATAATAGGCGTAGTGGCTGTACATGGCCAGGGAGGAGAGCACCTGCACGGTCTTGCTCTTCTGGCCGGAAGCCTTCGCCACCAGCAGCTGTTCCTCGGGATCGATGCTCAGGCTGCCCATTTTGGCGTCGTACTCAGTGTTCAGGTCCAGGGTATAAAGCATGCCGTTGGTGCCGGCCACCACCAGGCCGTCGTTGGTGCGGTCAAACAGCGCGGAGGTGTCGAAGGAGCCCTCCACACCCACGGCCCGGTCGTCCAGGCCGTCCAGCAAGTAGACCTGCTTCTGATTGAGCAGGTTGAAGAACCGCAGGCCGATGTCGCCGGTGCCGCTGGCCATTTTGCGGGCGTACTGTCCCACGGTCATCATGGGCATGCCGTAGGCGCTAACGCTCACCGAGCCCTTCATGGGGTAGCCCACGTCAATGGCGTCCCGGGTGGGCGTGCCGTCGGCCAGGTCCAGGAAGTAGATCTTGCCGTCCAGGCCCGCCAGGATCACCTCCTTCAGGGCCGTCACGTTGCGCTTTTCCTCCACGATGTTGGTGGTTTCGCGCACTTCCTTGCTCCACTTGATGATGGCGGGCTGTCCCGTCCAGCCGATGCCGTAGTAGCTGCGGCTAGAGCCCTTTACGCTGCCCGCTTCCTGGGTCCAGGCCACGGACAGGGTGCTGGGCAGCTGGCTGACGTTGCCGCTGGCGGCGTTTTGACGGAAGTTGCTGCCGCGGAAGGTGGTCACGCCAAAGTCCAGCAGCAGGTAGTTGCTCTGGTCGCCCATATTATAGCTGCTTGCCTCGTCCCGGGCATACTCGGCGTTCTTCTTGGAACCCTCATACACCGTCTCGGAGGTAATGACGTTGGCGGCCACAGCGCTTTCCGCGGCCTCCGCCGTCAGGTCAGGCAGGGGCGTGGGAGAAGGCGTAGGCGAGGGTGTGGGCGTCGCCGTAGGCGTGGGCGAAGGCGTCGCCGTGGGGGTAGGCGAAGGCGTCGCGGTGGGCGTCGCCGTGGGTTCCAGGGTGGTGGTGGCCGTCGCCGTCGCGGTGGGAGAAGGCGTGGGCGCCATGGTCACCACCTCAGGCGTGGAAGTCTCCGCTACCGGCGTTGTTTCCACCTCGTTGAACACGTCTGCGGCGATGGTGGCCAATGCCTGTTCGGTGATCTCCAGGGTCTGGATGCGTCCGCTGGGGTTCCATACGCCCTCCGCGTCCAGCGCCTGGGCTTCCACGGTTCCGGACCAGGCCCCATCCATGGACAGGGTCAGCATCCAGATGCGGGATTCCGCGTTATCCGAGTAAGGGGTAACGGTAGCTGCCAAGGGATTGCCAGCGGCATCCACCACGCGCACGCCCGCCGCGGTTTTGTTGGTGGTCAGGGTAAAGACCACATCCATGGGCGCAGTGCCCTTGGTAGGCGCGGCAGAAAATTCCTGTACCTCCGGCGGCGCGGAAACGTCCTGACCCAGCAGGCCGGCCACGTTGTCCATCACGCCGTTGAGGGCGCCCTGCACCTGGCCCTTCAGGGAACCCAGGGCGCTGTCGTCATTAGGCAGAAGCAGGAAGGCCAGCACCACCAGCCCCACGACCAGCACCACCGCCACCAGGCTGATCAGGCAGCCCCGGCGCTTGCGGCGGGGAGGCGTTTGCGGCGGTTGGGCCGGCGCCCAGTCGTCTTCCTCATAAATGGGCTGCTGAGGGCGGCGGGCGCGGGGTGCGTCATCCACGGGCTGCCGGTTTTCCCGGGCAGCCGGGCGGGCAAAGGGGCTTTCCTGCACCGGGGGCTGCTGGGCATAATTTTCATCGCTGACCGCTTGCCGGTTCCCTTGCTTGGGCCGCTGCACCGGTCCGGCCGTCTGCACGGACTGTCCCTGATTGGGCGCGCGCATCAGCGCCGCAGGGCGCGGCACGCCCTGGGCCGCCGGCTGTGCGGCGGCGCGCTGGTTGACCCGTGCCCGGCTCTGGGGCTGGACGGGCTGCTGAACGACCGGCGGCATCCGGCGCACGCCCGAGGATTGCTCCGGCGCGGCGGGCGCGGGTTCTTCCTGCACGGTCTCATTTTGCGTGGCATAGCGCGCGGCCCGGCGGTGCCGCACGGGCGCGGCGCTTCCCTGGGCGGAGGGCGCTTGGGAGGCAACGCGGCCGGACTCTCCGCCAAGAGAAGGCATCACCCGGGTCGCCTGTTGGTCTTCCGTTCCGGGATTCACCCCGGCGTGCTGGTTGTTATCCCGATCAAACTGATTCAACGCTCTTACTCCTTTAATGCACGCGGGCAGATTGATACCCGTTCATTATAGCGTAAATTTGACGGATTCTCAAGCCTTCTGGTGAAAACAATGTAAATCTTGCGGAAAACAGCGTGCGGACGCTTCTGCTTTGCCTGCCGGGGCAAAAGCCTTTTTACACAAGGGTTGCGCGGCTTGACAAACCCCGCCCCAGCCCTTAGAATGAAGAGACTATGGATAATCGCCGGATGAAGGTTGCGGAGGTACTTGCGCATGGATCAACCCCTGGTGAGCGTGGTCATACCCGCTTATAACTGTAGCAAAACCATTGAGCGATGCCTGGACAGCGTGCTGTCCCAGAGCCATCAAGCCTTACAGGTGGTGGCGGTGGATGACGGAAGTACGGACGGCACCCTGGCCAGCTTGCAGGCATACGCGGCCCGGGATCGCCGCCTGACCGTGGTGCATCAGGAAAATCAGGGCGTATCCGCTACCAGAAACCACGCCTTGGAACTGTGCCGGGGCAAATATGTCCAGTTCGTGGACAGCGACGACAGCCTGGCACCGGATGCCGTAGCGCATATGGTGCGCCGGGCGGAGCAAGATGACAGCGACCTGGTCATCGGCGCCTTCACGATGATCATCGGCAACCTTTCCGAAGTGAAGGACCTGGGCAAGCGGGAGGACGCGCTGTCCCTGGAGGATTTTCTGGCGCAGCTGTGCAAATACCCCAACAGTTTTTACTATGGGGTGGTGTGGAACAAGCTGTTCCGCCGGGACTTGATCGCCGGGCAGCAGGTGCGCTTCAACAGCCGCCTGGAGTGGGGCGAAGACTTCGACTTTATTACCCGCTACCTGGTGGGGGCGCGGCGGGTGTCCTATACCCGAAAACCCGTGTACAATTATGTGCGCAATCCCAAAGGGCTGACATTGCAGACCCTGTTGTATGTCATGCGTCATCCCCTGCGCAGCATTTCTCTCAAGCACGTGATCTACGTCAGCTACCGGGGGCTGTACCGCTGCCGCAAGGTATATGCCCGGCACCGGCGAGATCTGTGGAAGTACATGGTTCGTTTCACCCTCACCGATTAAAGCAAGGAACCGGAGGAAAGTCATGTCCATCAAACCGTTGCAGCTGGCCGGGCGTATTATCATGGAAAACGGCGGCGAGACCTACCGCGTGGAGGAGACCGTCACCCGCATGGGCCGGGCCTTTGGGCTGAAAAACGTGGAAAGCTTCGCCGTACCCAGCGGCGTGTTCGTCAGCTGTGAAAAGGAGGACGGAACCCACGAAACCGCAGTGCTGCGGGTGCATCGCCGGGGGACCAACCTCAGCCGCGTGGACGCGGTAAACCAGATCTCCCGCCGGGCCGAGGCCGGGGAAATCACCCCCGAGGAAGCTTTGCGGGAAATGGAGAAAATCGAGCACACCCTTTCTTTCCGCCCCTGGCAGCTGGGCGTGGCCGCGGCCGTGTCCTCGGGAGGGTTCGCGGTGATGTTCGGCGGCGGAACGGCGGATTTTTTCGTGGGCGTAGTCACCGCGGGACTGGTGCAGGCCCTGTCCTGCCTGCTGGAGCGCTACCGGCTGGGCGGCATGGTATCCACCCTGGCGGGAAGCTTCTTTGCCACGCTGCTGCCGCTGCTGTTTTACCACTTTACCCGGGTGGGTGTGGTGGACGCCTGCGTGGCGGGCGCCCTGATGCCCCTGCTGCCGGGCTTGGCCATGACTAACGCGGTGCAGGATACCATGCGCGGGGACATCGTTTCCGGCGTCGCCCACGGCATGAACGCC
>CALVVZ010000019.1 GCA_944364075.1 uncultured Clostridia bacterium
CATCGTTTCGTCCTCCCTTCCTCAGGTTCGGGACTGCCCCGGCGTCAAGCGTTTTCCTTGGTGTAGCGCACCAGCTCGTCCACGGTGGTAAAGGCCAGGCCGGTAACTGTATCCGCGCAGCCGTAATAGACCGCGATGCGCCCCGTGGCCGCATCGGTGAGCGCCGCACAGGGGAACACCACATTGGGCACGTCGCCCACACACTCGTAAAGCTCATAGGGCGCCAGGACGTAATCCTTGGAGCGGTACAGCACCTTCCAGGGTTGCTCCAGGTCCAGCAGCGCACTGCCCATGCGGTACACGAAGCCGTTGCAGGTGGTGATCACCCCATGATAGATCAGCAGCCAGCCCTCGTCCGTCTCAATAGGCGCAGGCCCGGGGCCGATCTTGGTGGACTGCCAGGCGGAATCGTTGCCCTTGATGGTGCCCATCATGTAGCGGTGGCGGCCCCAGAATTCCAGGTCCTTGGACTGACTCACATAAATATCCCCAAAGGGCGTATGGCCGTTGTCCGAGGGGCGGGACATCATCATATACATGCCACCGATTTTGCGCGGGAACAGCACGCCATTGCGGTTGAAGGGCAGATAGGCGTTTTCCAGCTGATGGAAGGTCTTGAAGTCCTCCGTCCAGGCCACGCCGATGGTGGGGCCGTGGTAGCCGTTGCACCAGGTGATATAGTACTTGCCTTCCAACGGCGTGATGCGGGCGTCATAGCGGTATTCCTTGTGCAGGATTTCCTCCTCCGCGCCTTCCATGCGCAGGGGTTCGTCGTCGATTTCCCAGTGATAACCGTCCTTGCTGCGCCCGGCAAACAGGTCCATGCTGATGGAGCGGCTGTCGCAGCGGAATACCCCCGCAAAACCGTCCTCAAAGGGCACCACCGCGCTGTTGAACACGGAATTCGCGCGCTTGTTGCCATGCCGGCCGATAATGGGGTTGCCGGAGAAGCGCCACATGGGCATGTTTTCTCCCGCGGGCTTATCCTCCCAAGGGATGTTCGGAAGCGCCTTGCCGATGATCCTTGCCATATGATAACACTCGCTTTCTTGGGTTGTTGCAGTATAATCAAACGTGGTCCAACCGTGGTACGGCCGCGGTTCGGGCCATGAAGAAAGCCCGCAGAGGGCAGGGGGAATATCGAAAACCCAACCGTTTGCGATGCTCCCCCGCTCCCCCGCGGGCGGATTCCCTCCTTAATAAGAGGGGATTGGCTTTACTTGCCCATGAACACGTCTACCTGGGCCTGTGCCTCGGCCACGATCTCGTCAAAGCCCGCGGCGCGCATTTCTTCCATCATCTGCGGCACGGAGACGGTGGGATCGGTGGTGCCGGTGAGCACCTCGCCCTTGTAGCGGTTGTAGATTTCAATGCAGGCAGCCAGCTGATCCTGCACATTGGTGGTATCGAAGTAGAAGCCCAGCAGCACAGAGGGCTTGGCGGCCTCGTTCAGGGCCTTCACTTCGTCCCACTCGTTGAAGTCCACATCGTCGGTGGGGGTCACGTTGAAGAAGGTCGCCTGGGTGTAACCGGCCATGGGCCAGTCCGCGTTGTTCTTGTGTACGGCGGTCTTGGCGTCGTCGGTGTACTGCCAGTTGTCGCCTTCCACGCCATAGTAGAACAGGTCGCGCACATAGCTATCGGTGTTGATCAGCTGCAGGAACGCCAGCGCCTTTTCAGGATGCTCGCAGTTCACGGAGATGCTGTTCAGGGAGCCACGCACGGTGTCGTTGGAAACCACGGTATCGCCCCACTGATAGGCCACCGCGTTCACGCCCATGTTGGGACCCCAGGTAGTGATAGCAGCGCTGGGCCAGCCCTGCGCCACGGAGCATACCTTGTACTTGTTGTCTTCCGGCAGGGTGGCGGCGTCGGCGTTGATCAGGCCGGCGTTGTACCACTCATGCAGGATCTTCAGGTTGGCCATGACGTCTTCCTGCTCCAGCACGGAAACGACCTTGCCCTCAGCGTCGTCATAGCGCACGCCCAGGGTGCCCAGGCCGGCGTTCATGCCATCATAGAAGGTCATCAGCCAGGTGGCGCCGTTCTTGTTCAGGGGGAACACGGCGCTGCTGCTCTTGTCCTTGAGTTCGGTGAGGATGGGGGTCAGCGCCTCCAGGGTGGTCGCTTCGCTGGCATCAATGCCGTTGGCGTCCAGCAGATCCTTGTCCCATACAAAGTACTGGGACATGGAGCTGTCCTTATAAGTAGGCACGCCGTAGATCTGGCCGTTGACGCGGCAGGCATCCCAGTAGCCTTCGGGCAGCATGGCCTTCAGCTCGGGGGCGGCGGTGTCCAGCAGGTCGGTGATGTCCAGGTACGCGCCCAGCTGCACATCGTTGTTGTAGGTGTTCATGTTGCCGAAAATAATGTCATAGGGCTCGTTGGTGTTGACGATGACGTTCCGGCGCTGATCCCAGTCGCCCCAGCCGATCACGTCCATTTCGATGTTGACGCCGATCTTTTCCTCCAGGTAGGGATTGATCTGGGCAAGCCATGCGTCATAGTTGGTGGGCATGCCGGTACCAACGGTCACCCACTTCAGGGTCACCACGTCGCCCTCGGCGGACGCCATGCCGACCATGCCCAGCAGCATTGCCAGGGCCAGAAGCACAGACAGAACCTTTTTCATGTACAAATCCTCCTTTTTCTTTATCGTGCATTCCCGCTCCCGGCGGGAACAACGAACATGGGAAGCTTATCCCTTCACCGCGCCGATGGTCAGGCCGGAAATGAAGTACTTCTGGAAGAAGGGATACGCGCAGGCAATGGGAATCACGATGACGATGGCGATGGCCATGCGCACGGACTCGCTGGGCATGGAGTTACGGTACTGCTGCAGGCTCAACCCCGCCGAGGGGTTGTTGGCAATGTAGTCCAGGCTCTTCATCATGTTGTTCAGCAACGCCTGGAGAGACACCAGCTCCGCTTTGGAGATGTACAGGGAGGACTGGAACCAGTCGTTCCAGTAGCCGAAGGTGAGGAACAGGCCGATGGTAGCCAGTACCGGCTTGGAAATCGGAAGCACGATGGTGCCGAAAATGCGCAGCTGGCTGGCGCCGTCGATCTTGGCGGACTCAATGATGCTGTCCGGTATGGTGGAACGGAAGAACGTCTTGCACACAATGATGTTGAACGAGGATACCGCCAGAGGCAGAATCAGCGCCCAAATGGTGTTCTTCATGTTCAGTATGTTGGCGTTCACCACGTAGGAAGCCACCATACCGCCGTTGAAGATCATGGGAATGAACACGACCCAGGTGTACAGATTCTTGAGCTTGAATCCCGGCCGGGAGAGCACGTAGCCCATGGTGGTAGTCAAGGCCAGGCCCAGCAGCGTACCGCTTACCGTGACCAGCACGGATATCCACAGCGCGGAAAAAATAGTAGCTTTTTCATTCCACAGGAACATGTAGGCCGAGTTGGAGAAGCTCTGGGGAATGAAGCTGTATCCGGACACCCGGATGGATTCCTCCGAGGAAATGGAAATCATGAACACGAAGAGTACCGGTATGATGGCCATGGCCGCCAGCAGGATGAACAGCAGATTGAACCCCGCGTTGGTGCCAGGACGGACGCGGTTCATCTTCATGGATTCCACCTGAAACTCCGCTTTTTGCGCTTTTGCCATGAGGATTCTCCTTTCCGTCAGATGATGGCGCTGTCCGGATCAATCTTGGACACGATGAAGTTGGCCAGCAGAATGGTGCAGCAGCAGCACACGGACTGGAACAGCGACGCCGCGGCGGTACGGCCGATGGGCGTGGAACCCTGCAGCGCGGAATAGATGAAGGTATCGAAGGTGGATGCCACGTTATGCAGGGAGTTGGGCACGCCCTGGGTTACCTGCCAGAACAGGCCGAAATCCGAGTAGAAGATCTTGCCCACGTTCAGAATGAACATGGTAATCAGGATGGTCTTCATCAGCGGCAGGGTGATGTACTTGGCCTGCTGCCATTTGGTAGCGCCGTCCAGCATGGCCGCCTCGTACAGACTCTGGTCAATGCCGGTGATGGTGGCCAGGTAAACTACCATGTTGTAGCCCACACCCTTCCACAGGTTCATGAACACCAGGATGAAGGGCCAGTAGGTGGGCTCGGAATACCACATGATCTTCTCGCCGCCCAGGGCCAACACGATCTTGTTCATCAACCCCTTGTCCGGGCTGAGGAAGGCGAACACAAAGTAGCTGACCACCACCCAGGACAGGAAGTGCGGGAAGAACATCATGGTCTGGTAGACCTTGCTCTTGCGCTTGGAGTACAGCTCGTTGATCATCATGGCCAACCCTACGGGGATGACGATGTTTAGCACGATGAACACCAGGTTGTACAAAAGCGTGTTGCGCAGCAGCATGCCAAAGGTGTTGTTGTTGATGAAGAACTTGAAGTTATCAAACCCCACCCAGTCGCTCATGAACAGGTTGGCCAAGAAGGACTGCCGGGGGAAAATCTTGTACTTCTTGAAGGCGATGATCAACCCGAACATCGGCAGGTAGCTGAACAGCGCGTACCAGACAAAGGTCGGCAAGCCCAGCAGGCTCAGCTCGGTATCGTCCCGGGTCCACCGATGACGTTTCCGCTTGGTTCCCGACGCCGGAGCCACCGTGGCGCGGATATGTTCTGACATTGTGTTCCCTCCCAATCGTAAACATGATGCAAATTGTTAATTTATCATCTGGAATGATGTTAACATACATTTCACGAAATTGCAAGTCATATTGAAAATATTTTCAAATTTTTATTCGCACATCACAAATTCATAATATTTTTTTGTCAAAGTAAATTTTATTTGTTAACATTTGTTAATTATCATGTGTGTGAATTGACAATTTCTGTTTCGTATAGTATGCTGAAAAAGCCAATAACAACACAGGAATGAGCGATTGATATGCCCAAAATTACCATGCAGCGCCTGGCTGAGGAGGCAGGTGTTTCCCGCATCACCGTATGGAAAGTGCTCAACGACCGCCCCGGCGTATCGGAGGAACTCCGTCAGGCAGTCCGCCGCAAAGCGGAAGAATTAGGGTACGGTATTCCCGGCGCTTCTGCGCCCCGGCACGGCCGCACCTTCTCCGTGGTGGTGGCGCGGCCGGAATCCTCCATATTCTGGATGAATATCATTCACCACATTGCCAAGGAACTGGCCAAGCAAGGCGCCAATATGCTCTACACCTATATGCCAACGGGTTTCCACGAGGGGTATACGTTGCCTGCCGCGCTTTCCCGGGAAAGCGTGGAAGGTTTCCTGGTACTGAATGTATATGACCGTCACCTGCTGGAAATGCTGGCCGCTTCCACACTGCCCAAGGTATTCCTGGATACGGTCCCTACCCTGCATCCCCGGGATCTGCAGGGAGACCTGGTAATTCTGGAGGGGCAGAACCGGGTACGGGAAATCACAGCGCGCCTGCTGGCCACAGGGCGCACCCGTCTGGGGTTCATGGGCGACGTGAACTACGCGCAGACCAATCTGGACCGTTACCGCGGCTTTCTGGAGGCTCACGTTCAGGCCGGCCTGACCCCTGACCCTGCCCTAAGCCTGACCGAACCCCTGCGGCTGCGGGATCACTATGAACAGATCAGCGCCTTTTTGGCGCGTCTCCCCCAGATGCCCGACGGCTTTGTGTGCGCCAGCGACTTCATTGCCAGCTTTGTCCACCGCTATCTGGAGGAGTCCTGCCGCCGGCCGCCGGAGACCTTCGTGCTGACCGGCTTCGATAACAGCAACGAATATCCCGGCGTTGCTGGAAAAATCACCTCCGTGCATGTGGAAACCTCCGCCCTGGGCAAGCTGCTGGCCCGGAAGTTGATTTTCCGCGCCGACTACCCAGCCGCGCCCACGGAGGTATCCTACATTGGTACCGAAGTCGTTTACCGCGCGCCGCTGAAATAACCGCCACGCGAGCCTGCGATCTCCTTCCCTTGACGGCGAAGCCGCCTCAGCATGAAATATTATTTTTTTGTGTGACTGGCAAAAGGGAGTTGCATTTTTTCCGCCGATTTTGTAAAATAGGTGCGGATATTTTCCCGGCCGTGCTCTCCGGCCTGTTGCGCCGGTTTCTCACCGTTTCTTTCGAATCGTTTTTTCTTAAAAATGGTTACATAGAATTCAAATGCATGTAACAAAACCGCCGAACCCGTTGAAAATCAACAGGTTCGGCGGTTACATGTATGTCCGTGTTCATGTAACCATTTATATTTTTATATCATTGTGCAGCCGCTGCGAATCTTCGCGCCAGCTTTCTGTCCGCAAAGAAATAGCACAGCATATGAATCAGGAGCGTCGCGCCCCAGGAGATGGGATAGGAGATATACAGCGTATCCAGTGTGGGATTCGCCGCAAAGAACGTATAGATCCACACAATACGCAGCAGGCATGCCCCCGTCAGCGACACGATCATGGGCAGGATGGAATAGCCCATGCCACGGAGCTGCCCCACCATGGTATCCATATTGCCGCAAAGGAAATAGGTAGGACAGATGATGGCCATACGAATCAGGCCGTAATGAATCACGTCGGGGTTGGTATTGTAAATGCTCAGCAGCGGAGAACCCAGCGCCAGGAAAATCATGCCCAGGCCCAGCCCCACAACCGTTACCGTACCCTGGCACAGCCACAATGTCTTGCGCACCCTGCGGTATGCTCCAGCGCCGTAGTTGGCGCTGGCGAAGGTCATGTCCGCCTGATACACCGCGTTCATGGAGGTATAGATGAAGCCTTCCAGGTTGGACGCGGCCGCGTTGCCTGCCATGACCGTGGAACCGAAGGAGTTCACCGCCGACTGGATCAGCACGTTGGAGATGGAGAACAGACTGCCCTGCAATCCAGCCGGCAGGCCCACCCGAAGGATTTCCAGCAGGCACTTGCCGTGGATGCGCAGCTTGCGCAGGTCCAAATGGATAGCGCCGTCCGTGCGTATCAGGCAGATGATCACCAGTACCATGGAAACGATCTGGGAAACCACCGTAGCAATGGCCACGCCCGCCACGGACAGATGGCACACGATGACTAGGAACAGATTCAGCACCACATTGATGACGCCTGCGATGCTCAGGTAATACAGCGGGCGCTTGGTATCCCCCACCGCGCGCAGAATGGACGCGCCAAAGGTATAAAGCATGTTGGCCGGCATGCCAATGAAATAAATCTGCATGTACAGCGTCGCGCCGTCAATGACGTTGTCGGGGCTGTCCATCAGCTTGAGCAGCGGTCGCGCGGCAAAAAAACCGATGACGCCTACCAGCACGCCGCCCACCGCCGCCACCAGAACGGCCGTATGCACGCCCTTGTGAACCGACTGATAATCCCGCGCCCCATAGGCCCTGGAGATCACTACGCTGGCGCCCACGCCCAGGCCCATGAATACATTGACGATCAGATTGATTAGCGCGCCCGTGGAGCCCACCGCCGCCAGGGCTTCCTCCCCGGCAAACTGTCCTACCACCACCACGTCGGCGGCGTTGTACAGCAGCTGCAGCACGCCGGTCAGCACCAGCGGCAGGGTAAAGCGAATGATCTTGGGCAGCAGCGATCCGCTGCACATGTCCATTTCATAATGACGGCGTCTGTGCATAGGTGTCTCCTTTCCCTGACGCACCGTTATACCATGCGGTTGGTCAACTGTACATAGGTAATAGCCGGGCTATTGAACAGCCTGCCCGGCTGGAAGGTATAATACGGGCTTGCGCCCAGACCCGGGCTGATGTACTGGGGAATACCGCTGAGATAATCCAGCCCCACGATCTGGCTGTCCTCAGGAAACCAGCCAAAGGCAGGACAATACAGCGCGCCCAGCTGTGGAAGCCGCCACTGCCCCCCGCAATAGTGCCCCGCCAAAATCAGCGAAACCCGGTGGAAGGAGAACACATCCGTCTTGGTGGTCCATTGCAGCATGGTGGACACGTATTCCTCATCCAGCGGCAAATGGGATACCGCCACCTGGATGTCCTCCTCTGTAATCAGCTCGAGCTTTTCCCGGATACTGGCGATTTTCTCCAGCTGGTACTCCGCCACCCGCAGCTGCGCCGCCTGGTCGTCCGTAAGGATCAGTTCATCCCCACGCAGGGCGTCCCGCTGGGCGGTATACGCCGCCTGGGCGGAATCCAGGTCCAGGCTGTACAGATACTCCGGCACCAGCCACAGGGTCGAATCTCCCCGCACCTGGGACTCGGGCTCATCCAGATAAATGGCCCCATGCTCCACCGCTGCCTGTAACCAGTCCGCATAGGGGGAGATGCTTCCATGGGCCGCAGGATTCAGCGGCGGCGGGTCGCTGTCCCCGGCAACCAGATACACCGACACATCCTTGGGCGTCATATCCAAAAGCTGCAAAAGCGGCGCTACGTCCCCGCTCTCCCCTACCATGTCGCCGGTCAGCACAATGCAGGAAACGTTCTTCTGGGTAATCACCTTTTTCAGCGCGGAGCCGTCCGGCCCCAGGGACGCCGCGTGCAGGTCGCTCAGGTGCAGAATGGAAAAGCTTTCCAGATCCCCGGGCAGGCTTTCCACCGTTACCCGCTGAATCAGGTATTCCACCTGGCTGTTGGAAGCCAGGTTCAAAATCAGCACGGCGGCGCATGCCAGAAGCATCAGCGCCAGCAGCCATAACATGAAAGTACGGAAAGGATGGGTTTTACGTCGGGGTGCGAAGATATAAACATTTTTGCGCCTGCGTCCCATGCGATCCCCCCGTCGTTGCGTTATGACATCATACTACTTTCTATTATAAGCATATTTTACAATCCTGCAAGCTCCAGTTACGCAAATCTCCTATGAAAATCGACGCCCGTTTTTTTCCTTTTATGGCAGGAAAGCCCCGGCAGGCCCAGAACACTTATAAGAATGCATTACCCTTTCGCACGGCGGCGTGGAATATCCGCGCTCATGCCGGGAAGATACGGAAAGCGAGGTTGATCTTCATGGATGAAGCACAGGTCCGCAAGCAGGCGGAAGCGCTGGTCGCGCAAATGACCGTGGAAGAAGCCGCCTCCCAGCTCAAATACGACGCGCCCGCCATCGAGCGGCTGGGCATACCCGCCTATAACTGGTGGAACGAAGCGCTCCACGGGGTTGCCCGGGCCGGTACGGCTACGGTATTTCCCCAGGCCGTTTCCATGGCCGCCATGTTTGACGAGGAGGGTATCGAGCGGGTGGCCCAGGTGATCTCCACCGAGGTGCGTGCCAAATACAACGCCGTATCCAAGCGCGGCGACCGAGACATCTACAAGGGGCTTACCTGTTGGTCCCCCAATGTGAACATTTTCCGCGATCCTCGCTGGGGACGCGGTCACGAAACCTACGGCGAGGACCCGCAGCTCACCTCCCGCCTGGGCGCTGGCTTTGTGCGCGGGTTGCAGGGCAAGGGCAAGTATCTCAAAGCCGCCGCCTGTGCCAAGCACTTCGCCGTACATTCCGGCCCTGAAAACCTCCGGCATGAATTCGACGCCCGCCCCACGGAAAAGGATCTGTGGGAAACCTACCTGCCCGCCTTTGAAACCTTGGTGGAGGAAAGCCGCGTGGAATCGGTCATGGGCGCGTACAACCGCGTCAACGGCGATCCCGCTTGCGGAAACAAGCGCCTGCTGACGGATATTCTGCGGGAACAGTGGCACTTCCAGGGCCACGTAGTCAGCGACTGCTGGGCCATTGCGGACTTCCACATGTACCATCATGTGACCTCCACCGCTCCCGAAAGCGCCGCCATGGCTTTGAAAGCCGGCTGCGACCTGAACTGCGGCGTGACCTACCTGCACCTGCTGGCCGCCTTGCAGGAGGGCCGCGTCACCGAGGAGGAGATCCGTCAGGCGGCGGTGCGCGTCATGGCTACCCGCATCCGCCTGGGTCTGTTTGCTGACGACTGCGAATACGACAATATTTCTCCCCTGGAAGTGGACACGGACGAGCACGCGGCCCTGGCCCTTGATGTGGCGCGGCGCTCCATGGTGCTGCTGCACAACGACGGGCTGCTCCCGCTGGATTCGGCCAAGCTCAAAACCGTTGCAGTGATCGGCCCCGTGGCCGACAGCCATGCGGTGCTGGAGGGCAACTACAACGGCATTTCCAGCCGCTACGTCACCTTCCTGGAAGGCATCCGCAAGGCCTGCGAAGGCAAGGCCCGGGTGCTCTATGCCGAGGGCAGCCATCTGTACAAGGATCGCGTGCAAAACCTGGGCATGCCCGACGACCGTCTGGCCGAAGCGCAATGGGCCGCCGAGGAAGCGGACGTGGTGATCGCCTGTCTCGGCCTGGACGCTACCCTGGAAGGGGAACAGGGCGATACCGGCAACGAATACTCCAGCGGCGACAAGAACACCCTGGAGCTTCCCCCCTGCCAGGTCCGCCTGCTGGAAACCCTGCGCAAGACCGGCAAACCCCTGGTGCTGGTACTGGCCAGCGGCAGCTCCATCCGCGTGGAGGACGGCAACGCTATCCTTTGGGCGGGCTATCCCGGACAGGCCGGCGGCGACGCGCTGGCAGAGATTCTCTTCGGCAAGACCGCGCCTTCCGGCAAACTGCCGGTGACCTTCTACAAGGATCTGTCCGACCTGCCGGAGTTCACCGATTACCACATGGAGGGCCGCACCTATCGCTATTATGAGGGCACACCCCTGTATCCCTTCGGCTACGGATTGACCTACGGCGTTGTGCGCTGCACCGGCGCTGAAATGGCCGGAAGCTCGGTGAAGGCCACCCTTCACAACGAGAGCGGCCGCGACCTGGAGGACGTGGTGCAGGTCTACGCCCATGCGCCCCAGGACCCGGACGAAACGCCCCATCCCCACCTGGCGGCGTTCAAGCGGGTATGCGTCCCCGCGGGCGCTACCGTCACCGTGGAGGTCGCCGTGCCGGACAAGGCCTATACCGTAGTGCGGCAGGACGGGCGCCGGGAGCAGGCGCCGGGAACACACTACCTCTATGTGGGCACCCAGCAGCCCGACGCCAGAAGTGAGGAGCTCACCGGGCTTCCGTGCGTGAAGCTGACCGTGGAACGGTAACAGGCAAGGCATGGGCTGTTGCGAAATGAAAACGCAATAGCAACCTGCACAAAAAAGCAGCAACCAACAACCAAAACCGGCCGCAAAAGAAGCCAAAACACTTCTTTTGCGGCCGGTTTTTTGCACATGATTTTTGGGAGGGCTATTTTGCAACAGTCCCGGCCTTTAGCCGGCAAAGCCGGCGGATACGAATGAAAGTCGAAGGGGCTGCGGCCCCTCCGACGCCTTCCCGGGGTTATTTGACAGTCTGAGCCTGCTCTTGCGCAGGCAAGGAAATCCCCTGCCGCCGCAATGTCCAGTCGATTTTTTGCGGGCCGCACGCTTTTGAATGCCTTTGGCCTGGAACGTCTGCGGGCGCAGCCGGCGCTGATACTGCCGCCCCTAACCTCAGCGGCGCATCCGCTCCGTACCGTCGGATTCGCTTTCAACTGTCCCGGCAGGCGCTGCCGTTCTCCCACATAGCACCGGCCCGTGTCATGGCTGACCCCTGAACCGCTGCGCAGCTCTGGAACGGAGGAAGATTTCTCCTCAAACGCCTTTTGCAAATATAAACTTTCCCTTGATGAAACGTTTTGTCCGTCTGCTTCGTCAGTTATAAATGAAGGGACTTTTTTCCTATCCGCCCAGCATCGGGCATGCGTATGAAAGAAGGGAAATTGCATGTTGAAACGAATGGGACTCCTGTTGCTTGCCCTGGCGTTGGTTTGCCTTTGGACTTCGGCACTGGCGGCGCCTGACGACGTATTGCTCTTTACAAGAAATGAGACTGTTACCCGCCCGCCTTCCGTGGAAACGGCCGTGCCAGTGGGCGATGCGCTCTATATCCTGCTCCGGGAATATGACGCCGGGACGTCCGTTTGGACGTATCAGATTTACCGTTTCGTTCAGGGGCAGGATACGGAACCGGAAAAGGTCTGCGCCAATATCTGCTATACCCGCTCGTATCCCACCCTGGAGTCCGCCAGGGCGGGCCTTCCCGAGGATGTAAATCCCGAGGATGGTTTCGGCTATCTTTTTGGAGACGGAAAAAATCTTTACGGTTTCAATACCCTGACCGGGAGCATGGCCAAGCTGACCTTTGACGGCGGCGTCATGCAGCGCCAGGAAGTATGTACTGTGGACATCGAAGCGCTGATGATCCGGGAGAGCGACTATGCCTATATGATGGACATGGTGTCCCCGGTCATCATGGACGGTGAATTGTATTTCATTTTCACGGACTGGCGGCAGTCCGAGCCTGTCCAGAATCTGGTCAGCATCAGCCTGGCGGACGGTTCCGTCCATCTCCATCCGCTGGAAACTCGTATAGACCAGATGACCGCCTATCAGGATGGTATGCTGCTGGCATACAAGCCCGAAAGCTGGGATGAATCTGCCGGCCAATCCACGCCCCCTGCCCTGTTTACCATCCGAACAGACGACGGCACGCAGACCTACCTGCAGGAATACCAGGAAGAAGTCCTGTACCAGATGGCCTACGATCAGGCGACAGATACGCTGTACTATGCCACGCCCAGCGTTCTGCGGGCAATGCCGGCCATGGGACAGCCGCAAAATGTCGCATATACCAACATCGGCCATGCCAATGGCATGGCGCTGACGGGAAAGGGATACGCCGTCCTTTGGGGCACCGAGGGACTGGAGATCCGCAACCTGGACCCGGCTTACCTGCCGGAGAAAACCTTGACCGTGGTCAATACGGGGCGCGATGCAGCTGCCCTGCAATTTAACCGGGAAAATCCGGATGTCCCGCTGATCTATCCCCTGGAGTTCTACACGATGGAGACCCTGGCCCAGACCATGGTTTCCGGGGAAACAGTCATCGACCTGGCGTTTGCGCAAGTTGATGAAGGCTTTGACGCGATGATGGAAAAGGGGTACTGCGCGGATCTGTCCTCCAGTCAGGTGCTTATGGATTTTGCCAACAGCCTCTATCCTGCGGTGCAGCAGGAGATCATGCGCGACGGCAAGCTCTACGCCATTCCGGTGGGTATCAGCGGCGGTATCCTGTGCTATAAAGGCGACAAGCTGGAGGAAGTGGGATTGACCCAGGCGGATGTGCCTACCAACCTGGTGGATCTGTGCGCCTTCATCACCCGCTGGAACAACGAGTGGGTGGACGATGAAAACAAGGCCAACGTGCTGCCCATCTGCACCCTGTCCAGCAACCGGGAGATCGTGTTTGGCATGATGCTCAACGGCTATATCGACTATTACGACGCTACCGGGCAGACGTTGGACTTTGACACGCCGCTGTTTGAGGAACTGCTCGCCGCGCTGGACAGCATGGACGCCTCCAACCTGGACCGTCCCCCGGTGATGAGCGATATGGCGTATGACGAGTTCTACCAGCTCTACACCGGATTGTTTGTGGAGGACAGCCTGGTAAGCACCGCCAATGCCGACACCGGCTATCTTCTGGGACCTTTGGCGCTGAATGGAGAGATGGATTACCGAATCGGCGCGTACATGCAGGTGATGTTCGTCAATCCCCGGTGCGAAAACCTTCCCGAGGCCATCAAGCTGCTGGAATGCTACGTGCAGAATCTGGACGCCTATGACCTGATTCCTCTGTCCCCCGAGGCAAACGATCCCCTGCCCAATCCCAACTACGAGCAGAACGTGCAGCGGTATCAGGAAAACCTGGAGGAGCTGCAGGCACAGCTGGCAGACGTGAGCCCGGCGGAAAAACGGGAGCTGGAGGATTCCATCGCCTACTATGAGCAGCTTCTGGCCAATCAGGAGAAAATGCGCTGGAACATTTCCCCCGAAACCATCGCCCGCTATCGGGAGCTTATCGGCGATCACGTCTATATCCGCCACCGCAATGTGCTTTATAGCGCCGGGAGCGACACCGACGCGCAGTTGCAAGCGCTTCACCGCCGCTATGTCAAGGAGCAGATTCCCAGAGAACAATATATCCGTGAGCTGAGCCAGAAGGCCCGGATGATCATACTGGAAAACCAATAAGCCCTTCCTCGGGGATGCGGCGCGGCGATGTCTCCGCGCCCATCCTTTTTTGATTGCGTCTTCCGAATCATCCACAAGGAGAAGGTAACGTAAAGGGTCCGTCCGGCGCTGCGGAAAAGAACCGGCAGGGCGCCGATGCGCGGCCGTCCTGCTACGGTGCGGTCACGGATGCGGCGCCGATCTTGCAGAATAGATCAGTCTTTTGACACAAGCCGCCGGAATCCTTGCCAGAAGGCCCCCGCGCATGCTATAATATACCGCGTGCGCACGAACGGTGCGCGGCAAATGTAAAGGAGAACGGCATGCTGGAATTTATTAAGAAGATGCTGGGCGGCGGATCGGACGCCGCCATCAAGAAATTGGAGAAAATCGCGCAGCAGGTGGAAGCGCTGGACGAACCCTACCGCCGCCTGAGCGACGAGGAGCTGCGGGGCAAGACCGCAGAGTTCAAGGCCCGGTTGCAGAAGGGGGAAACCCTGGATGATCTGCTGCCGGAGGCCTTTGCCGCCATTCGGGAAGCGGACGCCCGGGTGCTGGGGGAGCGTCCCTACCATGTGCAGCTCCTGGGCGGCATCGTGCTGCACCAGGGCCGTATTGCCGAGATGAAAACCGGCGAAGGCAAAACCCTGATGGCCACCTTGCCCGCGTACCTGAACGCGCTGACGGGCAAGGGCGTACACATCGTTACGGTGAACGACTACCTGGCCCGCCGCGACAGCGAGTGGATGGGCAAGGCACACCGGTTCATGGGGCTTTCCGTAGGCTTGATCGTCCATGACATGGAGCCTGCGGAGCGCCGGGCGGCCTATGCCTGCGACATCACCTACGGCACCAACAACGAGATGGGCTTTGACTACCTGCGGGACAACATGGTCATCCGCAAGGGCGACCTGGTGCAGCGGGAGCACGCCTACGCCATCGTGGACGAGGTGGACTCCATCCTCATCGACGAGGCCCGGACGCCGCTGATCATCTCCGGCCAGGGCAACAAGTCCACCGAGCTGTATGAGAAGGCGGACGCGGTGGTGCGCGCCCTGCGCCGGGACGAGCACTACACCGTGGATGAGAAGAAGAAGGCCGTGGCCCTCACCGACGAGGGCGCCCAGCGGGTGGAGAACGCCTTCCAGATCGAGAACCTCAACGACCCCGAGAATGCCGAGCTGAACCATCATATCCATTGCGCCCTGCGCGCCCATGCCCTGATGAAGCGGGACGTGGACTACGTGGTGCAGAACGGCCAGGTGGTCATTGTGGACGAGTTCACCGGCCGGCTCATGGTGGGCCGCCGTTACAGCGAGGGCCTGCACCAGGCCATCGAGGCCAAGGAGCACGTGAAGGTGGAGCGGGAAAGCAAAACCCTGGCCACCATCACCTTCCAGAACTACTTCCGCATGTACCGCAAGCTGGCGGGCATGACCGGTACCGCCAAGACCGAGGAAGGCGAGTTCCAGGCCATTTACGCCCTGGACGTGGTGGAGATTCCCACCAACCGGCCCAACATCCGCCAGGACCTCAACGATGTGGTCTACAAGAACAAGGCCGCCAAGTTCAACGCCGTGGTGGCTTCCATTGAGGAGCATCATCAAAAGGGGCAGCCCGTGCTGGTGGGCACCGTTACCGTGGAAACCAGCGAGATGCTCTCCGAGATGCTCAAGCGCCGGGGCATTCCCCATGAGGTGCTCAACGCCAAGAACCACCGCAAGGAAGCCGAGATCGTGGCCCAGGCGGGCCATTGGGGCGCAGTGACCATCGCCACCAACATGGCCGGCCGCGGCACGGACATCCTGCTGGGCGGCAACCCCAAGTTCCTGGCCCGGCGCGCCATGCGCCAGGAGGGCTTCGACGACGAGATCATCGAAGCGGCCACCGGCCATAACGAGAACGTGGCCCCGGAGATTCTGGAGGCCCGGGCCCGGTATCAGGAGCTGAAGGCCCAGTTCAAGCAGCAGACCGACGCCGAGCACGAGCGGGTGCTGCAAACGGGCGGATTGCACATCATCGGCACCGAACGGCACGAGAGCCGCCGCATTGACAATCAGCTGCGCGGCCGCGCCGGCCGCCAGGGCGACCCCGGTTCCACCCAGTTCTTCATCTCCCTGGAGGACGACCTGATGCGCCTGTTCGGTTCCGAGCGCATTGGCATGATGGTGGACCGCCTGGGACTCAAGGATGACGAGCCCCTGGAGGCGGGCATGCTCACCAAGCAGATCGAGAGCGCCCAGAAGCGCATCGAGGGCCGGAACTTCGACATCCGCAAGCACGTGCTGGAGTACGATAACGTCATGAACCGCCAGCGCGAAGTCATCTATGGCCAGCGCCGCCGGGTGCTCATGGGCGAGAACGTCCACGATTCCATCCTGAAAATGGCCGACAGCGTCATTGACTACGGCATGCAGCACGACTGCGTCAGCGACGAGCCCGCCGAGTGGGACGTGAAGGCTCTGACCCTGTACCTGGAGAACCTTTGCCTGCGGCATCAATTCCTGGCCGCGCAGGAAACGCTCATCCAGGACGGGGACAAGGAAGGCCTGGTGGCCGCCATGCAGGCGGAGGCCCGGGAATTCTACCAGGAGCGGGAGCAGCTGCTCACCGGCCTGGGCGTGGATATGCGGGAGTTTGAGCGGGTGATGCTGCTCAGCGCCGTGGATAACCGCTGGATGGACCACATCGACGCCATGGACCAGCTTCGTGACGGCATCGGCTATCGCGCCTATGCCCAGAAGAACCCCGTGGTGGAATACAAGATCGAGTCCGGGCACATGTTTGACGAACTGATTCACTTCATCCGGGAGGACACCGTGCGCCGCATTTATCAGGCGCGGGTGGAGCGCACGCCCGAACGGGTGCAGCAGGCCAAGCCCGTGGAGGCGCACCTGGCCGGGGATCAGCCCCGGCAGCCCCGCAAGGTGGCCGCCTCCCAGAAGGTGGGACGCAATGAGCCCTGCCCCTGCGGCAGCGGCAAGAAATACAAGAACTGCTGCGGACGGAGCGATGCGCAAGGATGAAGGGATGCCGGCGGCGCACCGCCGTAGACGGGAGGTAGCAGCCAATCATGAAGGAAAAGGAGAAAAACCGCGCCGGGCAGGAACCGCCGCAGGCGGAAGCGCAGGAGAAAACAAAAAGAAAGCGTCTTCTGCGCTGGAGCGACATCCTGGACGCCGTAGTCGATCTCATAGACGCGGTGGTGGATTGGTTCCATTGACCCGGCGTGCGCATCTTCACCCGACCGAACAGATGGAATGAGGGAATACCATGATTGAACTGGAACAATACCAAACGGATGTGGGAAACATCCGCCAGCAGGTGCTCACCGCGGGGGAAGCCCTGCAGGTGGGTCATATGCGCGAACAAATCGACGAGCTCAGCGAGGAAATGAACCAGCCCGAGTTCTGGAACGATCTGGAGCGCTCCACCAAAGTCAACCAGAAGCTGGGCCACCTGAAAAACCGGCTCAGCCATTATGAAAAGCTGCTCTCCACCGCCGACGACATCGAGGTCATGATCTCCCTGGCCAAGGAAGAAAATGACGAAGGCATGGTGCAGGAGGTGGGCGAAGAGCTGCAAAAGCTCAAGGAGCAGGCCGACGCCCTGGAGCTGGAAACGCTTATGCGCGGGGACTACGACGACAGCGACGCCATCCTGTCCCTGCATGCCGGAGCCGGCGGCACCGAAGCCCAGGACTGGACGCAGATGCTCTACCGCATGTATACCCGCTACTGTGAGAAGATGGGCTTCCAGGTGAAGCTGCTGGATCTGCTGGACGGGGACGAGGCAGGCATCAAGTCCGTGACCTTTGAGGTCAGCGGCGACCATGCCTACGGCTATCTGCGCGGAGAAAAGGGCGTACACCGGCTGGTGCGCATCAGCCCCTTTGACGCCAACGCCCGGCGGCATACCTCCTTCTCCTCCCTGGACGTGGCGCCCATCCTGGAGGACGACAACGATGACATTGAAATCAACATGAAGGACGTGCGGGTGGATACCTACCACTCCAGCGGCGCGGGCGGCCAGAACGTGAACAAGACCAGCTCCGCCGTGCGCATGACCCACTTCCCCACGGGTATCGTGGTGGCCTGCCAAACCGAGCGCGACCAAGTGCAGAACCGCGCCACCTGCTTGAAAATGCTCAAAGCCCGCCTGCTGGAGTTGCGCGAACGGGAAAAGGAACAGCAGATGGCCGACATCAAGGGCGAAATGAAGAAGATCGAGTGGGGCAGCCAGATCCGCTCCTACGTTTTCCAGCCCTATACCATGGTCAAGGATCACCGCACCGGGTATGAGGTAGGCGCCATTGACGATGTAATGAACGGCGATCTGGAAGGGTTTGTTACCGCGTACCTGAAAATGCAGTAAGGATTCTCCCGGACGGCGCGGCACGCGCGCGCCCGGGATCATGCCCGGAGGGCCTTCCATGCGGATATTTCGCCGGATACTAGGGGCGGCGCTGGCTGTCAGCGCCGCCCTGGCGCTTTTGACCCTGCTGACCGATGCCCTGGGCGGCAGCCCACAGCTGATGTTTTCCCTGATGGAGCGGCACGCGCCACCCGAAGCCACAGGGCTGGCGGAGGAGGACTATCCCCAGGCCGCGAGCATGATTGCAGGGTATCTTTCCGGGGAAACGGATACCTTTCAGCTCAGCGCCACGGTGAACGGTGTAGAAACAGAGGAAGCCTTCCATGCCAGGGAGCAGGAGCATATGGCGGATGTGCAGGCTTTGTTTCAGCTGGACCGGGCAGTGGCGCTGGGAAGCGTAGCGCTGTCCCTGGCCTGCCTGGCGGCATGCTATCTGCTTCGCCGCCCGGACAGAGCGGCCCTGCGGGGCTTCCGGGCCGGACTGCGGACGATGCTCACGGCGCTGGCGACGCTGCTGGTATGGGGCGCAGTGGACTTTGATTCCCTGTTTATCCTGTTCCACCGCCTGGCTTTTACCAATGATCTGTGGCTGCTCAACCCGGAAACGGACCTGCTCATTCGCCTGATGCCTACGGATTTTTTCGTGCATTACGCTGCGCTGATCGGCGGAAGCTGGCTGGGCGGGCTGTGCCTGGCGGAGGCCGGGGTGGAGCTGGCCCTGCGCCGGAACGGCGCGGGCTGGCGGAGCGCGATACAAAAAGGAGACAAAGGCAACCATGAACCATGAGACGCTGTGGGCGAAATTGCAGGGCAAGGCGCAGGTGCGCATCCTGGCCCTGGAATCCTCCTGCGATGAAACCGCCGCCGCGGTCATTGAGAACGGACGGCGCATCCTCTCCAATGTGGTATTTTCGCAGATCGACCTGCACGCCCTGTACGGCGGGGTGGTGCCGGAGATCGCCAGCCGCGCCCATGTGGAGGCCTGCGACCGGGTGGTAGACCAGGCCCTGGAGCAGGCGGGCATGACGCTGGAGGAAGTAGATGCCTTTGCGGTGACCTACGGCCCCGGGCTGGTGGGCGCGCTGCTCACCGGCGTCAGCTGCATGAAGGGGCTGAGCTATGCCGCGGGCAAGCCGCTGATCCCGGTTAACCATATCGAGGGCCACGTATCCGCCAACTACCTGACCTACCCGGAGCTGGAGCCGCCCTTTGTATGCCTGGTGGTTTCCGGCGGGCACAGCCATCTGGTGGAGGTGCGGGACTACGGGGACTACCGCCTGCTGGGGCAAACCATGGACGACGCGGCGGGGGAGGCCTTTGACAAGGCGGCCCGTGTGCTGGGCCTGCCCTATCCCGGCGGCCCCACCCTGGACAAACTGGCAGAGGAAGGCAACCCACACGCCATGACCTTGCCTGCGCCCCACCCGGAGGGACGGTACGATTACAGCTTCAGCGGCCTCAAAACCGCCTTTCTCAACGCCGCGCACAAGATGACCCAGCGGGGGGAAGATCTGCCCCGGGCGGACATGGCCGCTTCCTTCCGCTGGGCAGTGGTATCCAGCCTGACGGAGAAGGCGGTGCTGGCCGCCCGGGAAACCCATGCCAAGGCCCTGGCCATGGCCGGGGGCGTCTCTGCCAACCGGCTTTTGCGGCGGATGATGCAGGAGAAGTGCGACGCCGCGGGCATTCCCCTCTACATGCCCCACTTGGCGCTGTGTACGGACAACGCCGCCATGATCGGCTCCGCGGCCTACTACCGCCTGCGCAAGGGCGAACTGGCAACGCTGACCCTGAACGCCGTGCCCGGACTGCGGCTGCTGTGAGCCGCTAGAAGGAGAAAACACCAATGGAAGCATTGCTTCAACGGATTGTGAACGCCCTTCGCCCGTGCCCCTTTGTGGCGTGCATCGCGCTGGGAGGCTCCCACGCCACGGGCACAGCTGCCGCCGGGTCCGATGTGGACATTGGCGTCTATTACCGTCACGGCCAGCTGGATGCGGCGATGCTCAGCCGCCTGGCGCAGGCGCTGGACGACCAGCACCGGGAAAACCTGGTCTGCCCGGAGGGCGGAGGGGGCGCATGGGTAAACTGCGGGGGCTGGCTGGTGGTGGACGGCGTTCACGTGGACCTGATTCTGCGGGACATGGATCGTGTCCGGGAGGTCGTAGAGCGCACCGATGGGGGCAAGTTCTCCGCCCATTACCAGACAGGCCATCCCCATGCCTATCTGGATGTGATGTACCGGGGCGAGCTGGCCAGCTGCCGCCTGCTGTATACGGCTGACCCGGCGCTGACTGCCCTGAAGGCCCGGGCGGAGGTCTATCCCGCGGCCCTGGAGCAGGCGCTGACGCAGTTTTTCCTGTTTGAGGCGGGCTTCTCCTGCGAGCTGGCGGAAAAGAGCCTCCCCAACGGCGACCTGTATTACTTTACCGGGCATCTGTTCCGGGCGGCGTCCGCGCTGAACCAGGCGCTGTTTGCCCGTAACGCCCAATGGTGCCTGAATGAAAAGAAAGCCGTCTTCCGCATCGACGGCTTTCCGCTGCATCCCGAGAACTATGCCGCGCGGATGAACCGCGTCTTTACCCTTGACGGCGCTTCCCCGCACCAGGCCCTGTCCATGCTGCAGGCCCTGCGCCAGGAAACCGCCGCCCTGTGCGAATAACCTCAAAAGCGCCGCTTTTCCCAGCCATTCCGGCAGAAAAGCGGCGCTTCGGTTTTCCTTCAGTCCTTCCCGAGCATCCTGTCGCGCTTTTTCTGGACAAGCAGCTGCAATTCGAAAGGGCGCGGGAGCGTTCAGCAAGGGGCATCGCCGCTCGTTGACAATGCAGCGCTGAACGTGCAGAGGTAAGCAGAAAACACCATTATTCTTTTTTCCATACCTGCTTGCACAAACGATCCATGCTGTTTCATGTATGCTGCTCAAAGATCTTCCTGGCCAAGCGCATATTTTCCACGATAGGCACGTCAAACGGGCAGCGTTTTTCACAACTTCTGCAGGCGATGCATTCGCTTCCATGGTGCTCCAGTTGCAGATAATGGGAACGGATCGAGGGCGGGACGCTGGTTTCGTCCAGCCGCGCAATATCCAGGTATTTATTGACCGAAGCAATGTCAATGCCGCTGGGGCAGGGCTGACAGTGTCCGCAATAAACGCAATGCCCGCGGAATTCGCTCTTGAGCGTGCCCAGCACAGCGCTATAATCGCGTTCTTCATCACTTGCATCAAAGTATTCCATGGCCTGCATGACCTCCTGCCGGCTCTGACATCCCAGCATGACCGCCGCCACTGCGGGGCGGGTCAGGGCGTAATGGATGCACTGGGCCACCGTCAGGGGACGGGCAAAGGGCGTATGCTCGGGAGAAAGCAGCTTTCCCGCGCCAAAGGTCTTCATCACCGTAATGCCGATACCGCGCTGTTCGCACAGCTTGTACAGATCCGCACGCACAGGGTCAAGGCCGTGGAAGGCCGATACATCCAGCTTGTCCTGCGCATTCAGCCGTTCCAGCACATCGATTTCCGCAGGGTGCAGGTCAAAAGCCGGATTGACGCTGAACAGCATCATCTCCGGAACTCCCGTTTCGATCACTTTGCGCGCCATGACAGGATTATGCGAGCTGAAACCGATATGGCGGATGTCTCCCTGCTGCTTTCGTTCAAGCACATAGCGGATAAAATCCGTCTCGAACACGCCCTGATAATCCTTTTCGGAATCAATAAAGAACATCATGCCGAAGTCAACATAGCCAAACAGCTCCAGATACTCTTCAAAGTAGCGCTTGACCACCGTCAAATCGCGGCTAATATCGTATTGGTGATGAATATCCGTAGAGCCGATATGTCCTTGAATCGTCACATCCTTGCGGCGGTTGCCCAGCGCTTTGGCGATATGCTCGCGGACTTCACGTCCCGGCATGAACACATCCAGATGCGTGATTCCGGCTTCCAATGCGGCGTCGATAGTCTCCTTTACTTGCGCATAGGGTTTTCGATCCAGATGCTCGCAGCCCAGACCGATAACGCCTGTTTGCACGCCTGTCTTTCCGATTTTCCGGTATTGCATTTTCTTCCCTCCCCGATTCGAATTTTGATACGCAAATTATATCACGAGTTAGAAAGGCAGACAAGGCAATTCAACAGCGCAAACTGCGTCTTTGCGCAAAGCCATTGAAAGGGAGAAGCTTATTGCAGCGTCTGATTACTCAAAGGGGACCCCATGGCCTCAAAGATCCTCTCGAAGTCCGTGAAAGCATTTGGCGTCAAACAATTTCTCCGTTATCCGGAAAGAGATTTTGAAAAAAACTGAAATTCTGTGACCGGCTCATCCAGCATGACGCAGGCAGCGGCGTGAGCAATAAAGCGAAAATGATCCAGGAACCATTTCCAATCCGGACGGACAACTGGTATAAGCTGATGCAGAACCTCTATACCGAAATGGGCGGGGGCATGCGGTTCTTTTGAAACTTCGTCATCAACGGATGCATGATCGGCACTCCCAGGCAGTTTGAAGACTACACGTACTACAGCCGCAATGTTTCTGGCCGTCCTGATGGATTCCACCAGCGCCTGCAACCTCCACGGTTCCGGCTGCCGGGCGTCAGAATACGGCGGAATACTAAACCGGACGCTGGAGAAATGTACAGCATGGTTCGCCAGGCCAAGGAGCTTGGCGCATATCTGATCATTTTCAGCGGCGGAGAGCCGTTGGCACGCAAAACGGACATGCGCATCCTGTGCGAACGTCACCCGGATTACGCTTCCCCAGTCTTCACCAACGGCACGCATTTCGACGAAGCTTTTACCGCCGAGATGCCGGGCGTGAAGTGCTTCGTGCCTGCCATTAGCGTAGAAGGATTTGAGGAGGCTACGGGTTCCCGCCGCGGCAAGGTCACTGATTAGAAAGCAGTGGCCGCCATGGAGCTGTTCAAGCGCGTGCGCCTCCCCTTTGGCATCTCCTGTTGCTACATCGTTCCAGAGCACCGGGGTGATCGGTTGCAAAGCATACGTTAATGTATGGTAAAACGAAAATTGGAAAACAATCCCTTTCTTGACAACACAAGGAAGCCGACGCCTTCTCTCCTCTCTCGTTTCCTTCGCCCTCATGCGGTACAGAGATCCTTGCATGTTTCAAAATAAGCAAAGCGGCTTGCTTTCTCCCGGAATTTACCCTTATTTCGCTCGCCCGGGCGGGGCATGCTGAAACAGCGAAAGGAGGGTGAATGATGAAGAAGAAAAAGCGTCGTCCGGAGATGGTGGAAGAGATTTTGCAGGAAAGTCAGGCAAAGCATCCCACGGATGTGCTGGGCAGCTGGACCGGTGTACCCTGGAATCCTGAGGATACCCCCGTGCAGGATGCGGACGACTTGTAAACGGGGGGAAGTCCATGGTACGTCTGGGCAGCGTAACCGGTTTGCCGGTGGTCTTCGCGGGACGGATGCTGGGCCGGGTGGAGCAATCCGTTTTGACGCCAAGTGGGAAAAGCCTGCGCGGAATGGTCATACGTAAGGGCATGGGTGGAGCTAAGTGGCTTGATAACGAGCAAATTTTGGTTATTGGTGGTGTTTCAGTCCTAGCCCGGGGACCCGCCGCCAAGTTGCCAAAAGATGCAGATTTTTCCCTGACCAGTGTGAAGGACGCTTCCGGTTTGCGCTTGGGCAGGGTGACGGATGTATTTCTCAATCCGGAAACCCGGCGGGTCACCGCCCTGGAGGTCAGCCTGGGGCTGGTAGAAGAGCTACGGCACGGCCGATCGCTGATCCGTGATTTTGTGGTGCAGCCTGTTCCTCAGGAACCCGGCCAGGTGCTGGTTCCCTGCGGGTTTATTCTGGAGCAGGAACGAAGGGGGTGAACATATGAGCAGGTTTCTCGTGGGCAGCGCCATGGGGCTAATGATGGGCGCAGGTCTGATGATGATGCCCGGCGCACGCAAGCTTCAGCGCAGCATGACCAAGGAAGTGGGAAAAATGAAGCGTCAGCTCCGCCGGATGTAAAGCCCTGTGTATGACGCGGACTACCGCGCCACACAGGCTTCCAAAGAACTTCCGGGAAGTATCGGAGGGGCCACAGCCCCTCCGACTCCCATTCATGCAAGCTGGTTTTGTCAGCTTCGCGGGTCGTTGACTTCGCTCGCAAAATCAATCCCCTATAGCTTCGGACAGCCCCTGGTTGACCCAAGCTGCTTCCTCAAGAAAGTGGCGATGTAATTTTTCGGCACGCAGCGTGGGTTGCGCCACGGGCAAGGCGGAGCGGTATACACGGGAAAGGAGGCAGCGCATGGAGCATATGGAAACCCGCTCGAGACGTTGGCGGCCATGGGTGCTGGCCGCGATACTGTTTGCGTCGGCAATCGCCTTGTGGCCGGTGCTGCTGGCATTGGCTACGCAGATATGCTGGGCCTATGCGCTCATGGGCGCGGCGCTTCCCCTTTGCCGGGTATTGGAAAAGCGTCTTTCCCCTTCCCTAGCGGCTACCGGCGCCTTTCTGGTCCTGTCCCTGCTGGGGGCGGGGCTCTTGCTGCTGCTGATACCTACACTGATCCGCCAGTCCGAACAGCTGGCGCAGACGCTTCCGGGACTTATGAATGCCCTGGGAAACTCGCTGGAACGCCTGCAAGCCTGGTTGGCGGGAAAGGGCATCCAGGTAGCGCCCATGCGGGATGAACTGCTCCTGCAGGCAAAGCAGGTCGGCGGACAGCTGCTTTCCCAGGCCGCCCAAACCCTGCGAAACGCTGTTTCCGGATTCAGCAGCCTGATGCTTGCGCCGTTGCTGGCCTTCTATCTTCTTCGGGACAGGCGGCAGATCAGCGCTGCGCTCACGCTCCTGGTGCCTATGGCGCGCCGCCGCACCGTGGTGCTGGCCGCGCGGGAAATGCGGCGGGAGTTAACCGGTTTTCTCCGGGGCCAGTTATTGCTCTCCGCCATGGTGGGGTTGCTTACGGGACTGGGGCTGATGCTGGTGGGGACCCCGGGTTGGCTGGTGCTGGGCGTGCTCATGGGCATCATGGAGCTGATTCCCTACATCGGCCCGCTGCTGGCCGGTGTTCCCGCCGTATTGCTTGGGCTGACCGGAGGCTGGGATCGCGCCCTTTGGACCCTGGCAGTGCTGGTAGGCGTGCAGCAGCTGGAAGGCGGCATTCTCTCCCCGCGCATGCTATCGGGCGCCACGCGGCTTTCCCCATTGACCGTTCTCCTTTCCATCAGCGCCGGCGGATTGCTTGGCGGCGCGCTTGGCATGCTTCTGGCTTTACCGGTAGTGGTTTCCCTGCGCGGCGCGCTCCGGGCCTGGCGCTCCGAACGGTCATATTTGTAATAATTTCGTAATATACCTTTACAAAAAAGTCATTATCTGATACAATGCGTACCGATGAAGGAAACGGCGCATGCCGTGAAGGAGGAACAGAGGAAATGGAACGAAGGAGCTGTTTGCGGATTGCGCTGCTATCCCTGGTGCTCTGCGCACTTTCGGCCGCAGCGTTAGCCGATTCCTACAGCACCCTGCGCTACCAGGATAACGGAAGCGCCGTATTGCGGCTCCAGCAAGCGTTGAACCAGCTGGGATACAGCACCGGCGGCGCGGACGGAAAATATGGCCCTGCCACCCAGGATGCCGTGGAACAGTTCCAGCGGAACAACAACCTGAAAGTGGACGGCATCGCCGGCAACGCCACCCAAACCTTGCTATACCAGCTCACCGGCGGAACTTCCGCAACACCGGCGCCCGACACCGGAGGAAGCAGCGGAAGCAGTTTGTTTTCGGGGAATTATGCCACGCTGAAGTATGGTTCCCGGGGCGATCGGGTTTCTATCCTGCAAAAAGCGTTGAACACGCTGGGCTTTAACGCCGGTTCAGTAGACGGCAGCTTTGGTCTTGGCACCCAGAAAGCCGTTACCTCTTTTCAGAAAAGCGCCGGTCTTACCCAGGACGGCCTGGCCGGCAAGGATACGCTGACCGCCCTGGAGCGGGCAGTATCCGGTGGAAGCACCATTACGCCCGCCCCGGACACTGCTACGCCCACCCCGTCCCCCCCCCCCGACAGCAACGGCTGGGTTATTCCCTCCCGCACCCTGCGCAAGGGCTATACCGGGGACGACGTAAAATCCGTACAGTCCCGCCTGCAGGAGCTGGGCTATTATACCGGTAGCCTGGACGGAAAATACGGCAGCGGCACCATGGCGGCGGTGAAGGCCTTCCAGGCCAATAACGGCCTGACCCAGGACGGCCTGGCCGGCAGCGGCACCTTTGCCAAGCTGTTCTCCACCAGCGCCATAGGCGCGGGAAGTTCCGGTTCCACCCCGACGCCGTCTCCTACCCCCTCCCCCACCCCCGGTAGCAACGGCTGGGTCATCCCCTCTCGCACCCTGCGCGAGGGGTATACCGGGGACGACGTAAAATCCGTACAGTCCCGCCTGCAGGAGCTGGGCTATTATACCGGTAGCCTGGACGGAAAATACGGCAGCGGCACCATGGCGGCGGTGAAGGCCTTCCAGGCCAATAACGGCCTGACCCAGGACGGCCTGGCCGGCAGCGGCACCTTTGCCAAGCTGTTCTCCACCAGCGCGGTGGGCGCTGGAAGTTCGGGAAGCATTCCCGCTCCAGACACAACGGATTACCCCACCCTGCGCTCCGGCGATACCGGCGCGGCAGTAACGCAGATGCAGCAGGCGCTTGTCAACCTGAAGTATACGCTTTCCGTCACCGGCACCTATGATACCGCCACCAAGGAAGCGGTCGTCGCCTTCCAGCAGCGCAATCAGCTCAGCGTGGACGGCGTAGCCGGTCCCAATACGCTGAAAAAGCTGTACAGCGGCAACTGCGTCACCGGGGATACGGAAATCTCCTATCCCGATACCAGCATCGACGGACCCAACGGCTCCCAGGTGCAGCTGCTTCATTGGTTCAACGATGTGAAGCCTACCCTGAAAAACGGCCAGTGCATGGAAGCCTACGATCCGGAAACCGGCATTAGCTGGACACTCCGGGTCATGAGCCGCGGAAACCACGCGGACGTCGAACCCCTCACTGCGGCGGATACCGCGGCCATGAACCAAGCCTTTGGCAACAAGGAGAGCTGGGGGCCCAAAGTCGTCTATGTGCTGCTTCCTGACGGGCGCTGGTCCATTGCCTCCACGCATAATGTCGCCCATGGCGGTCAAACCATCAGCGACAATAATTTCGACGGCCAGAACTGCGTCCACTTCCTGCGGGATATGGACGAGTGCATGAAAAACGATCCCAGCTACGGCGTTCAGAACCAGGAAGCAATCCGCAAAGCCTGGAAGGAACTGACTGGCGAAACCGTGAACTGATCCAAGCTTTCCTCAACTATGTTCAAAGGGGACCGGCGCAAAGGTCCATCTTGCGCGCCGGTCCCCTTAAATTTGACCATATCCGCCTTGCCGGTTCAGCAAAGCGCCCGTGATGCTTGCTTCATCACGGGCATGATGCTATTCAAAAAGCGGCGTCGCAACTTCTCAGCCTGTCGACAAAGTATTTGCGCATTGCATGTTTGCACGCATAGGAAATTTTGCGTCTGCGGGCGCGACCAGGGGCCTTCCCGATCGCCCCCCCCGGCCCCCTCGGAACCTCATACGTATTGAAACTTTTGCAGGTTTGGGAGCGAAAAATCTCATTTTTTGTGTCCACATGAAAAACAGGCTGTTGAAAAAGACACGTTTTTTCATAGGGTGCAAGAAAGAATGAAACTTTAGGTTCCCGAACTTGCAAGCATTTTATAGCGTATAAGGACCGTAGATTTCCAAAGGGACAGGCAGGCATAGCCGCCAGCGACGACTGAGCATGCCTGCCTTTCTCAACCGAAACGAGCGGCAGAATGCCGCGACGATTGAGGTTGCGGAACGATCGGAAAGCCCTTT
>CALVVZ010000020.1 GCA_944364075.1 uncultured Clostridia bacterium
CGCGGAACGGGGAATTTCCACGGACGGGCGGGGCGAGACGGCCATTCCCGGGGGATTTGCCGCCGGCGACTGCGCCGTCAGCCACGACATCACCACCGGCAAGGCCCGGGTGCCGGCCCCGCTGCCCCACGCCTATATGCCGGGCGAGCGCTGCGGCGAAGCCATGAGCGGCGCGGAGGTGGAGGCGGTACGCTCCCTGCCCATGAATTCCATGGGACTGTTTGGCTTGCATATGATTACCGCCGGCGTCATGGAGGGAGAAAGCCATATCCGCCGGGAAAACGGGAGCTACAAGCGCCTGTGTACCCGGGACGACCGGCTGATGGGGTATATCCTGGTGGGGGATGTGGAGCGCGCGGGCATCTATACCTCCCTGATTCGGGATCAGGTGCCCCTGCATACCCTGGACTTTGCCCTGATGCTGGAAAAGCCGCAACTGATGGCCTTTTCCAAGCGCGACAGACAAATTCGGTTGGGAGGTCAACGGCTATGACGGAAATCAGAGCGGCGGACATGCCCTTTCGGCAGCTGAATCAACAGATTCACGATTGCCCGGAGGCGGACATCCATCTCACGGATGTGATGGGGCAGCGCTACATTGGCAGCGGCCTGTCCGGCAAGCGGCTGTGGATAGACGGTATTCCCGGCAATGACTTGGGCGCCTATGCGGACGATTGCCGGATAGAGGTGTTCGGCAACGCCCAGGACGCCACCGGGGATACCATGAACGCCGGGGAGATCATCGTCCATGGCAGCTGCGGGGACGCCACGGGCTACGCCATGCGCGGCGGCCTTATCCTGGTGGAGGGCAATGTGGGTTACCGGGCGGGCATCCATATGAAAGCCTATCAGGAGCAGGTGCCGGTGCTGGTGGTGGGCGGGGAAGCGGGCAGCTTCCTGGGCGAATACCAGGCGGGCGGCTACCTGGTGGTGCTGGGATTGTCCACCATCGGACGTGCGCCGGTGGGACGCTTTTGTGCCGCAGGTATGCATGGCGGGAAAATTTTCCTGCGCACGGAGGCGGAACTGCCCTTCGACTTACCCGGACAGGTAAGCGCGCACCGGGCGGATGCGGCGGAACTGGAGGAAATCCGCCCCTTTGTGGAGAAGTATGCCCTTGCCTTTGGCCGGAACGCGGACGAGCTGCTGCGCGGCGTTTTCCAGGTGCTTGTCCCGGATACGGCCAACCCTTACAAACGACTGTATGTGACCAATTAAGGAGGAACCACCCATGCGCATGACCGAGCAGGAAGTGCTGGATTATGTGGCGGAAAACGATGTGAAGTTTATCCGCCTGGCCTTTGTGGATCTCTACGGCACGCTGAAAAATATGGCCATTACGCCTGCGGAGCTGCCCCGGGCCTTTGCCGGAGGCTTCAGCTTTGATGCGTCGGCGGTGAATGGATTTTGCGACGCGGCCGAAGGGGAGCTGCTCCTGCTGCCGGATCCCGCCACACTTTCCGTGCTGCCCTGGCGGCCCCAGACCGGACGGGTGGTGCGCATGCTGTGCGATTGCTACACTCCCGGCGGCGAACCCTTTGCGGGGTACAGCCGGTGGATTCTTCGCCGTCAGGTGGAAAAGGCCGCGCAGCTGGGTTTTCGCTTCCGCCTGGGGACCAAGTATGAGTTTTACCTCTTTGAGAACGACGAGCGGGGGAACATGACCCTGACGCCTCAGGATCAAGCCGGCTACATGGACGTAAGTCCCCTGGACAAGGGGGAGAACATTCGCCGGGAAATCTGCCTGGACCTGGAAAGCATGCACATTTTGCCGGAGTCTTCCCATCATGAGCAGGGGCCGGGACAAAATGAAATTGACTTTCAGCGTGCGGACCCCTTGGCTACGGCGGATAACGCCCTGGCTTTCAAAGGCGCTGTGCGCGCCATTGCGGCCCAGTACGGGCTGAGCGCCTCCTTTCTGCCCAAGCCATTGGCAGAAGCGAGCGGCAACGGCCTGCATGTTACCTTGTCCATCAGCCGGGAGGGGGAGCAGCTCTTTGAGAAAACGGAGCAGGGACTGCATCCCATGGCGCAGCACGCCATGGCGGGGATTCTGCGCCGCGTTCGGGAGATGAGCCTGCTGCTCAATCCCCTGCCGTCCAGCTATCAGCGCCTGGGCGCTATGGATGCGCCCGCCGGTATCAGCTGGAGCCATGGCGACCGTGCGCATTTGATGCGCATTCCCGCCGCCAGGCCCGGCCATGGCTGCGTGGAGCTTCGTTCGCCGGACCCGGCCTGCAACCCCTACCTGGCCTTTACGGTGATCCTGGCCGCGGCCCTGGAGGGCATCGCCCAGGAGACGCCTCTGCCGCCTGCGCAGTTGCAGACCGGCTCGCTGCCCCGGGACCTGGGCGAGGCCATTGCGCTGGCAGGGCAGAGCAGCTTTTTGCGGGAGACGCTGCCCCAGGTGATGCTGGAGAAATACCTGGCCGAAAAAAGACGCCTGTGGGAACGGTTCCAGCGCGACCCAAGGGCGGTTTTTGCCCAGCATTTGCGGACCATATGACCCATCGGACAGCAACGGGGAAGGAGATGGCGTCATGGGAGAACGGGTGCTGCTGGCAGGCGGCACGGAAAAGAGCCGGGAGCTGCTGCAAACCCTGATGGCTCCCGGCAGTTGGGCATGCTGCAAGCTGTGCCACAGCGGCAGCGAAACGCGCCGGACGCTGGGGGAAGGGGAGTGGTCCCTGGTCATCATCAACGCTCCCCTGGGGGATGAAAGCGGACTGGAGATCGCGGCAGAAGCGGCGGAGCACACCCCGGCGGGCGTGATACTGCTGGTAAAGGCGGACATGGCGGACGCGGTGGCGGCGCGGGTGGAAGCAAGCGGCGTCATGGTGGTCCCCAAACCGGTAGCCAGGCAGCTGTTTGAGCAGGCGATGCGCTGCGCCCTGGCGGCGCGCAACCGTTTGGCCGCCCTGCACCAGGAGAACCGGCGGCTGGAAAAGAAGCTGGAAGAAATGCGCCTGGTGGGACGGGCCAAGTGCATGCTGATGCAGTACCAGGGGCTGACGGAGCAACAGGCCCACCGGCAGATCGAAAAGCAGGCCATGGACAGCCGGCAGACGCGGGGCGCGGTGGCGCTGGAAATCCTGGACACATACGGGCCGTAACGGCAACAGGCTGTATTCTTTCTGTCCTTTGGCACGGGGGCGCTTGACAGGCGTACAGGCGGTACGCTACACTGTTTTTGGTGAAAAGGCGGTGAAGGCTGGCCCGACCGTTATGGCGCGGGAACCAGCCGTTCCCAAGGATTTTAAGACCGTCGCCGAATCGCCTTACGGCAGGGGCCTGATGTACCCGGCGCGCTGCATCCGCCCGGGGTCGGCAGACGTTGCCATAGGGCGTCTGGACCGTGCGACGCCATGAACGGGGACAGAACCCGCTTATGGCGTCGTTTTCGTGTAGGAAAGGACCGAATGCCGGCCGGCTGCTTCAGATTGTGCGTCGGCGGGCGGTGATCGCGCCGGATGCCTGGACGCGGCGGCAAGAAAACGGCCCGCGCGGCAGGATGCCCGGCTGACGGACCGGCTTTTGCGATCTTGAAGAAAATGTGATCTTCGCATTATTCTTGACATATGTCAGAAACTGCGCTATACTGAACCCACGCAGGAGGAGGAAATGCCATGGCGCGTCCCACGCAGGAACGTAAGGTCTGCCGTTTGCCTGCCTGCCGCCGCTTTGAACCGGAAACGCCCGGCTCCACGGCGGAGATCCGGCTGACGGTGGAGGAATACGAAACGCTGCGGCTGATGGACCTGGAGGAATACACCCAGGCTGAATGCGCGCAGACCATGGGCATTGCCCGGACCACCGTGCAGAGCATCTATGCTTCCGCCCGGCGCAAGGTGAGTCGCATGCTGGTGGAGGGTAGACCCCTGGTCATCGGCGGCGGAGCGTACCGGTTGTGCCCGGAGCGGGAGGCGCAATGCCCCTGCGGCGGCTGCGTCCGGCGACGGGCCAGGCATGCGTCCCTTGCGGTACAGGAAAGGAAGGAATCGGTTATGCGCATTGCGGCCACGTACGAAAATGGCGAGATTTTTCAGCACTTTGGGCATACGGCCCAGTTCAAGCTTTTTGACACGGAAAACGGCAAGATCGTCTCTACGCAGGTGGTGGATACCCAGGGCAGCGGCCACGGGGCCCTGGCGGGATTCCTGCGCGCCAATGGCGTGGAGGTGCTGATCTGCGGCGGCATCGGCGCGGGGGCGCAGAATGCCCTGGCAGAGGCGGGCATCCAACTGTATGCGGGCGTGCGGGGCAGCGCGGACGTGGCGGCCATGGCGCTGCTGGCGGGCAAGCTGAACGCATCCCAGGGCGCGACCTGCGACCATCACCATGAGGAAGGCCACGACTGCGGCGCCCATGGGGAAGGCCACAGCTGCGGCCATCATGGCTGCGGCAGCCACTAAGGAAATCTCGCGCCGTGAAAAAGCCCGGCGCGCAAAAGCGTAAAGCGCCCCAAAGCCATACACGAAACCGGCCCGCGAAGGAAGCAGCAATAGCTGCTTTTGCGGGCCGGTTTTTTTATGGCAGGTACCATGCGAACCGTTGCCGCACGATTCGTTGCAACGCTGCCTTTTCTATTGCCTGCTCAGGACGCCGCATGATCGAGCTCCACAAAGACCATGACGTCCGCGTCCCGGGAGGTATTGCCGAAAAGCACCTCCAGCGCATCGCTCTCCGGCGTGCGAGCAAGCAGCGCCGCGGAAGGGCCGCCGTCCAGGTTGTATACCCAGAGCGGATCATAGCGTGTTTGCAGGAATTCCACGACCTGGAGTAGGGTCAGCCCCCTGCCGGAATGGTTGGTTACGGTGAGAATAAGGTACTCCCCGCTATCCTCCCGGGCAATCACGGTACGCATGGCGCGGGCATTGGCGAAGCCCCACTGGGTATCCAGAACGCTCCGGTGATCCATCACCAGGGGACAGCGGGGATAGAAGGACCAGGTCTGGGTGGGGGAGGCGGCCAGCACCCGGCTGTTTTCCTCCCCGTTGTACAGGTGCAGGCCGTCGCTTTCCAGGGTCAGGCCATAATAGGGCACGCCTTCCAGGTTGCGCAAGAGCGTTCCGTCGGTGATGGTCAGGGAACCCAGGGGCGTGTAATAGTAGTCGGGGCTGTCGCCGGGATACTCCTCGGGGATGCCGGGAAACACGGGGCTGACATAGCCGCTGCCGTTGATGCACAGAGCCGCGCCGGGAATATCCCCGGCCATCTCCGAAGGATAGCGCAGGTCCTGCTCCCAGGTAGCGGTGGCTTTGCGGATCTGCCGGCCGGGATCGGCCATCCATACCTGGGTCAGGTAGCATGCCGCGCCCTCATAGCATAGGCTTTCCACGGTGAAACGCAGGGTATCGCTCTGATAGGAGAGTACCTCCGTCGCTTCCTCCCCCAGGGCGGAGGAAAACAGCAGGCAAAGGAGCAAGGAAAATACAGCCAACCGTCTCATGGAACGCGCCCCCTTCTTTTGATGGTATTTTTATCATAGCACAGGGGTGCATGGGCCGCAAGACGGCTTGTCATTTGCCGGCGAAACGTGCTATACTCCAGGCATTACCGTAGGAAAAGGGAGGCGGAGGCATGCTGCGTTTTGTGCGGCGGGGAACTGAGGACAGCCGGCCGGTGGGGGATTATCCGCCCTGGCTTTCCGCGCTGCTGCGCGCCCGGGGCATGGATACCCCCGAAAAGGCGGAACGCTTTTTGCATCCGGCGCTGGAACAGCTGCATCCCCCGCTGATGATGCAGGACATGGACCGGGCGATAACGCTGATTCGCCGGGCCGTGGCGGAAAGGCAGCCCGTGATGATCTACGGCGACTATGATGTGGACGGCGTGTGCGCTACCTCCATCCTGCTGGAAACCCTGCAGGAGGAAGGGGCGCTGGTGGACACGTATATTCCCAACCGCCACGGGGAAGGCTATGGCCTTAACTGCGACGCGGTTCGGGAGATCGCCAAGGAGCACCGGTTGCTGATTACCGTGGACTGCGGCATTACCAATCACCAGGAGGTGCGCCTGGCCCAGATGCTGGGGATGACGGTGATCGTCAGCGACCATCATCAGCCGGCGGATACGCCTTCGCCTGCGGACGCCGTACTGAATCCCTTGCTGGGAGCGTATCCGTTCCGTCGGCTGTGCGGCGCTGGGGTTGCGCTGAAAATCTGTCAGGCGCTTCAGGGCATGGAAGGCGTACAAAAACGCCTGGAACTGGCTGCTTTGGCCACGGTGGCGGACATCGTGCCCCTGGTGGATGAAAACCGGGTGATCGTCAAGCTGGGGCTGGAGGCCATGGCCGCCACGGAGCGGCCCGGAATGCGGGCGCTGCTGCTGGTCAGCGGCGTGACGCCGCCGGTGAATACAGGACACGTGGGTTTTCGCCTGGCGCCCAGGCTGAATGCCGGCGGCAGACTGGAGGATGCGGCCCAAGGCGTGCGCCTGCTGACCGCTACGGACGCCCAGGAGGCGGAGCGAATCGCCGCGCACCTGGAGGAAAACAACCGTACCCGGCAGGCCCTGGAGCAGGAGATCACCGGGCAGGCCCTGGAAGCCATTGCGCGGGAGGTGGACTTTGCCAGGGACCGGGTGATTGTGGTCATGGGAGAGGGCTGGAACAGCGGCGTCATCGGTTTGGCGGCGGGGCGCATCTGCGAAAGGTATCACTGGCCCACGGTGGTGCTCAGCCGCAGCGGCGACACGGCGGTAGGCTCCTGCCGGTCCATTCCCGGGGTGAACATCCATGCCATGCTCAGCCTGTGCAAGGATCTGTTCCAGCGCTTTGGCGGGCATGAGCAGGCGGCAGGGCTGACCATGGACGCGGCGCTGGTACCAGAGCTGCGCCGCCGGCTTTCCCTGGCCATTGGGGAACACTGCGATCCCCATTGCTTTATCCCGGAAAAGGATTATGATCTGCCCCTGTCCCTGGAGCAGGTGGACCTGGAGCTGATCGACCGGCTGGAGCTGTTGCAGCCCACGGGCTATGGCAACCCTGCCCCGGTATTTCTGGCGCGGGACGCCTCCGTGCAGCAGGCGCGGAAGGTGGGCAATCAGGGGCAGCACTTGAAATTGAGCCTGGCGGAGGGCTCGGCCCTGCGGGACGGCATCGCCTTTTCCATGGGCGAGGAGGCGGACCGGGGACTGACCCGGGTAGACGTGCTCTTTACGCCGGAAAAAAATACCTGGCGGGACCGTACCTCTGCGCAATTGCAGGTGAAAGCGCTGATTCCGGCCGCGGGGGCTTCCCCGCTTCCCCCCGAGGAACGGTTTTTCGAGGCGCTTTTGCAGGAAATGACCTATTTGGCGGAGAATGTAACAAGATTATCAGAACGCCCCCGGCCGCAGACCCAGGCAACGGTGAAACGCCTGCTCCGGGAGGGGCAGGGGGTGCTCTGCCTGGCGCATCTGCCGCAGACCGCCCAAGCCTTTCTGGTGGAGTATCCCGGGGAGACGGACGTGTGGACCGGGCGCGTAGAGGACCCGCGGCCTTTCAACGCGCTGCTGTGTGCGCCGCAGCTCCGGGAGCTGCAAGACCGGTGGGGGCATCTGGTGCTGCTGGACGGCGATACGGTGCCCGGAGAATGGGAAATGCTCAGGGCGCAGTGCCCTCGCGCGGAGCTGCACACCCTGCGCGCTCCGGCAGCCATGAAGGCGCTGATGGCATCCCTGGCCCTGGAGGACGAACCGTTGCGGGAATTGTATCGGGCATTGCGCCGCGGCGGAGGAAACGCTCCCCGGGAATTGGCGCGTCTCAGCGGGCTGACCCTGCCGCAGACCCTGGTGGGGTTGACCGCTTTTGCCCAGGTACGCCTGGCGGAGTTTCAACTGTCGCCCTTGACCCTGCGGCTGCTTCCGCCGGTGAAATGCGCCATGGCGGACAGCGCGCTGATCCGCTACCTGCGTACCGGAGCCTATTTGGGAAAGGAGGATGCTGATGAGCTACACGACCTATGAAGCCATGCCGCTGGATCAGATGCTGGCACGAGTGCAGAAATATCATCCCGGCGACAGCTATAAGCTGGTGGAAAAGGCCTACCGCTTTGCGGAGCAGGCGCACGCAGGTCAAAAGCGCAAGAGCGGCGAGCCGTATTTTACGCATCCCTGCTTTGTGGCCAGCATCCTGACGGAACTGATGATCGACGCGCCCACCATCGCGGCGGGACTGCTGCACGATACGGTGGAGGATTGCGACAACATTACCCTGGATACCATCCAGCAGGAATTCGGCCCGGAAGTGGCCCGCCTGGTGGACGGTGTGACCAAGCTGAACAAGCTGGACTTTGCCGACCGGGAGGAAGCCCAGGCCGAAAGCCTGCGCAAGATGATCCTGGCCATGAGCAAGGATATTCGCGTGGTGCTCATCAAGCTGGCGGACCGGTTGCACAATATGCGCACCCTGAAATACCAGAAGGAAGCCCGGCAGGTAGCCATCGCCCGGGAAACCCTGGATATTTATGCTCCGCTGGCCCACCGGTTGGGCGTGTACGCCATCAAGCAGGAGCTGGAGGATCTGTCCCTCCGGTACATTGATCCCGTGGGCTACCAGAACCTGGTGCAGAAGGTGGGCCTCAAGCGTGCGGAGCGGCAGGAAAATATCCGCATGGTGATTGAGGAGCTTTCCGCCAAGCTGGACGAACAGCACATCCGCTACGATATTGACGGACGGCCCAAGCATTTTTACTCCATTTACCGCAAGATGGTGCTGCAGAACAAGCCCTTTGATCAGATCTATGATCTGATTGCCATCCGGGTGCTGGTGGATACGGTGCCGGACTGCTACGCGGTGCTGGGTATCGTCCATACCCTTTGGAACCAGATTCCCGGAAGGTTCAAGGATTACATCTCCGTGCCCAAGGCCAACATGTACCAGAGCCTGCATACCACGGTGGTGGGCGGGCGCAAGATGCCCTTCCCCTTCGAGGTGCAGATACGTACCTGGGAAATGCACCGGGTCGCGGAATACGGTATTGCGGCCCATTGGCGCTACAAGGAAGGCGACCAGAAGGGGAATGATCTGGATAACAAGCTGTACTGGCTGCGGCAGATCCTGGACTGGCAAAGCGACACCCGGGACGGCAAGGAGTTCCTGGACACGCTGAAAACCGACCTGTTCGCCGAGGAAGTATTTCTCTTTACACCCAAGGGCGACGTGGTATCCATGACCAAGGGCGCCACGCCGCTGGATTTCGCCTATCAGATTCACAGCGCCGTGGGAAACTCCTGCGTGGGAGCGAAGATCAACGGCAAAATCGTGCCCATTGATACGGTGCTGGAGACGGGCGACCGGGTGGAGATCATCACTTCCTCCACCTCCAAGGGCCCGAGCATGGACTGGCTGAAGATCTGCAAAACGCCGCAGGCCAAGGCCAAGATCCGGCAATTTTTCAAAAATGAGCGCCGGGACGAGAACATCGAGCGCGGCAAGGACATGGTGGAAAAGGAGTGCAAGCGCCGGGGAGCGCAGCTTTCCAACCTATCCAAGCCGGAATACTACGAGGGCATGCTGCGCAAGTATGGGTTCCAGGAGCTCAACGACCTGTACGCCGCCGTGGGGTACGGCGGGCTGGCGTCCATCTACGTGGTTACCCGCCTGCTGGAGGAGCAGCGCCTGCATGAAGCGCCCACGCCCAAGCAGGCGCTGGAGGAACTGCCCACCCAGGAGCAGCACCAACAGCAGCATCCCAAGGCTACCCAGGGCATCATCATGGAAGGACTGGAGGGCATCCAGGTGCGCTTCGGCCACTGCTGCAATCCCGTGCCCGGGGACGACATTGTGGGGTATATCACCCGCGGGCGCGGCGTGACCATTCACAAGGCGGACTGCGTCAACGCCCAGAACGGCGAGGCGGAACGCCGGGTGCATGTATCCTGGGCGGAGGAGAGCAGCGGTCAGTTCGAAGCCTCCATCCAGGTGATCGCCTACGATCACGTAAGCCTGCTGGGCGAGCTGGCCATGTATATCGGCGAGCTGAATGTGCCCATTCGCGCCGTGAGCGCCAAGGTGGATGACAAGAAAGGCATTTCGGTCATCGGCATGACGCTTTCCGTCTCCAGCCGGGAGCAGGTGGACCGGGTGATCCGGCAGCTGCAGAAGCGTCAGGATATTATTGAAGTATACAGATCAGCGGGGTAAGCGGCATGCGTTGCGTGGTACAGCGGGTGAAGGAAGCCTCCGTCACGGTGGCGGGGGAAGTTACGGGAAAGATCGGGCCCGGGCTGATGATTCTCATTGGCGTAAGGGAGGACGACACGGATAAGGATTTGCGCTACATGGCGGAAAAAGCTCCGCACTTGCGCATCTTTGAGGACGAGGCAGGGAAGATGAACCGCAGCGTCCTGGATACCGGCGGGGAGATTTTGGCGGTGAGCCAGTTTACCCTCTACGGGGACGCCCGGGGAGGGCGGCGGCCAAGCTTTATCGAGGCTGCCCGTCCCGAGGAGGCCAACGCCCTGTACGAGCGCCTGGTAGCCTGCTGGCGCGCCCAGGGCGTTCATGTGGAGACGGGGCGTTTTCGGGCGCACATGGAGGTATCGCTGGTCAACGACGGCCCGGTAACGCTGCTGCTGGACAGCCGCAAACAATTCTGACACGGCAAGGGAAAGCCCACAGGCGGCCCTGCGCCGCGCTTTTTTCATGCGGAAAGGAGTACCTATGAAAATTTCCAAGAAGGACGCCCTGCTCTGGTTCAGCTTCTTTGCCCAGCTTCCCGAGGATGAACCGCTGCTGGTGCGGCAGCAGGAAATCGCCTACGCGGTCATGGCGCAAATCGAGACCGCGGTGGAACAGCGGCGGGCGGAATTAAAAGCAAAGATTCCCGGCCTAAAGGACCTGCACGGCCGCACCCTGTATGTGGGCAAGGAAACCAACTTTCCCAAGGGATGCCTCTCCTGCCTGATGGGCACGGGCCTGAGCGCCATACGCAAAACCAACCGCTGCAACGCCCGCTGCAAATTCTGCTACGATTACGGCCAGCTGGACGCCATTGAACCCATTGGGGAAGGGCTGTGGGAGATCGGCGGGACCAAGTACTACGAGCGGGACCTGCCTTTGCTGTTTTCCATACAGAAAAAGCCCTCGGGCATTTCCTATGTCTACCTGGAACCGTTCATGGAGATCGAAAAGTATTACGGCGTGATCCGCGCTTTCCATCAGGCGGGCATTTATCAGCACATGTACACCAATGGCATCCTGGCTACGGAGGAGAATCTTCGTGCGCTGGGGGAAGCCGGGCTGAACGAGCTGCGCTTCAACCTGGGCGCGACCGGTTGCTCCGACCAGGTAATCGGGAATATGGCCCTGGCAAAGAAATACATTCCACAGGTAGGCATCGAGACGCCCATGACGCCGGAGCTTTATGAAGCCTTCCTGCGCAAGAAGGACGCGATTCTGGCTACGGGAATTGATTTCATGAACTGTGCCGAACTGCATCTCAACGCCAACAACATCGACAATTACGCGGGGGAAAACCTGTATATGGCCCGCCTGGGCTATGTATCCCCCATCTGGAGCCGGGAGCTGACCTTGACGCTCATGTGCCAGGCGGCGGAAGAGGCGTGGCCCATCACCGTTCACGACTGCTCCAATGACACCAAATTTGCCCGTGATATGAATCTGCGGGCCAAGGAAGGCGGCTGGTTCGGACAGAGCAGCTACGGTTGCGAGTTTGACCGTATTCCTTTCGCGGCGTTTTTGCCTGTGCTGGAGGACGATGGTTTCCGCTTCCTGGAGGAGGAAGCGCTGCCCCGCGGCTATCGTCCCGGAGACATTGTGCTGTAAAGCGCGGAATCCCCTGGCGGCAGGTATGCCGCCAGGGGAATTTGTATTATGCGTAAACGCCCATGAAGCTCAAGGTAATGGCTACCCGTGCGTCCAGGATGCGCAGGCGCAGGGCGGCAGTCCGTATTTCGGGCAGCGTGATGATGCGCTTGTTGCCCACCACGCGCCCCCGGGCGATCTCCTGCCAGCCGACGGGGGTTTCCATATCCAGCGCATATTGTTCAATGCGCTGGCTTTCCCGGAGATTTTCCTGGAGCACCACCCGGCGAATGGATTGCGCTTCCTGCCAGCGGAGGATAATTTCCGCCTGGGTGATGCTGTCCGGGGTGCGGAAATATGCATCGTCGCCCACCTGGAGCGCCGCCTGAATGGGATGGCCCGCCGCCGCCTGGGCGCAGGAAATCTCGTCGGCCCGCTCCAGCAGGTTGTCACCATAGGCCTTTTCCAGGTATGCGCCGAAGGCTTTCAGCCGCGCTACGTCCGCTTCATGGAAAAGACCGCGCCGGTCCGGCGGAATATTCAACAGCAGCATGGCGTTGCCGCCCACGGAGCGCTCGTAGATATGAATGAGCGTTTCCAGGGGACGCACCAGTGCGTCCTCCTCCGGGTGATAGAACCAGCCCGGACGGATGGAGGTATTCACTTCCGCAGGATACCAGATCAAGTCCGGTTCATCCTTAAGCCGTTCACGGCTGCCCAGATCCTGATCCTGGGCGCGGATAACGCGCTGGCGGAAGGCGTCGCTGTCCTGTTGATGGCTGTCCTGCGCGATTTTTTCCGTATCCATGGTGCGCCGGGGCACGACGCTCCATTCGGCTTCCCGGGTATCGCCGGCTTCGTTGCCGCACCAGCGGATGTCCGGCCCGCATACGGAGATGCAGGCCTCCGGCTGCAGGCGGCGGATGGTTTCGTAGTACCTGGGCCAGTCGTAACGCTGCCGCTTGCCGTTGGGTCCTTCGCCGCAGGCGCCGTCAAACCATACGCAGAAAATATCCCCGTATTGGGTCAACAGCTCCGTGAGCTGCGCGACGAAGTAATCGTCATAGGCCTTGCCCTGGCCGTACAAGGGGCTGTGCCGGTCCCAGGGGGAAAGATATATCCCGAATCGCAATCCGCCGCGGCGGCAGGCGTCCGAAACTTCCCGCACCACATCCCCCTTGCCGCCGCGAAAGGGGCTGCGGGCTACGGTATGATCCGTATGCCGGCTGGGCCACAGGCAGAAGCCGTCGTGATGCTTGCAGGTGAGAATCAGCCCGCGCATATGTGCGGCCCGCAGGGCGGATACCCACTGGTCCGCATCCAGGGCCGTGGGATTGAAGCAGGCCTCCGGTTCCGTGCCGTCCCCCCATTCGCGGCCGGTAAAGGTATTGACGGTAAAGTGTACGAAGGCGTATTGCTCCATCTGCTGCTGCCGCAGCTGGCGGGGGCTGGGGGTAAGCTGAACCAGGCGCAAATCATCCTGACGCATGATACGCTCCTTTCCGGGACGCTGCCGCCCTGCGCATGAGGAATCAGACGCAGCGTTTGTATTTCAGTGTACCGCATCCCGAAGGAGGCGTCAAGGACTCAATAGGGCGGCTGCTGCTCTGCGGGAACACGGCGATGGATGGTCTCTCCGCTGGGGATATAGCTGTATGTCCACCGGCCGCTGCCGCGTACCAGGGGAGCATCCGTCTGGGTCAGCGGCGCGCCGTTTTCCAGCACTTCCGCACCCTGGGCGTCCGGGAGCACGATTTCCGCGCTGGCGCCAAAGGGTATTTCAAAGGCAAGCTCCAGCCGCTCCTCCGACAGCGCCCAACGGCTGACAATGCGCCCCTGGGGGGAACGCAGGGAAGCTTCCGCGTGGGTCAGCATGCTGTTGGGCATGGGTTCCAGGCGGAAGCGGCGGAACCCTGCACCCGTCTCCAGCGGGCGGATGCCCGCTACATACTGGTAGAGCCACTGCGCCACGGAGCCAAAGGCATAGTGGTTGAAGGAATTCATGGATACCGGGCCGAAGCTGCGGTCGGCGCGCATGGAGTTCCAGCGTTCCCATACGGTGGTGGCGCCCATGGCGACCTCAAACAACCAGCTGGGGCAATCCTTGCGCAAAAGCAGGGTATAGGCGTATTCATTCAGCCCGCAGGCGGAGAGCACCGGGCAGATGTAGGGCGTGCCCAAGAAACCCGTGGTCAGCGTTACGTGATCGATGCGCAGGCGTTCGGCCAGATGGCGGACGGCCGTTTCCCGCTGGGCGGGGGTAAGCATGTCCATCATCAGCGCAATGACATAGGCCGTTTGCGTTTCGGCGATGACTCGGCCGCTGGGGGATACATATTCCCGCTGGAAAGCCTCCCGCACCTGTTCGGCCAGGCGCTCATAGCGCCGGGCGTCCTCCTCCTTGCCCAGGAGGCGGGCGGCGCGGCCGGTCAGCGAAGCGGAGTAGGCGTAGAAGGCGGTAGCGATGAGGTCCGGGGGCGTTAGCCCGAAAAGATTGTTGGGATCTTTGGTATCCTGCGCCAGCCAATCGCCCAGATGGAAGCCGCCATACAGATGGGCGCCATCCTTGTCCTGGACGGTGATATAATCCACCCAGGCGGTCATGCTTTCATACTGCCGGGCCAGAATGTCCAGGTCGCCATAGTGCAGATACAGCGTCCAGGGAATCAGCACGGCGGCGTCGCTCCAGCCGGTGGTGGGTATGCCCCACATGCCGGTGCCAAAAAGTATATTGGGTACCGTTACCGGAACGAAACCGGTCTTTTTTTGTTCGTAGGCCAGGTCAAAGAGGTATTTGTGGAAAAACTGCTGGGCGTTCATGTTCATGCAGGCCGTGGGCGCAAAGACCTGGGCGTCCCCCGTCCAGCCCATGCGCTCGTCCCGTTGGGGACAGTCCGTGGGATTATCCACGAAATTGGACTTTTGTCCCCACAGCGCGTTAAGGAAGAGGCGGTTTACCAGCGGGTCAGAGCAGGTAAACGTTCCGGTCTGCTCCATCCGGGAATAGAGCACCTCCATGGTGAAGCAGGCGGGGTCTACCTGCGCCAGTCCCTGCACCCGGGCGTAACGGAAACCGAAAAAGGTGAAGGTGGGCGCGTAGTCGCAGGGCTGCCCGTCGGAGATATACACCTGCTCGGAAAGGGCGGTACGCAGGTTTTCCCGGTACAGGTTGCCTTCCTTGTCCAGCACTTCCCCTGTTTGCAACCGCAGCTCCGTGCCTGCGGGCCATTGCCCCCGGATGCGCACGCGGCCGGCGGCGTTCTGCCCGAAGTCCAGCAGCCAGTCCCCGTTGGGGGTATGCAGCAGGGTGGGCCGCAGGGTTTCCATGACCTGAACGGGCAGATTTTTTCGTGCCTGCAGCAGGGCCGTGTCCAGTTCAACCGCATGCACGGGTTCCCAGGGCAGCGCGCCAGCCTCGTCCGTCCAGCGCCGGTCCCACAAACGGCTGTCAAAGATCTCGCCGTCATAGATTTCCGCCCGCAGGAAGGGGCTGGCGGAGGCTTCCCAGCTTTCATCGGTGGCGAGCAGCAGGGTTTCGCCGTTTTCCAGTTCCACGGACAGTTCGGCGATCAGGGCATTCTCCTTACCGTAAATGCAGCGGCGCTCCTTCACGCCGGGCCAATTGACACGGCCCTTATAGTAACCGTTGCCCAGCCAGGCCCCCAGGATATTGCTACCCTGGCGCAGCTGTTCCGTTACATCATAGGTCTGATAGGGCAACCAGCCGTCATAGGCGCAGAAGCCGGGCGCAAGCTCTTCCTCTCCCACGGGCGCGCCGTTGAGGAACAGCTTGTACAGGCCCACGCCACAGGCGTACAACCGGGCGCGGCGCACGGGCGCGAGAAGCTCGAAGCGGCGGCGAAGCTGCGGCAGATCAAAGCGGCTGCCGATAAACCGGCCCCTCCAGGGCAGGGCGTAGCGGGCGGTTTCAAACCAGGTCACGGGGCTGGTGGCGGGCGCTTTCTCCCCACGGCTCCAGACCGTTACGCGCCAGAAATAGCGGGTACAGGGAAGCAGCTCCAGGTCCAGGGGAACCTGGGCGGTCTGGGCCGAGGGCGTATAGCCGCTGTCGTATACCGGCGCGGTAAAGTCCGGGTCCAGGGCGGCCTCCAGCCGGTAGCCCAGCTGTCCGTCCTCCCGGTGGGGCGAGGCGACGATCCAGGTCAGGCAGGGCTTTTGAAAATCATAGCCCAGGGGGCGGTCCATGCCGTTGCAGAGCAGATGGGTAAATTCCATGGGGGAGGCCTCCTTGCAAGCAGATCTTAACGGAACCGTGAGAAAACAAGGGGCAGGAAAAAGACGAACGGCCGGCCAGAATCCCATGACCCGGCCAGCCGCTTTCGGTATGCCGGCAGGCTTACGGAAGTTCCTGCGCAATCGTGGGGGTGGAGCGAAGGCCAAGGGGCGCCAGGCGGTAATTGTCCGTCCAGCGGTCGCCGGTGGTGCGCCAGGCGTCGGGACCAATCCACACGTCCGCATCGTCCGCCTTGTGCAGGGGGCCGAAGGCGTTTTCCCGGTGGCCCAGCACGGTGAGGGCCACCTCATGCTTGCCGGGCGTGGCGTTGAGGGCCAATGTATAGGGCGGGTATATGATGTACCCCGCGTCCTGCCCGTCCAGTGCCACGCGAATGGCTGCGCCCGTATAGTGCGGCGCCGTAATCCGCAGCCTGCCGCCGGAGCTTTCCACAGGAATGCGCCAGGTGATGTTGCCCGAATAGTGCGGCAGGCCCTGCCGAGTCACATCGCCGAAGCCCAGGGTTTCCGCGGGAGGCGTCAGGCAGCGGCGGGACCCTTGCAGCGTTACGCCAAAGTCTCCCAGCAGATAGCACCATTCCAGACCGTCCCGCCGCCCGAAGGGAAGGGTAATTTCCAGCAGGTTCGCGCCTGCGTGCAGCTGGGGCAGCGGCAGCGTACCGATGCATTTGTCCACGAACCAGCCATCCACTGGGGCGGTAACCTCCTGGCCGTTCAGGCGCACAGCCGCGGCAGCGGCATCCTCCAGGGCCAGGCGCGCGCCCTGCACCGGGCATGCTGCATGAATGGTAAAGCGCAGGCGCGCCGTATGGGAGATGCTTTCCTCGGGGACGCTCCAGGGCTGGGCTACCGCGCCCTGGCGGCTGGGCCAGCCCAAGGCCTGCCGCAGCGCGTTGTCTGCTCGCAGCAGCTCCTGCGCCGGGCGGTAGGGTTCGTGATCCAGGGCGAATTCCGCCACGTCCAGGAGCAGCGCGTTGGGCTCGCTGAGGGAATAGGGTACCAGCTCGGGAACCGGCAGAGGCTGCCAGAGAACACCGGAGGCTGCTTGCGCCGCCGGAAGCACCGGGGAGTGGTCCAGGCGAAGCAGCAGGCTGTCGTAATCGTAAAGCGCAGCGCTGATGACCGTTTGCCCGCATTCCTGACGGAAGGAGGCGGGCAGAATATCACCGGTTTGCGTATCATACACGCGGACGGCGTAGCATCCCGGCACGGTGATGGTGATTTCCTGACGGGTGGCCACATCGGGATTGTAAGGGAGCTGGCTATGGGCAATAAAGAGCCACAGGCCGTCCCCGTCCCGGCGAAGCTGGTGCAGCAGGTTGCCGGTACGGGTGCCGTTCTGGTTGCGCAGCTCCACCATACGCACGGGGCGCAGGGCTTCCAGCACCGCTTCCTGGGCAAAGGGTACGCGCGCGGACGCCTGATACAGCGCCTCGCCGCGCCGGCTGGGCCGCGCATCCTCCAGGCGCGGGGCGTTCCCCAGGAAAATCAGCTGTCCGCCCGCCGCACGGAAGGCTTCCAGGCGTTCCAGGGTGGAGCCGCGCAGGGTTTCACAGCCGGGCACCAGAATGGCGTCATAGGCCATTTCACCCACCTGCAAAGGCGCGCCGCCCCGGGCGCACTGGCTGGGCAACAGGGACTCGCTGATGAAGTCGAAGTCGATGCCCCCTAGCAGCAGCCAGCGGGTGATGCTTTGGAACTGCTCCTCCAACTGCTGGCGGATGCCATGGGTCTGTTCCTCCGGTCCCCAATGGAGCCAGTAGCTCTCCACCGGATGAATCACGCCTACCCGCACCAAAGACTTGCCCCGGGTCATGGCGGCGTTCACCCGGGCGAAGTGATCCTCTACCAGGGCGTAGGAGGACCACCAGGGGGATTGATAGCTGATGGAAGCAGGGTAGTCCCGCTTGGCCTCGCCCTTCATGGAGACCCAGGAAAGATGCGGCACCCGCACCGTAACGCCCAGGGCGGCCTGCCAGTCCCCGTGGAGCTTGTGCCCGCGGAAATCAAAGGTCCAGCCGGTAACGCCGTACAGCTCGCTGAGCATGCCGGGCCGCCCGTACTGGTGTACCGCGGACTGCGCCTGCTTGGCGGTGGTGAATTCCCACCAGCCGCAGAGCATGTCGATCCCCGGCAGCTGGAAGCTGCGGTAGGAGCGCATGGCCTCCCCAAGGGCCGCGGTCTGGCTGAGCAGCGTGGGTTCCTCCATCATGTGGCCGGTGAGCATCAACCTGTGCCGGGCGCACCAGTCCCCGCACTGGTCGGCAAAGGCGGAGGCGAAACGCTCGGCAATGTGGTCGTGGTAGTGGTAGCGTATCAGGGATGCCTGACCGTCAGGCAACTCCCAGATCAGTTCAGGCAGATGCGCCAGTAGATCCTCCCCGTAGGCCTGGCGGAAGGTTTCCGGCACATCGTCCGACCAGGGCAGGATCACGTCCCCGGCTTCTGCGGCAAAGCCCAGGCAGCCTTTGCGGGAAAACTGCGGCTCATCGGTAAAAATGGCGGGGATGATGCCGCCAAAATCCTTGCCCACGGCTTCCTGGTAGCGTTCATGGGTGACCTCCAGGAAGCGGCGGATGGCCGCAGGGTCCAGGGTATTGACGTAGGTCTGGTTGTTGTACCAGGGGTTGGGCAGATCGGTTTCCACATAGGCGTACCACTTGCGTCCCTGCGCCGCTTCCTCCGGCGCAATGCGCGTGGCGCGGGCCAGACAGCCGTCCGCATCCAGCGAAACGTCGTAGCAGGCAAGCAGGCGTCCGCCCTCGGAACGGGAGGGATTTCCCGACATTTCCAGGCTGGCTTCACGCGTCTGCCTGGCGCCGTAGGGGGTGGCGGTAAAGAGCAGATGCCGGGCGCGGTAACGTTCCTCCCGAGTCACCAGGCCGCCTGCCGCGCCGGAAGGCCAGCGATCCTCGTCGTAGAGCCATGCCAGCATGCCTTCCTTGCGGCATTTTTCCACGCAGGTCTTGACAAGCTCCATAAATTCGTCGCTGAGGTAGGGGGTCGCCATGCCCGTGCGCACGTGCATATGCGCGCCGCCCATCCCCATGGCTTTGAGCACCTCCAGCTGGCGCAGCAGTTCCTGACGCTGCAGCTTACAGTTCCATGCCCAGAAGGGCGCGGCGCGGTACGCGCTGCCAGGATGGCGGAACAGCTCGTCGGAAAGGGCGGGAGTTTCATTTTCCGGGTACAGCATAGGAATGGTCTCCTTTCACGGATTGGGACTTGACATCATCATAGCACCGCATTTATGATAAATATACACCCGATATTTGCCGGATCGTGAACTTTTCAGGGGGTATTTTCGCATGACGATACAGCAGCCGAAAAAGCTGCAGGAAGCGGCGTATCTGGATGAAAGCAGGGTTTGTCTCATGCGGGCGGACAGCCAGGAAACAGGGCTGCATGAGCATGAATTCCTGGAATTGACCTATGTGGCCCAGGGAAGCGCTGAGCATCAGCTTGGGGCGGCGGTGATGGAGCTGCATGCGGGGGATTACTTTCTGGTGGACTTGGGCAGCCTGCACAGCTATCATGGCGGTCAGGGACTGGAAGTGATCAACTGCCTGTTTGCGCCGGACTATGTGGATCGGGCGCTGGTGCATTGTCCTTCTCTGTCCACGCTGCTGTCCACGGGCATGCGTCAGTTTGGCGCGCCGGCGGTCAGCCCGGCGGATCGCGTTTTTCATGATGAGGATGGGCATATCCTGGCGCTGATGGAGGCCATGGAGCAGGAGTATGTCCGGCGGGACGCGGGATACCTGGAGATGATTCGTTGCCACCTGATTGAAATTCTGGTGTGTACCATCCGTTCCACGGCGGCGGGGAGCGACGCCGCCCGGCGGCATCCTGCCGTTGCCGCCGTGGTGGACGCGCTGCGGGGGACCTATGCCCAGCCCTTCTCTCTGGCCCGCCTGAGCAAACAGTTGGGCTATACGCCGCAATATCTGAGCCGGCTGTTCCATCAGGAGATGGGACTGAGCCTGAGCGCGTATCTGCAACGCCTGCGGGTGGAAGCCAGCTGCCAGCTGCTTTTGAGTACCCGGGAAAGCGTCTCTGCCATTGCGCAGGCGGTGGGATATACGGACCTGAAGCACTTTACCGCAGTGTTCCGCAGGCATACGGGCATGACGCCCCGTACCTTCCGCAGATGCATGGCCGGGCCGCTCCAGGGCGAAGCGAAAGGAAAATGAAAAAGCCGCGGAAGGAAAGCGGTTTTCACTATTCAGACTGCTGACAAAGTATTTGCCTCGTCATTTTTGCGAGTTTTGTATGAATGCTTGCAGATGCAAGAAGCTTCGCGTCTGCAAGGTTGACCTGTCCGCGAAAGCCTTGGCGCGACCAAAGGGGCTTTCCGGCCGTCCTGCAACCTGAATCGTCGCGGCATTCTGCCGGTGGCTTCGGCTGAGCGAGGCAGGCATGCTCAACCGCCACTGGCGGTTATGTCCGCCTTTCCTGTGGAAGCCTTCGGTCCCAGACGCTATGAATGCGCCTGCCGAAGGGCTTTGCGCAATAGGGCGCCTTGGAATGGGGAAAATTCTCCCCACCGGAACATAGCGACGTTGTGAACCTGGCCAAAGAATCTGGCTTCGGAACAGAAAGGAGAAAATGTTATGGCAAAAAGACGCAGAGGAATTCCCGGGCTTTCGTTCTCCTGGAAGCGGGCCCTGGGGATTACAGCCGCCAAGCAAAAAATCGCCCGTGCCACCGGCATCCCCACGACCAAGGCAGGCCGCCAACAGAAAATAGGCCGGATGCTTACCGGCGGCGGATGCCTTCTTTCCGTTCTTGGTATGATGGCGCTGGCTGTTCTACTCATCGTTGCAGTTTTCGGGTAACCGGAAACGGCAGCTTCGCTTGGCGCCGGACGCTCTGCGCAGACACGTCTACTCGGGGTTCAACGCGCACAACAAAAGCCGCCCGAGCAGGTGAAACCCTTGCTCCAGGCGGCTTTGCGGGGCGTCTATGTCAGCGCCGGCTCCTACGACCTGGCCCTGCATGGCATAGACAACGTGGAGATGAGGAGAGTCGAACTCCTGTCCGAAGGCTCGTTTACAGGACTTTCTCCGAGCGCAGTCCGTGGTTTAACATTCCCTCCGCCTTACGCCCGCGGACAGGCTGAAGGCATCAGTAGCTTCATGAATACAAGCACGCTGCAAAGCTTAGGCGTTCTCGTTCCCCGCGCAAATGACGTCAGGAACCGGCCGCGCGGGCAGGCCGGGCTGGCGTCGCGGCGTTAGGCCGCGAAAGCGAAATCGCTATTGTCAGTTCTTGTTTTTCCCCGTTGTTACGCGGTACAGGGTCCGCGGCTCGCTTATCCTGTCCCCGACAACCCCCGTCGAAACCGGATCATCCCCAGGAACAGCTGACAATGTTTCGCCTTCTCTATTCTATGCCATCTGGGGCAAAGAATGCAAGTGTTATTTACAGGTAACGCAGGGTTTGCGCCTGCGTATCCAGCCGCGCTGCGCGGCCAATGGGCAGCACCGCATGGTTTTCGCCATGGCCGAAGTCATCGCAGTAAGCCACAGGAATGCCGTATTTTTCGCCCAGACGCGTTAACCGCGCCAGCAGCTCCGGCGGCGGCGTCGGGGCATAGTGGCCAAAGAGCACGCCCGTCACCGATGCCATAAAGCCGCTCTGCTCCACATGGGAGATCATGGCGCTGACATAGTCCACGCCGCCAAACTGCTGATGATCCTCCAGGAAGAGTAGGTGCTTTTCCTCCAGGGAGCAGGGGAAATAGGGACTGCCCAGCAGCAGCGCGAAGTTCCGCGTATAGCCGCCCACCAGGATGCCCTCCGCCTGGCCGGGCGTCAGGATATGCCAGGGTCCCGAAGACACATGGGAGACGGCGTCGTCCAATACCAGGTGATGCAGGAACTGCGCCCGGTCATAGTCCGTGAGCGCTTCAAAGCAGCCGGGGGCCGGACCGTAATATGTTTCCAACCCTGTCTTGGCCCAGACGGCGCACAGCAGCGTGGTGCCGTCGCTGAAGCTGGCCATGCGCTTGGGATGCCGGCGGATGGCGTCGAAGTCCAGCAGAGGCAACAGTTCATTGCCGCCTTCGCCGCCGCCAAAAAAGATTAGCCGCACTTCATCGTCATACAGCAGCTGGTGGAAGTCTGCGGCACGCTCCTCGGGGGTAGCCAGATAGCCGTAGGTATCCCGGTAGAGGTTGTCCGCTTCCCGCACCTGAAAGCCCAGAGCGCGGATGCCCGCTTCAATGCGCGCATATCTGCCCCGCTCCGCCACATGGCTGGGGGAACAGATGCCGATCACGCCGCCTTGAGGCAAACAGGGAGCACGCATGGCACTTTCCTCCTTTTATCGCTTCTGCGCGTCCCGGAAGGCGCGCTGGATCTCCCGCTGAGCATCCTTGCGGGCCATGTCGTCCCGCTTGTCGTGGAGCTGCTTGCCCTTGCACAGGCCCAGCTCCAGCTTCATGCGCCCTTCCTTGAGGTAGACGGAAAGGGGAATCAGCGTGTATCCCTGGCGCTGTACCAGGCTGTCCAGTTTGCGGATCTCGCTTTTGTGCAAAAGCAGCCGCTTGGGCCGCAGGGGGTCGCGGTTGAACTGGTTGCCCTGCTCGTAGGGGCTGATGTGCATCCCCTCCACCCAAACTTCTCCGGCACGGACCACCGCCCAGCTTTCCTTGAGGTTGATCCGTCCCTGGCGCATGGACTTCACTTCGGTGCCGAAAAGCTCCATGCCGCACTCGTATTTCTCTTCCACAAAGTAGTCGTGCCAGGCTTTGCGGTTCTGCGCAACGGGCTTGATGCCCTTTTGATGTGGCATCGAAACCCCTCCTTCGCTTTGCCACGCCGTTTTCTGCCGGTTTTTGATTATAGCACATCTTGGTTTGCATTGCAAACGGTTGTTTTTTTTCGTATAATGAAAAGCGCGAAACACAAGTGCAAAAAACGGGAGGAATGCCCATGAAGGATTTGCATGCCCTGGCCCGGGAGGCCCGCGCCGCCGCCTGGGAGTTGGCCGCCTGTTCCCTGGAGAAGCGCAACGCCGCCCTGACCGCCATGGCGGAAACCCTCCTGGAGGACCGGGAAGATATTTTTCAGGCGAACCGGGAAGATCTCCAACGCGCCCGGGAGGAAGGCCTGGCCGCGCCCTTGGTGAAGCGCCTGGGTTTCGGGGAAGAGAAACTCAATGCCGTGGTGGAGGGGCTACGGGCCTTATGCGCCCTGCCGGACCCCATTGGGCAGACCACGCTGAGCCGGGAATTGACCCCCGGGTTGAACCTGTACCGCGTCACCTGCCCCATTGGCGTCATCGGCGTGATTTTTGAGAGCCGTCCCGACGCCCTGATACAGATCGCGTCCCTGTGCCTGAAAAGCGGAAACGCCGCGCTGCTCAAGGGCGGCCGGGAGGCTTTGGGCACCAACCGCGCCCTGCATGCGTCCCTGTGCCGGGCGCTGGAAAGGGTGGGCTTGCCCCAGGGCAGCCTGACGCTGCTGGAAACCCGGGAAGACGTGGGCGCCATGCTCAAGGAGGACGCGCTCATTGACCTGATTATTCCCCGGGGCAGCAACGCCTTTGTGCGCTGGATTATGGACAACAGCCGCATTCCCGTGCTGGGCCATGCCGACGGCATCTGCCATGTGTACGTGGACAAGGACGCGGACCTGACCATGGCGCAGCGGGTGGCCGTGGACAGCAAAACGCAGAACGTGTCCGTGTGCAACGCCATGGAAACCCTGCTGGTGCACCGGGATGTGGCGGAGGCTTTCCTGCCGCCCCTGGCGGAGACGTTGCGCGCCAAGGGCGTGCGCCTCCTGGGCGACGGGGCGGCTCAGGCGCTGATTGCCTGTGAGCCTGCCACGGAGGCGGACTGGGATACGGAATATCTGGACCTGATTCTCTCCATCCGGGTCGTGGACTCCCTGGCGGCGGCCATCGACCATATCAACCGCCACGGCTCCCACCATACGGACTGTATCGTCACCGGGAACAACGCGGCAGCCGCGGAATTCCTCCAGCGCGTGGACAGCGCCGGGGTGTACCGGAATGTTTCCACCCGCTTTGCCGACGGCTTTGTATACGGCTTCGGGGCTGAGGTGGGCATTGCCACGGGCAAGATCCATGCCCGGGGCCCCATGGGCCTGGAGGGCCTGACCACCTATAAATACAAGCTCCTGGGCGACGGGCAGCTCCTGGCGGAAATGAAGGACGGCACCCGGCGCTATACTCACCGGGACCTGAACCGGGCATGCCCTCTGTGACCCTGGCGGGTTCGCTCCGCCGCGGAGGGGTGTGCGCCGTTTTCCCCTCCGCATTACGAAAGGAGACGCCGCAGGTGCAGCGTGTGAAATTCGCGTTATTTGACTTTGACGGAACCCTGGCTCCGGGGGATTCCATCGTGCCGTACCTATGGTATGCCTGGCGGCGGGGCCTGGTGTCCCTGCGCCATCTGGCGGCGGCCGGCTGGGCGGGCATCCTGCCTATTTTGTGCCCGAAACGCTACACCAACACCTGGGCCAAGAACAAGGCCCTGTCCTTTTTGCAGGGACGCTCCGTGGCGGAAATGGACGCCTTTGCCCTGGACTTTTTCCATCAGCGCCTGGAAAAGCGTCTCTTTCCCGCCGGTTTGGCCGAGGTGCGCCGCCTCCGGGAGGAAGGATACCGCGTGCTGCTGGTTACCGCCTCCCCGGAAGCGTATATGCTGGCTGTGGGCCGGGCGCTGGGGGTGGACGCGGTGCTGGCTACCCCCTGCGGCTTGACGCCGGACGGGAAACATTATACCGGCCTGGTGGGGGAGAACTGCAAAGGCGTGGAAAAATCCCTGCGCATTGCTGCGTATCTGGCGGCGAACCATCTGGAGCTGGACTGGGAACAGTCCCGGGCCTATGGGGATTCCCTCAGCGACGTGCCCATGCTAACACTGACGGCTTTTCCGGTATGCGTCAATCCCAATGCCAAGCTGCGCAACGCGCTTGCACAGGCGGAGCGCCTCCGCTGGAATCGAAAGGAGAACAAACGCAAATGAAGAAAGTTACTGCCGTTGTGGCCGGCGCGGGCCTGCGGGGCATGGAAGCCTACGCCGTGTACGCCCTGGACCACCCCGAGGAACTGGAAATCGTCGCCGTGGCCGAACCCAATCCCGCCCGCCGGGAAAAGTTTGCCGCGGATCACCGCCTGCCGCCGGAACGGGTGTTCAGCACCTGGGAGGACCTGCTGGCCCAGCCCCGGCTGGCGGACGCCGCGCTGATCTGCACCCAGGACCGGATGCACTACCAGCCGGTGCTGGCGGCCCTGGAAAAGGGCTACCATGTGCTGTGCGAAAAGCCCATGTCGCCCAATAAAAGCGAAATTCTCGCCATGGGGCAGGCGGCGGAAAAGGCCGGACGCATTCTGTCCATCTGCCATGTGCTGCGGTACAGCCCCTTTTTCCGGCAGCTGAAAAAGCTGCTGGATGCGGGAACCATCGGCCAGCTGGTCAGCATCCAGGCTATGGAGGGCGTGGGATACTATCATGCCGCCCACAGCTTCGTGCGGGGCAACTGGCGCAACAGCCAGGAAACCAGCCCCATGATTTTGCAGAAATCCTGCCATGATATGGATATTCTGCTGTGGTTGGCGGGTAAGGATTGCCGGAGCGTTTCCAGCTACGGTTCGCTGGACTACTTCAACCGGGCGCATCAGCCCGCGGGCGCGCCGGACCGCTGCTCCGACGGCTGCCCCCATGCGGAAGCCTGCCCCTACAACGCCCAGCGCTTCTATCTGGAAAACAAGCGCCTTTCGGAATACTTCTGCCACGCGGTGTCCTCCGACCTGTCCGAGGAAGGGCTGCGGGAGGCGCTGCGGGTAGGCCCCTATGGCCGCTGTGTCTTTGCCTGCGACAACGACGTGGTGGACCATCAGGTGGTCAACCTGAGCTTTGACGGCGGAATTACCGCATCCTTCACCATGTGCGATTTCACCGCCCGCTGCACCCGGACCATTACGCTCATGGGTTCCAAGGGCCAGTTGTGGGGCGATATGGGGCTGAATAGGATTGTGCATACGGACTTCCGCTCCGGGAAGGAAACCCCCTATGACATTTCCACCGGCGACAGCGGCCACGGCGGTAGCGACGAGGCCATTATGCGGGAGTTTGTGGAAACCCTGCGGGGGGACAGCCAGGCGATTTCCCTTTCCAGCGCCAGGGTTTCCGTGCAGAGTCACCTGATGGCCCTGGCTGCGGAGGAATCCCGCCTTACGGGGCGCACGGTTCCTCTGGCGGAGTTTGCCGGACGCGACTGATGGCTGGGCATCCGGCG
>CALVVZ010000021.1 GCA_944364075.1 uncultured Clostridia bacterium
CGTTCCCGGCACGGCCAGCGTGTCAAAAAAGTGGTGAAAACCACTTTTTCGACACACTGGAAAGTGGCGACGCCACTTTTTTTTTGATGCGCTGGGCCCCTGGCTGTTTATGCGGTCAGGGACTTTCTTTTAGGGAAAGATAGCGTTTTTGGGAAAGCGTTCAAGACGGACCGGGCTTGAGGGCTTGAGCCACCAACAAACGGCAGATCGTATGGCAGCCGTAGGGCGCAGCCTTGTCCGGCGGTAAAGATCTCCATGGAAGGATGCATATCGGATTCATGGTGCAAATTTATGCAAAGAAGATCCATAAATTTAGGTATTGCTAATTTGAAGGAATCACCGTATAATAAATACGCTGTTTACTTATTTTCTTTTTCTTTGATTCGCTTCTGCTCTTTTCTTATTGACTGAGCCTATCGAAAGCCCCGCTAACGCATTTTGTTCAAGACGCAGAAGTTGAATTCCTTTTTATTCATTTATAATCATTTATATTCACTTATATTCAATAAAAAAAGGGGAGACTTTGTATGTCTTTAAGGCGTGGTCTGCGCTGTTTGTGCGTAACGCTACTTGTTTTAAGTAGTCTTTTCTTTGCGTTGAATGGCGCGCAAGCGCTTTTGGCAGACGAAAAGGACCTTGCTTTTGTGCGCGGTCAAGAAGGTTCGGTGGAGATTATCTCCTTCAAGGCATGGCTGCGCGACGAAGGATTTTACCAGGTGGGTATCAGCGATGACGCGCTGCAAAGCTTCGAGCTGGATAACCTTACCATGGCGGCGGTACAGCAGGTCTGCAAATTCAACCCGGAACTGACATTTTATGAAAACGGCGTTTCCTGGGAGCTGATCTGGCGTTGGAACGGTATGGTGAAGCCTGCCCTGATCACGCCGAATTCCATGGATTTTCACATGGGAGACGAGCACGAACGCATTGAACAGATTCAAAACCGGCTTAACGCGCTGGGCTATGATGAAGCGGGCTATTCGTTTGCCCAGGGCATATATGACGACGCTTTGCAAAAAACCATCGACGAATTTGTTCGGTGCAACAAACTGACCTACGACCCCAATGACGGAATCAACGCTGCCATGCAGGAACTGCTTTTCAGCGAAAACGCGGTGGCCTACGTCCCGGAGGAGGAAACGCGGTCGCTTCCAGAAAAAGTGCTGGCCTACTGGAGCGCGTCCAGCATGGTCTTTGGGCTGGAAATCCCCAACTATGCGCTGTGGGCGGTAGGCTTTGTTCTGCTGTGCGTTATTGTACTGCTTATGATCAAGCTGCTTTCTGGAGGCGGCAAGGAAAAGAATGACGGCAAGGATGGCCAGAATACAGGAAAGCGCGCCAATGGAAAGCTTCGTCCCGGAACCATATGCTTTACCATTGAATATCACGGCGAACAGTGCGTCTACTATGACGATATAAAAAATTATGTGCGTATAGGCCGTCAGACGGGGAAATTTCCTTTGAACCTGGAGGACGGGCGTATTTCTCGTAAGCATTGCGAGATCTATTACCTCAATGGGGACCTCCGGCTTAAGGATTTTTCCAGCTATGGCACGACGGTCAACGGCGAGCTGTGCCATAGCGACGAGCGCGTCCTGCATTCGGGCGACGTGCTTGGCGTTGGCGATCACAGCATTACGGTGGAATTCTAATACGCGGAATGGCGAGGGCATATGCAAAATAGTAAGGAAAAAGTGATTTACTTTATACTGATCAGTATACCGTTGCTGTTCGGATTGTTTCTTTTGGCGATGGTCAATGTGCTGCTCATGCTGCTGTGCCTGATTGGCGTCCTTGCTGTTCTGCTTTTCCTAAAGAACAAAAGACCTCAATGGTTTGAGCTGCACAAAGCGGCTTCCAAACAGGAAGAAACCCTGCCGCCCATGGAGCTGCCGCCAAGGCAGCATGTTTATATGGTGCTTACGGGCAACGAGGATATAGGCGCGCGGCGCATTGTGGTCAACAAGCCGTCTTATGTTATCGGACGAAGCGTATACAGCGACTTCAAGCTGGAAAGCAAGCGTATTGGGCGCCGCCACCTGAGTATTGAGTATGATCCGCTGGAGAACCAGTGCTTCGGGATTGACCAGGGATCCGTGAACGGAACATTCCTCAACAATGAACGTATGTCGGTGGGAAAACGCTACCGGCTCACGGAAGGCGATCGGATCATGATTGACGGATGCGAATTCGTGGTGGAATACGCGCATTTTTAAGATGTTTACGGCGGGAGTGAGAGTTCCGTGTATATTGCGTGGATGACCTTCGGCGATTCTTTCAAGGACGTTAGTTTCCCGGACCTGCCTAACTGGAATATGGGCATTGTGCTGGGACAAAAGGAAACGGGCTGGAACCAGGATGTGTACATGGATGCCCGGGGCCTGGACGGCCGCGTTTATATTACACCGAAAAAACCGCTGATTTGGAGCGACGGACGCGGCAAGGAACGCGAGGTTAGGGACAACATGCTGCTGACCGTGGCGCACTCCGTCAGCAGGGAAAAAATAAAGATTCTGATTCGCAAGTGCGACCATGCATGGAGCGTTTTTGAAAAATATACGGTGCCTAGGCGCCGTATTATCATCGGCCATGGAGAAACGGCGGATATACGCGATAAAAATGTGCTCATCTCCCAGGAACACGGCTTTCTGGGCCTTACGCAGGAGGGATACTTCAAATATCAGGATAACTCCAAAAACGGCACCTACGTCAACGGAAAGCAGATTGTAGGCATATCCGTGCGGTTAAACCTGGGCGATGTGCTGGCGTTCTCTTCGGGCTTGAAGCTGGTTTTTCTGGGGGACTGCATTGCGGTCAATGTTACGCCCAGCCGCGGCAGGGTTACGCTGGAACGCTGGCGCCCCCGCGCGGTAGCGAAGGCGGAAGACGAACGGGAAATGCCCAGCGTGTACACGGAGTTCCAGCGGGCTCCGCGCATGCTGAAAAAATCCAGCGCGGAAAATACGGAGATCGAAGCGCCGCTGACGAAGCAGGAACAGAATCAGCCGCCGGTTTTCCTGCAGCTGGGTCCTTCCATGACCATGGTGCTGCCCATGTTTATGGGGCAGCTGGTAGCCAATGGATTGGCAAATGGACTGAGCAGCGGAATCGTAATGATTTCCACCTCTGCCGCCCTGGCGGTGATGTGGGGATTGATTAACCGGCGTTATCGGGAAAAGGCGGAGCGGGCAGGCGAGGAGCGGCGCACGCAGCTTTACCGCCAATATATTCAGGAAACGGAACTCATGCTGCGGGAGATGAATGCCCGGGAACGGCAGCGGCTGGTGGACACGTTCCCGGATATTGCGCAGTGCGCGGCCATGCCGGGGAAAGTGGCGCAGAACCTGTGGGACCGTATGCCGCTGCACCCGGATTTTCTCCATGTGCGCATCGGACGGGGCGAGGTTGCCATGCCCTGCGAGATCAGCATTCCCAAACAAAAGCTCTCCCTGATTGACGATGAATTGCGCAACGAACCGTTGCGCATAAAGGAAACCTATTCGATCATACGTGAAGCGCCCATGACCATTGCCCTGCAGGGGGAGCCGGTCATTGGCCTGCTGGGCAAGACCCGCGCCATGCTTTTCATGCAGGGATTGCTGATGCAGATCGCCGCGCTTCACAGCTATCATGATGTACGCATTGCCGTATTGACCGAGGAGGACAACGCATCCTTCTGGGCGTGGACCCGCTGGTTGCCGCATGTGTTCTCCAATGAAGACCGGGAACTTCGCATGGTTGCCTATAAGCCCGAAGATATTCACGATGTGGTCGCGCATTTGGACGAGGTGCTTAGCCGGCGAAAAAACTTCAAGGCGGAACAAAGCGAGCAGGACGCGGAGGAAGACGGCAAGGAGAAATTCCCACTGCCCCATTACGTTATTTTCTGCACGAATTACCGTATCCTGGAAGAACAGCCCATCATGCGCCAGCTGCTTACCAACCGGCAGGGCATGACCCTGGTGATGCTGGGCGAATCCATGGCCCAGCTTCCCAAGGAATGCCGTATTGTGCTGAACATGCGCGGGGAAAAGGGACTGATGCACTCCAGCGGAGGAGACACAAGCCAGGTGGAGTTTGAATATCCCAATCAGAGCCTTGTGGAGTCCTTCGCCAAGGGGATCGCGCCGCTGCGCGTGCATGACGTAACGCAGAATGCGGCGATTCCCACGATGGTTTCCTTTCTGGATATTTATGACGTGCGCAGCGTGGAAGAACTGGATGTATGGCGCATGTGGATGGAAAATCACACCTACGAAGGCTTGAAATCCGTCATTGGCCACCGCGCGGGCTCCCGGCCCTTTGTGCTGGATATTTCCGACAAGTACCATGGCCCCCATGGCTTGATTGCGGGCACGACGGGCTCGGGCAAGTCCGTTATGCTGGAAACATACATCCTTTCCCTGGCGCTGAACTACAGCCCCAAACAGGTTCGGTTTATTCTGATCGACTACAAGGGCGGCGGCATGGCCGACTCCTTCCGAAACCTGCCCCATGTGGCCGGCATCATTGACAATTTGCAGGGGGAGCGGGTGATCGACCGGGCGCTGGCGTCCCTCAATGGCGAGATCCACCGCCGGGAAAAAATCTTTAAGGAAGCAAAAATCAACAACATCAATGACTATGCCCGGGAGTACGGAGAGATTCCGGGACGGGAACTGCCGCATCTGATTATTATCGCCGATGAATTTGCAGAGCTGAAAAGCGAGCAGCCAGCGTTCATGGGCGAGCTGGTCAGCGCCTCTCGGGTAGGCCGCTCCCTGGGGATTCACCTGATTCTTGCAACGCAAAAGCCCTCCAATTCGGTCAGCGATGAGATCTGGGCCAACTCGCGGTTTCACTTGTGCCTGCGGGTACAAACCCGCCAGGACTCCATGGAAATGCTGAAACGGCCGGATGCGGCTTATATTCGTGGCAGCGGCCGCTGCTTCATTCAAATAGGCAACGACGAGCTCTTTGAAGAGGTACAGACCAGCTATTCCGGCTGTGATTACCGGCCCAACGAGCCCCGGGCCGAGGAGATGCCGCAGCTTATCAACGGAATCGGCCATGTGGTACGCGCCCCGGCGCGGCGCAAGCGGGAGGGCGAAAAGTATCCTTCCCAGATGACGGCCGTATTGGAGCGCGTTTGCCAGGTCGCCGCTGAACACGGCATGCTGGCAAACCATCAGATGTGGTTGCCGGAAATGCCAAGCCGGATCTACCTGCAGGATATGGAAATCTTCCAGCAGGCCGCCTGGAACGGGGAAAGCTATCTCAACCCGCCGGGAAACCTTGTCATTCCCATGGGCTTGGCCGATGATGTGGCGCATCAGCGCTACCTGCCCTTTTCGGTGGATCTTACCCAGATGCGGAATCTGCTGATTGTGGGCCTGGCGGGCACGGGCAAGACCACCCTGGTGCAAAGCATGGTCTACTCCTTGTGCAGCATATACGATGCGGCCCATCTGAACATCTACATTCTCAGCCTTACCAGTCAAACGCTGGGGAACTTAAGCGCTTTCCCGCAAGTAGGGGATATTGTCTTTGACGAAGAGCTCATTGAACTCAAGCGCTTTATCAATATGCTCTGGGAAGAAATGAACCGTCGCGCGGAACTTTTTTCCTCAGCTGCCACTGACAGCTTTGTTGAGTACAACGCCGCTTGCCTCAAACGGGGCCAGGCGCCAGAACCAGCGACCGTGATCTTTGTGGACCGGTACCTTCAGCTGCGGGCGATGTTTGAAAATGACGACTTCTATACCGCGCGCATCCAGACCCTGCTTCAGGAAGGCAGCGGCAGGGGCATTCATTTTGTGCTGACCGCCATGGGCGGAAATGAGCTTCAGGGCAAACTGCATCCGTTCTTTGGCGGCGTCGCGCTGCAATTAAAAGAGCGCAGCGATTACCAGGAATGCCTGGGCAAGCGTATTCCCTATGACATGCCCGCAATTTCCACCTGTATGGGGCGCGGCATGGGCGTGCTTGGAGGAAATGTGTATGAGGTGCAGTTCGCGCTGGGAGGCTCGCGCTGTGCTGCCGTCAACAGAGAGGCGTTCACAGGCTTTGGGGATGTGGAGCGCTATGCGGTGACCCGCTCGCTGCCCAAGGGAGACGAACAGGTCACCGACGTGGACCGCGCGGCGATGATCGTGGACTTCGCCGGACAGCTCCATACATGCTGGACAGGGCCGCGGCCCAAGCGGATTCCGCGCATCCCCAAGGATCCTACCTGGGAAACGCTCTTTGGTGATCCGGCTTTCGCCAAGCTGCAGGAGACGGATTTCCTGTACCCCATTGGCTACGATATGGTACAGGGCGCGCTGGCTGCCCTGGACATAGACGGAGCCTCCGCCTGGCTGGTGCATGGACCGCAGCGCAGCGGAGTGACCAATTTCCTCAAGCTGATGGCACGGGTAGCGGCGCAGCGGAAAGCGGACGTACATATCCTGGGGGATGCTCATTGGATACGCCTGGCGCGCGAACTGAACCTGCCGCTCTACGAGACGCCCGAAGCCATCGTGAAGTTCCTGCAGGATTTCATCCAGCAGTATGCCAAGCCGCGCAAGGCGCTGCGGGATGCCGCCATGCAGGAAGGCCGGGCGGCGGCGCGCAAACAGGCGGCGGCATTCAAGCCCTGCGTGATTCTCATCGACAACGCGCAGCGACTGCATGAAACCTTTTCCCAGGAGGCGCACAGACAGCACTTGCCGCTGGTACAGGGCCTGCTGGGCGAAATCGCGGAGAAGCAATATTACAACCTGGCCGTATTCATGGGGCTTTCTTCCAAAGAGCGCTTAAGCGCAGCCAACGATCCAATCAAGCGCGTGTGCGAGCAGGGCCATGCCGTGGCGCTGGGCGGCAAACTCAGCGAATTTGATCCTTGCGGCATCGCCTCCACACTGCCCGCCAAGGTGCGGAGCTCAACGCTGGCGGCAGGTCAGGGCTTCCTGGGCAACAATGGAACGGCGGTGCAGATCGTGGTTCCCTTGGCGGAGTGGGACGAGTGACGCGTGGGAGAGTGAACAGTCATGTTGCCGGTGGTCATTTGCGAGGAAGAACGTTTGCTGCGGGAGCAGTGGCTGAACGTTCTGGATGAGCTGGCACACCGGGACTATCCCATGCTCAGGCTTGAAGTGCTGTCGGGAACACAGCAGGAGCTGAACAGAATGCTGGCATCGGAGCAGGGCATTATGCTGGTGGTGCTGGCAATATCCCGTGCCCAGCAGCCTTCCGCAGGCGTGGAAACCTTCCGGCAGATCATGGCGAACAACCGTGACAATTACGTGCTGCTGTGCCTTCACGACAGCGCCCAGCTGGGCGAGGTGCTGGCCGGATGCATGCGGCCTGCCGGCGTGCTGCTGATTCCTGTCCGCTACGAAGATATGCGCGCGAGCCTGCGACGGGTGCTGAACGATTATCTGTCCCTCTACGCGCCGGAGGATGCCGCCGTTTACATGACCGTAGCCGCCGGCAGAACGCTGCGCAGGATCGCATACCGGGATATCCTGTACTTTGAAGCGCGGGATAAAATGCTCCGTATTTGCCTGGGACGCAGCGTGATTTCCATACGCGGAAGCCTCAACGCAAAGGAGAAGGCGCTGCCGGAACAGTTCATCCGCTGCCACCGCTCCTACATTGTAAACGTCGACTTTGTCGAACGCCTGGATCAGCCCAGGATGATCCTGTACCTGACCACGGGCGAAGGCATCCCGGTTTCCCGTTCCTATAAGGATGCCCTATGGGCCGGTCTGCGTGCAGGGGGGAGAACATGAGCTGTGAAAACGTGGAGGGCATATCCTGGCGCATGCGCCGCGACGAAGCGGAAGCGCTGCTGTGTTTAATGGACGTGCGGCAGCTGCGGGGCATGGAACTGATTGCCCGGCAACCATCGCCGCAAACGGTAAGCTCCCTGACGGAGGCGGGATATATCCTGCCCGGACCGGAAAAGGTCTACGTCGACCGCGTGATCGCCCTGACGCTGACGCAGGCGGCCAGGTGCCGCCAGATGATTCACCTTGCGTCCCAGCTGGGCGAATGCGCGCTTTACCAGGGCGAGAAAATGTGCGTACTGCTGCGCAAGGCAAATGGGGACTGGCTGGAATTCGAGCCGCTTCGGAATCCGTCGCAGGGCGCGCAGGCATGCCTGCGCGCCCTGCGGGGAGCGTGCGGCATCCATGCGCGATACTGGCGCGAAAACGTAGTGCGGGAGCGGACCGGCGGCCTGGCGGAGCTCAAAGCGCTGCTGGCGGAGTTTGAAAGGAACGGGTGAGACGGGGAGATGCAAACCATTATCGTGGAGGTCTATGTGCCGGCCATCTCAGGCAGCTTTGATTTTCGCCTGCCTGCGCGCGGCCACATCGGCGACATCGTGCGGGAGATGACGCGCACGCTGGAAGCGACGCAGATGGGATTGCTGTTTGACAAGGACCAGCCGCTGCTGTTTGACCGGGAAAACGGCAAGATACTGCCCAATGAGCTTACGGTAGCCGAGATAAAGCTGCGGGATGGCTCACAGCTGATGCTGGTGTAGCATTTTGTGCTATTCACGCCGTCAAACAAGCCGTTTGTCGCAAAATACGGCGGGGAAAAGGCGGAACGTGTTAGTATAGCCTTGCCACCGGGGAAAGGCCCTTGGCGGCATAAGAGAGAGAAAGGAGAACCCAATATGGCATTTGCGGAGATTCTTGTACAAGCCGCCGAGCTGTTGCAGGCAGCAAACCAAATGAACCAGGCAATGGAGATATACCAGGAGGCCGTGGAAACCTCGAAGACGGCGGCGGCGGACCTGGCAAGCAAATGGGAAGGCGCTACCAAGGACGCTTTTGTGGCGCACCAGGAAAATGCGTACAGCTGGCATCAGAAGATCATCACTGTGGCGCTGGAGATGATCGGCGTGGTCCGCAAAGCGATTGACATGTACAACGAGATGGAAGATGCCGCCAAGAGCATCGTCCAGGGCTAAGACCCTTTGTGGGGTAGAAGGAGGCAACGAGCATGGCAAACAATGATCACATTCTGGTAAGCACTTCGGAAATGGAGTCGGCCATTCGCAAGTATGAAGATGCGCGGGGACAGCTGCAGGAAGCATTCGGCAAGCTGGAATCTGCGAAAGATCATCTGGACAACTGCTACAAAGGCCCCGCTTACCTGGCGTTGTGCGTGAAATGGCTGGACATCTACACCAACATCAAGACGGCCGAGCGCGCGGTAGACGAATCCGTGACCGGCTTGCGCAACGTCATCAGCACCATGGACACCAGCGAGAACCAGATTGGCAGCAACTTCAGCGCGCTGGATACCAACAGCAGCGCGCCTACGTACCTGTAATGCGTCTGTGCCGTATAGAAGGGAAGGATGCCCTTGGCAACCTATGATTCCGCAGGCATCCGCCGCGTTGCGCGCCGCATTGAGCAAATCAGCCTAACCATGCAGGATGAAGTATATGCCCAGCTGCGCGGCGCGCAGGAGCATGCCGGGATCTTCCAAGGGCGGACCGCGCAGGCCATGGACAGGGAGTTGACACGCATGCTGGACGCGGAGGCGAAGCTCCGCGGAGAGATCGCGCTGGTAGCCCGTCAGTTGGACCAATACGCCAACGAGCTTGAGGCGTTGGATGCGCGCTTGGCCGGCGAACTGTGACAGGAGGTGCGCTATGAGAATCCGATGGAGCGGTGAAGCGGCGGACGCCATGTCCCGAAAGCTGCGCGGCGCCGGCGACGGCTTGGAGCATTGCGCGCAACAAACGGCTGCGGCGCTGGGCGGGCTGGAGCAGCTCAATGATGAGGGCGGGAACAAAGCCCTTCTGACGGCCATACGGCGTCTGGAGGCATGCCGCGACAGCCTGAAAGGCCTTGCGGATTCTCTGACGGAGTACCGCGCTGCGCTGCATAAGGCGGACGACCTGTTCACTGGTGCCGAAGATAGCGCGTGCCGGGCCGCCATGGAATGCGTCCAACCGCAGCTGTTTTCCAAACGCGCCGGCGGCGAGAGCACCCGGCAGCTTCACTGGTCCCCGCAGACCTACGCAGTGATGCCTGCGCTGCGGACCATTGGCCTGGCCCCGCTTCCGGGCTGGCTGGAAACCATGGCGGAGGAAGCGGAAAGCTTCATTGTCTAAAGCATCATGAAACACCGAACAAAATCAATGGCAGGAGGTATAGATCATGGCAGAATTTGAAGTAACCCTGTCGGCAATGCAGGATGCCGCGACCAATATCAGCAACTATACGCAGCAGTTCAAGGAAGAAGCCGATCAGGTCTATCAGGCTGTTCAGACCCTGAGCGAGGGCTGGGTGGGCGACGCGTCGGCCGAATTTGCGGATAACATGCAGCAGCTGCATCAGTGGATGACCCGCCTTTCGGAGACGTTGGACGCGTATTCCGCCGCGCTGAACAAGGCGCGCGGGGATTATGACGAGGCGGACCGCGCCGCGGCGCGCAACTTCGGCGGCTGATGCGTACTGAACAGGAACGACAGCTCCTGGAAGAAAAGCTCCAGGAAATCAGTCAGGCGATTGCGCAGACGCAAGCCCGCTTCGACGCGCTTGCGCCGCGGGAAGAGACGGCGCAGCTGCGGGAGACCGTAAGCAAGCTGATGGTCGAGCTGCGGCGTATGGAAAAAAACTTGCAAGCGCTGTTGCGCCTGAACGATGACATGAACGCGCAAGGAGGAACGAATCATGGCGATCATTGACAACTTGAGAATCAGCAAAGAAGCCATGGAGGCTGCTATCAGCACTTTTGAAAACAAGAAAACAGCGCTGGAAAATACCTACTTGAAGATTTCCAACGAGGTCCGCGTCCTGGACGGCACTTATCATGGCGAGGCCAGCGAGAAGTTCAAATCACAGTTTGACCAGCTGTACAAGAATCTGCAACAGACGGAGAGCGTCATGAGCGAGGTTATTTCCAAGGTCAAGAGCGTGCTGGCTCTTTACAGTGAAAGCGAAGAAACCATTACGCAGATGATGAACAGCGCCCAGTCGGGCACGGCGTACCAAAGCAACCTGTAACGCTACCGGCCCAAGGACACGAGCATATGTCCCGCAATGAAAGGAAGGTGGCAGCGCGTGAGTGAAGCCCAGTACGATTATGATACGGCGCAGATCCGCAGGACTGCGCAGGAAATCAAGTCCCTTGCGGAGCGGTTGAGAACGTCTGCGCTGCCCTGCGTGCAGGATGTTCGCGCTACCCTGGACGGTACCTTCGAGGGCCGTGCGGCGGATGCCCTGGATGAACGCATCCGCCGCACGCAGACGGACTTGCAGAACCTGTATGGCGATGTCTGCGCGCTGTCCACCGCACTAATGCGCTTTGCCAACGCATTGGAAGAGGCGGATGCCCGTGCGGCGCAGATTATGGGGCAAGCGTGACCATGACGTGCCGCCGAGGCAGAGGCGGACACCCTGCCCCTGGAAGACGCACATCATGACGCAAAGGAAATGGAGGCCCGCACCATGAGCGACCGCATCGTATTCAATAGCGATAGCCTGATACGCGCATCTTCACAGCTGGAGGAAATGGCGCGGGTTATCGCGGACGTGCGCAGTGGACTGAACCATATCAGTACGTCGGAGGCATGGTGGACCAAGCTGCGCATAAACGGCGGCAGCGCCCGGGAGATGATGCAGGAGGTCCGCAACAACGCCCAGCGCCTGCGCATATCGGGCAAAGCGCTGAGCGTGGGCGTGAGTTGGGCACGGCAGATGCTGGAGGAAGCCGAACGTCAGGCGATCCATACGGCGGAAACTATCGGCCAGCCAGACGAAACGGAAGAGACCAAGCAGGCCAAGGAGGAGAAGTCTTCTTCCGGGTTTGATCTGTGGGGCGGCTTGTGCAAGATCTGGGACGGCCTGAAAACCGGCGCGAAGAAAGCGGGCAAGGCCGTTTGCTCCCTGGCCTCTTTCCTGGTGGACGACTGGAACAACAAGGGCTTTACTTACCGGTTGGTCAAGGGCGCGGGGGCTGCGCTCAAGATCGTGGGCGGCGTGGCCACGACTGTGTGCGCTGTTACAGGCACGGGCATCACGGCCGGACTTTCCGCCCCCGTCACGGCGGTTATTGGCGCGTATGGCGTCAACGACATCTTCTCCGGCATCGCGGACTTGAAAAACTGTATAACCGGCGATGTGGAGGACATCGGGAAGTTCAACCCGCTCCAAAGCATTTCCACCGGCGTCATGGGCCAGGTGGGCGAATGGTTCGGCAGCCGTGAGATTGGCGAATCCATCGGGGATGCCCTCTATCAGGCAGGGAGCATCACCACCACGGTTATTTCCTTGAAGAACGTGGGCAGCCAAATCCTGCAGTCCCCTACCGCTACTTCCAAGACGGGACTTAGCGGGCTACAGGATTCCATGGCAAAGGCGACCGCGCTCTTTGAAAAAGCCAAGGGAGAGCTTCCCACGGCCTTGGACGGTTTGGGATACATCGTAACCCAGGCCAATGCCATGGATGTGAGCTATCAGCTGCATCTGTTGAGTAAACAGGTTCCGAACATCTGCACGGTGGCCTCCGAAATCAGCCTGACCATGAAGGGCGTAACGGAGGGACTGAAGACCATCCAAGGCGGCGCGAAAGTCGTGGATGCGCTGTTTGGAACGGAAACAGCCGCCGCCCCCGCTTTCCTGGAAAACCTGAAGGAAACGACGGGCGTCATTTCGGGGCTGGGGGACATGAAGGAATCCTTTGAGAAGATCGAAAGCGCCGCCGGGGTGTATTCCATTTTGCTAAACCGTTGACAAAGGAGGCTTGCGCGTGAAAAGCGATCAGCTGCTGCCCATTGGAAGCGTAGTCCGTTTGAAGGATGGCGAAAAAGATCTGATGATCATCGGCATCCTTCCCACCAACGAGGGAACGACCTATGATTACCTGGGCGTGTTCTATCCCGAAGGATACTTGAATCAGGAATACGTTTTCCTCTTCAACCATACCGACATAGAAAAGATCAAATTCGTCGGGTTCATGGACGTAAGCTATCAGGCCTTCCGCAGCGGGCTGGCAAAGATCCTGGACGGCGGACAATCATAAAAAAGCGTCACAGGGAGGCGTATTGCGCCGCCCTGTAAAGCATGTTCCGGGATACTGAGGCTTGCGGAAGACAGGACGGAAAACAATGACCGTTGCAACCGCGCAAGCAGCGCCGCAGGGCCTGCACTTGCGCTGGGAAAAGCGGAAGGTGCGGACATGCAACAGTCTTTACATAAATAGTTTTCAAAAAAACAGGGAGGAAACTCACATGAAACTGAAGCGTTTGCTGAGCGTGCTGCTGACATTCGCCATGGTCATGACCATGGGTGTTCCCGGGGCATTTGCGCAAGACCCCGGAGCGAGCGGCGGCACGCCCACAGACATCAAGCCTACGCTGGTTGTCCGCCATGTGGATCAGGATACGCAACAGCTGCTGGAGTCCGAGAACAAAGGCGAGCAGACCCTTGGCGACACGGTAAGCGTTTCTGCCAAAACGATCTTCGGATACAACCTGGTTGTAAGCGGAACGCAGAACATCCAGATCCAAAAAGGTGAAAACGTTGCGACCTTCTACTACACCAAGCGCACGGACATGAGATACACCGTCCGCTACCTGGAGCAGGGCACGGATGCGTCCGTGCACCCGGAAAAGACCGTGAACGGCCAGACGTTCAAGGCGTCTGTAACGGAGACTGCGCCCGACATTGAAGGCTACATGCATGCCGGCGCTACCTCCATGGAAGTTACCGTCGATGCAGACAACAAGACGGTGGCCTTCTACTATGTCAAGCGCACGGACCTGAGCTACACCATCAAGTATGTGGATCAGGCTACCGGGGCAAGCGTGGCGGAAGACGATGTGGTGGGCGGACAGACCTATGACACCGATGTAACCGTTGATGCCAAGGACATCACCGGTTACTACAAGGTTGAGCCTAGCCAGCAGAAGGTGCATATTACCACCGGCGTGAACGAGGTTACTTTCCAGTACGCCATCCGCACGGACATGAGCTACATCGTCCGCTACCTGGAGCAGGGCACAAATACTCCCCTGTACCCGGAAAAGACCGTGGACGGTCAGACGTTCAAGGCGTCTGTAACGGAGACTGCGCCGGCCGTAGAGGGCTATACCCCGGATGCAGCGTCCAAGAGCTTTTCCGTGGACGAGGACGACAAGACGGTTGTATTCTACTACGCCATTCGCACGGACCTGAGCTACACCATCAAGTATGTGGATCAGGCTACCGGGGCAAGCGTGGCGGAAGACGATGTGGTGGGCGGACAGACCTATGACACCGATGTAACCGTTGATGCCAAGGACATCACCGGTTACTACAAGGTTGAGCCTAGCCAGCAGAAGGTGCATATTACCACCGGCGTGAACGAGGTTACTTTCCAGTACGCCATCCGCACGGACATGAGCTACATCGTCCGCTACCTGGAACAGGGCACGAATACCCCCCTGTACCAGGAGAAGACCGTGAACGGCCAGACGTTCAAGGCGTCTGTAACGGAGACTGCGCCCGACATTGAAGGCTACATGCATGCCGGCGCTACCTCCATGGAAGTTACCGTCGATGAAGACAACAAGACGGTGGCCTTCTACTATGTCAAGCGCACGGATCTGAGCTACACCGTAAAGTATCTGGAAGCGGACACCGGCATCGAGCTGGAGCCCATGCTTACGGTGGACGGGCAGACCTTCCAGGATAACGTTGCCGTGAAGGCGCAGGATATTTACGGCTATGTAGCCGATGAAGCGTCCAAGAATGTCGTCATCGGCCTAACCGGCAATGAAGTGACCTTCTACTATGCCAAACGTACGGACCTGAGCTACACCGTGAAGTACCTGGAAGCGGATACCGGCGTGGAACTGGCGGAAACGCTCACGGTGACCAACCAGACGTTCCAGGCGACCGTGACGGAAAACGCTAAGGAAATTACCGGCTATGTGGTGGATCAGGCGTCCAAGAGCATTGAAATCGACGTTGCCGGTAACGAAATTGTCTTCTACTATACCAAGCGCGCGGACCTGCAGTATACGGTCAACTACTATTGGAACGGAACCCAAGAGAAGGTTCAACCCTCCGATCTGTTTGAGGATCAGGTGTACCTGAGCGAAATCAGCCTGCTTCCTCCGGCGATTGAGGGGTATACCCCCGTCAACGCCCAGAAGGCAGAAACCATTACCGTTCTGGTGGAAGGCGTTGAGGTGGAGCAGAATGCAATCAACTTCTACTACTACAAGAACGTTACCCTGACGGCCAACAGCAACAAGGAAGCCGTCTACAACGGCGAAACGCAGCAGGTGGAAGGCTATACCACCAGCGCGGACACCGCGGCGGCCAAGGTTGCCTTTGAAGGGCTGACGGCGACGGCCGAAGGCGTCAACTACGCAGCCGAAGGCTACATGGTGCTGTTCAACATTGAAAATCCCGTGGGCCTGGTTGACGTTACGCAGAAGTACATAGTCACCCAGGCCAACGCGGGCCTGCTGATGATCAACAAGCGGCCTGTGAAGGTCACGGTCAGCGCTACCAAGCCCTTCGGCAGCGTGGACCCGGAAAAGGCCCTGTGGAACGTTGCCTTTGAGCAGGCGGCAGGAAACAGCGGACTTTTGCCCCAGGATACCATTGACTTCCCCGCAGAAGATCTCAACCTGCTGGCACGTGTCCAGGGCGAACAGCCGGGAGCGTATGCCATTGATGGAACCGGCTTCCAGCAGGCACTCAACCTCCTGGAGGGCAACGCGAACTACGCGATTGCCTTTGACGCTGTGAACAGCCTGTTTGAGATTACGTCCACGCCCGCCTTTGACATTTGCCTGGCGGAGCTGGACAGCCATCATCCCAGCGTAAGCTTTGCCATCACCGGCGAGAACCTGATCCCGACGCTGCCGGCCGAGATGGTGCTCACGGCAGTGGTTACCGCGCCGGAAAGCGCGTTCATTCCTTCCGACATGCCCGTGGAACCGCTTGCGGCTGACTGGGAGACCAATCAGTTCCATATTGGCGGGTTGAACTATGCCAAGGATACCTTTGCATGGGTCTCCGGCTTGCCTGCCGGCACTGTCCTGACCCTGCATGCAACCTTCCTTGACGGCGTAGCCATTCAGTTTGCTGTGACGGAGGGCAAAGCCCAAACCGTAAGCGCGGTGGAGGACGGGCTGAAGATCAGTCTGGCCGAAAATACGCCCAACAACGGTGTGGCTGATCTGCTTTCCGAAACGGGAAAAATCACCATCAGCGCGGATGAAACCTACGTGGCGTATAACGACGTTGTCGTTGTGAAGATCGGCGCGGCTGAGAAAGCATTTACCTACGCCGAAATCAAGGGCGAGCAGAGCTTTGCCGACCTCTATGCCAGTGTGACCGGCGATCAGTCCGGCCTGCTGGTAGACAAGCAGGATTGGTGCAACAAGAATCCGCAAGGCTTCGTTGACGTAGCCGTGACCATGCTGGACAATGTGAACCACAAGCATGAAGGCGACGAGCATGCCAAGAAGATCGCCGTGGATAACGGCGCGGTTGACGGAGGCAGCATTGCAATTCGCAACCGCCAGCGGAACGCTCACGGCGCGACGGTGCTGGCCACGCAGGACAGCGTGGGCAACAAGCCCATTGAACCCCTTGGCTACGGCAGCGCGCAGCTGAGCTTTATCCCCCAGGCCGGCCCCTCCGGTACGGGAGAGAATGCGGGCAGCGTCACGCTGGACTTCGGCTCCTGGGAAAACAACCCCGCCAACCTGCCTCGGACAGGCAGCTTTGACGTAACCTATTACGATTTGGTGGGGCATCCCGTGAAAACGAACGTCACCATTGGCCGAAGCGGCGCGACGGTCAACGCGACGCTGTATGTAAAACCCATGACGGACCGGACGGTTCCCAGCGGCCGGCTGGTGTTCTATGGCCAGGCGCATGACTGGGAAGCGCTTACCCTGACGGTGGGTGGAAGAAGATATGCCATTGATCCGCTTCAGGGCACGGAAACCTATACGGATACGGGTATGAGCGAATGGCAGTACGTGGTTGACCTGGCGGATATTGATTTCCCCGTGGGCGAGCCGACCTACATTTCCATCACCTATAACAACCTTAGCGGCGGCGGGGACAGCGTTACCCTGACCTACAAGGATCATGCCTACGCGCCCGCTATGGCCGGTCCCCTGGTGGTGGGAAGCGACGCCGTTTACGGCTACGTAGAGAGCGGCGCAACCGTCCGCATGACCATCGTCAATGGCGCGACCAGCACGCCGGTAAGCGCGGACAAGATCGTCGTGGACAAGTCCGGCTATTTCTACGCGAACCTGGACAACGAGTTCAAGCAGGGCGATGTGGTGCAGATTACGGTGGAAGACTTCTGCGGAAATGTCAGCACCTGGAACTATAACGTCCTGGAGGAAATGCCCAAGGGAGAAACCGCGCAGGTGCTGGGCATGAATGTTACCGGCGAGCTGGCTGACGGTACCTACGCGCATCGGTATGTGCTGCCCGTCCACTTGTCAGCCTTTAACGAAGACGCCAACGCGGTCATGGAGCTGCCCATCCTTGCCTACAAGAGCATTGAGATCGGTACGGCGAAGATTCAGCTCAACGGAAACAAGCTGACGCTCAGCTATGAGCTTACTACGCCTGATTTCATTCCCGTGGAAGGCGCCCAGGCGCGCGTGAGCGTATACAACGCCCAGCCGGATTTTGCCATGCTGATGGATTCGCAGCATGCCACGGCGCAGGCGGACCTTTCGGGTAATCTTACCGGTACGCTGTGCGAAATTGACGTTTCTTCGTACCGGCTGGAGGATGGTTCGTTCAACGGCACGCTTTGGATCTATACGGAGTTTGACATGGAGATGGATGCGCGCAGCTACAGCAACCGCGGCGGACGCGGCGTGAACTTCTACCGCTGGATTCAGGAAGACGCGCAGACGGAAACCTTGCTGAACGCCAAATACGACCAGACGTCCACCTACGAGCAGAACAACGCGTACTACGGGATGTACCAGGCCTTCGGCGTGACGGAGGAGGAGTAAAAGCCTGCCGAGAAAGTGACAAAGCCGCTTTCCGCGCGTCAGGAAAGCGGCGGCGCCGCTTCCTTGAGGAAGCAACTCCGGCCAACCGGAGGTCGCCCAAAGCCGTAAGGAATTGGTTTTTGCAAACAAATTCAACGACCCGCCCCGCCGGAAAACCGGCGGATAGGAACAAACGTCGGAGAGGCCGCGGCCTCTCCGACGGCTTCCAAGTTTTTCACCGTCTGTGCCTGCCGGTATGAAAGGCAGGCAACATTTCCCGGCCTGAAAACGCTGCGCCCGGGACGGGCGCGGACAGGCCGGCGAAACAGGCGGACGGTTCGCACGGCGGCGTAACACGGGCGTGGATATGCTGAGGGTATCAGCGTTGGTGTTCGCCGCCGTTCCTGTTTTCCGCATAGGCCAGTCACGCATGCCGCCGGCCCATACGCCCTATGGCTTCGCCGGTTTGCGGCGCATGCTGTGCAAGGCGGGCGGACAAGCCGCGCAACGGCGTTACAAAAGAGCTTAGAAAGAAGGATTGCTGGAATGAAACGCAGGGTAGTTTTTCTCGGATTGCTTATTTTCATCCTGTCGTTACAGAGCGCCTGCGCGGCTGACAACGTCGGATCCATGCGCCTCAATCAGGTGCAGCAGCGGGGCGGGCAGCTGACCATGTACGTCAACATGCTTGACGCCATGGGACTGGCGCTTCCCGGCAACTATACGCCGGAACAGTTCAGCATTGCCGTGGATGGCAAAATGGTGAATGTGGACAGTCTGGAGCAGATCGATCCACAAACGCAAGGAATTCATTTCGTGTTCAGCGTGGATGTGTCCGGCTCGCTGACATCTTCCATGATGTCGTCGGTGCGAAAATCCCTGACGCAATTTGTCAACTCCCTGGGGCCCAAGGATACGGTATCCTTTTTGACCTTTGGGGAGGAGGTAACACAGAAAATCGTGAACAGCGCCGACCGCGCGGCCGTACTGGAAATCATAGACGGCCTGCGGGCGCGGGAAAGCATGACGGCGCTGTACAAAGGCGTACTGGATGCGGTGGAGATTGCGGCATCCACCGGCGGGCGCAGCGCAATCATCGTGCTGACCGACGGTAAAAACGCCCCTACGCAGGCGATGAAAACGTACACCAAGGACAGCATTTTCAGCTCGGTTATGGCAGCGCAGGTACCGCTGTACTGCATCGGGCTTAATGATAAGGGAGGCGTGGATCAGGAAAGCCTGATCGAACTGGCAACGGCAACCGGCGGCAACCAGTTTATCATTAAATCCCAGGATGCCATTACCTGCATGGATAATATTCGAAATATCATCATCAGCGCGCTTACGCTTCATGCAACCCTGACCAATGATGAAGGAAAGGCCGGCTTTGACGAGATCAACACGTTCAAAGTAGGCTACCAGCCTGTGGATGGAAATTTTGTTACTTCCAACGAATTGCAGCAAGTCATCAACTGGAAAGTGGTGCCCACGCCGGCGCCTGTGGTAACGGCAACGCCTGTGCCCATGATTTCGCTGGAACTGGATACCGCTACCGTAGCATATAACGAGGACGGCCAAGTGCTCATCACGGGCGTGATCAACGTGGAGCAGGGCGTCATTGATGACGTCGGCCTGATATCGGTCAACGTAAACGGCGAACCCTGGCGCATTGAAGCCAAGCGCAATGGCCAAAGCTTTACCTTCAGCGCCAGCGGATATATCTCCGAATCCACCGAAGCGCTTCAGGTCCAGGCGGAGGTCCGCAGCATGGGCATCGCCTCGCGTATTCAGCATGTGGCGGTGGAGAAGCCTACGCCCGAACCCTCCGCTACGCCCGCGCCGGTACTGAGCGTGGAACTGGACGATGCGGGGCGCAATATCCCGATTGAGACGGGGGAAACCATAAGCATTCGCGGAGTGATCAACGTTCAGGGCGTCATTCAGCCCGAAGACCTTACGATGACGATTAATGGCCTCCCCTGCGAGATGGTTCCCACAAAGCTCAACGATTCGCAGTATGAATTTGACGTTTCCTATACGGTGGAGGAGTTGGATACTACCGAGCTGTACATTCAGGTCCAGCTGGACGAGGTGGGCATATCCTCCCGGGAGCAGCGCCTGTATCTGGAAACGCCTGCGCCGACGGCGCTTCCGGAAATCATGCTTTCCCTGGACCGCGACGGAGTTACCGTTGCGGAGGATGGGGTAACGATCACCGGCAGCATTGAGGTTTCGGGGGAGGTCGCGCCGGAGGATATTTCGCTGTATGTGAACAAAGCGCGGCTGGACATGGAACTGGAACAGCTGGAACCGGGTATTTACAGCTTTACGGCACATAAGGAAGAAGTCGGCGAAGACCTGACGCAAATGAATATACGCGCGCATTTGCTGAATGCGGGCGTAAGGTCTGAAGAAAAGGTGCTGGCATTGTGGACGCCCACACCCAGTCCTACGCCGACGCAAGGCCCTACGCCTACGCCGCCGCCTACGACGCCGCCTACCGCGAAGCCTACGGAGACCTTCACCCCTGCTACCCAGCAGGAGGCGACCGGCTTCCTGGGGCTTGCTCAAAATCAGCTATGGATACTCATTGCGGGCGGTGTGGCGCTGCTTGCGGCCGCGGTGTTTATGCTGCTGGTACGTAAAAACAGGCAGAACAACCGCTATAAGATCAGCCAGCTCCCGTCAGGCTTTGCAGATACGCCCCGGGGCAACGATATGGAGGCGGAGCCGACCATCAGCACCGTTAGCGAGATCGGCACGGAAAAGGGCGAAGTGGATTTCATTGACGAATCGCATCCTGCCGGCGGTTCCCAACCTGGCGGGCTGGACGGCGCGAAAAATGGCAGCACCGTTCGGCTGGAAGATTTCCCGGAGCAAGGAAACGGCACAGAACGCTTGGACGAGGACGAAAACAACGGCACCGAGCGGCTGGATGAAGACGAAGAGCAGGGGATGGAATTCACGCTTGTGGAGACATCCAAGAACAAGGAGAACGAGCGGCACAGACTGTTTGTTGCCCTTCATGGGGAATTGTCCATTGGCCGTAGCAATTACGCGGATTTGGTCATTGACGATTCCGCGGTTTCCGAAATGCATATGTCCATCAACTATGACGGGGAAAATCTCTTTGTAACAGACCTGCGCTCCACCAATGGTACCAAGCTCAATAACCAGCCGGTCTCGCCGGACAAGGCGGAAAAAGTAAACCATGGCGACACGATCAAAATCGGCCGAACGAAGCTGCAGTTCGAGTTTGACGCGCAGGCGCAATGAACGGCTACACTGAGCCAAGACGATAAAGCAACGCAACAGCGCCTATGCGGGCATCCATCGCAAGGAGAGAAACAATGATGAGAACGTGGAAAATACATGCATTTTTTACAGCGCTCTGCATGGCGGCTTTGCTTTTCGCGGTAGGCCTGGCGGAAGAACTGCCGGAAGAACTGCCGGAAGGAAGCGATGGGTTTGATGTGGCAACCATTTTTCTTTCCGGCGCTCCTTCCCTGTCAGGAGAAGGAGACATGGTACAGCTGGATTATGCCTTGTATGAAAACCTGGATTCCATGCGCACGATTCCCCTGGATGTTGCCGCGCTGCTTCCGTTGCAGTTGGAAGGCGAGAAAATAAGGGTTTACGGCTATGAAGATGAGGCGGACGCTGGCATGGAATTTATTCCACAGGCGGAAAACCCTTGCGTTTTTACAGTAGAGGACAATAGGATTCTTACGCAGATCCGTATCTTTATAGGCGACAGGAATATTTGGACGGGGAAATTTTCGGCTGAACCTCCGCAGAATCAACCTAAATCCATACAGTTTGCTTTGGCATTGCCGGCGGATACTCCGCAACCTGTAACGGACGCACCAAAGGAAAACGCGGCTGCTACGCCTTCGTCCGCTCCCACGCTGCCGCAGGCCGCTGCGCCCCTGGCAACGCCAACGGAATTGGCTGCACAGGAACCGACGGCAACGGTATCTCCTGCCGCTGAAGCGCCCACGAGTTCTCCCACCGTCACGCCGCCGCCTGCGCTGGTGAAGCTGGACCTGCAGCTGGAAGAAACATATGCCGAGCGCACGGAAGGAAAAATTTCCTTTGCGGGCACGGTGCGCGTTTCCCTCAGGACCATTCCTGGCTTGATTTTGTACGTGAACGGCGCGCCCTGCGATGCTCAGTACCTGGAATGGAAAAAGGCGGAGGAACAGGTGGGCAATGACGCGCAGACATATGCTGCTACCATCGAAGTGGCAGTGGAAAACGCGGCAGAAGCCTTGGCAGCGGAAGAAACCCTAAACTTCACGGTAAAAAATCTGCCTGTGGGGGAGGATATCCGCGAAGCGTCAGTTTCCGTGGGCTTGGTGGAGAACGCCCAATATGTGCTGGATACTTCCGACGTACAGACCCTGGAAAAAAAGCTGTCCATCCGGGACCGGGTGGTGCTTTCCCTTTTGCCGCTGGAGCTGAAAGCGGATGCGATGACCTACAGCGGCAAAACGCAAGAGATCCGTATCGTACCCGCGCTGGGCGTAGCGGAGGGATATTTCGACGAATTTGACCTGGCGCGTCCCGACCAGGCGCTCAAAGGCATGGAAGCATGGGAACGCTACCTTGCCGCCAGCTTTTCCGTTGTGCCGGAGGATAAAGCGGCCGTGCAGGCAGCGGACGGCGCGATTGCGGCGCAGGGAACGGATGCGGGCGCGTATACGATTCTTTATGCGCCGGCGGCGGAAGCGATGCAGGCGCTGGAGCAGGCCCTGGGGCAGAGGTACGCGGACTATGCTTTCCACATTGGGATTGCGCAAGACTTTCCCGGGGAAGACGGGATTGCGGTGCAGCGCTGCGTGTGGCGCATCCAGCCCAAGGAAATCACCATGAGCGTAGAGGATGAAGCGACGCTGAGCTACACAGGCGCGGAACAGGCCGTAACATTCCGTTTGACTCTGGATGGCGAAGGATTCTTTGAGAGAGACGCCTATTACAATGGCGATCTGCAGCTGGTTGTCCATGGAACGGATGCGGGCGTTTATGCCTTGCAGGATGGCGAAATCGTGACCGCGGAAGGCAAGGAGCATCTTACCGGCAATTATCGGATCATGATCCATGGCAACTTTGAGATCAAGCCGGCGGATCTCACGTCAAAAGACGTAACCCTTGCCTTGCGCCCGGAGCAGGGAAAATACCAGGATGGCGCGCCGGTAACGCCGCAACTGCTGTTGGATACGGGAACGGGAACGCCCACAGAACTGCTGGAAAATCGGGACTACGCCCTGGTATGTCTGAATGAGAACGGCGTGGAAGTTCCGCAAATGGTCGACGCAGGCCAATACCGCTTGAAAATCTCGGGATGCAACAACTATACAGGCAGCGTCGAGCTGCACTATACCGTAGCGCCCAAGACGCTGCAGGCGACGCTGGATATACTGGACGGCAAAGCCGTGGCGATTTCCAACGGCCTGGAGCTGGATCACGTGGCCTGCGACGAGGAAGGAAACTGGCGGTATTTCCCGGACGATGAAAACGTAGTCGTTATCCTGGAACTGCGCACGGACAAGAGCGAGGCGTGGGTGCGCCTGGATGGCTGGCCGTATGACGGCCGCTCCACCGACGATGCCGGGCATATGCCTGCGTCCGGCTGGGGGGGAGAGGAAGCAAAAGCCTACCGCTATTATCTTCAGGGGGATGACGCTCCCCTGGAGCAGGCGCCCTGCGATGCGGGCAGTTATACGGTGGAAGCCGTATGGCAGAACGGAAAGGAAGAGAAAACGGCCCGGACGGATTTTGAGATTACGCCCAGGGAAATCTCCGTGGTTCCTGAAACACAGTCCAAAGTATACGGCGAGGAGGACCCGGAGCTGACGGCAACGATGGAGCGTTTGGCGCCCGACGGCTTTGCCCCGGTCTATGAGGTAACGCGCCAGGCGGGGGAAGATGCCGGGGAATATACCATTGCCGCCTCCGGCAAGGAACGCCAGGGAAATTATCAAGTTCTGTATGGAGAAGCTGTATTTACCATTGAGCCGCGGCCTATCGACGATGCAGCGGTGACGGTGGAGCAGACGGGCTTGCGCAGCAACGGATTGCCGGATCTGAAAGTCATGTATCAGGAGGACCGGCTGACGGAAGGCACGGATTATGTCACGAACCAGAAGGAGAACGGAGAAACGATCACGCTCCGGGGGATCGGCAACTTCGCCGGGGAACGGGAAGTCACGGTTGTCAGACGCAGCATAGGAGTCGACCTGACGGATGAATCCGGCAATGCGCTGCAGGCGCTGCGCCTGGACAGCAAAGGAAATGCGTACGTTCACGCCGTGCTGGAGGCGGAGGATGGGGGCGAACTGGAAGAAGACATGCTGCTGGAGATATGGATAAACGGCGCTTTGTACGACGGCGTGGTTCGGGAGGGTGACGGCTTTTCATTCACGGTTTCCGGACTGGAGCAGGAGGACGAGGTGGCGCTGCGCGTCAGCGTTGACGGGCAGGACATTTTCGATGGGAGCATGGCGATTGAACGTTTCCCCTATCGTGCGCTTTTTCTGGGGCTGGCCATAGGCCTTGGCCTGGCGGCGGCGGCATGCCTGCTGGTTAGTGTGAAACTGTCAAAACGCATACGCAAGGAACAGATGAAGATTGTGGACGAAACCAGCCACCAAAGCAACCGAACAATTCGTAAGTGGGATGTATGACCGCAAAGCCTAGGCGCGTTCCGCGACGCCGCAGCGTGTCAAAAAAGTGGCGTCGCCACTTTTTTGAGGAAGCACCTTCGGCCAACCAGAGGTCGTCCGAAGGTGTA
>CALVVZ010000022.1 GCA_944364075.1 uncultured Clostridia bacterium
CTGTTTGATCGATGTCCTTTGCAGCCCCATAGTGGAGGCGTGCCCGTTTGACGGCGAAGAGCGTATGATGAGCTTGCTGCATTCCTTTTACTGCTGGGGCTCGGTGGGGGTCATTTTAGGTTCGACGCTGTTTTTTTCCTTGTTTGGTACAGGAACGTGGCGTGTCCTGGCCGGCATCTGGGCGTTGATCCCCCTGTACAATATCTACAATTTTGCCATCTGCCCCATTGAGCCCATTGTCGCAGACGGGAAGAGCATGAGCATTTTGGAGCTTTTCAAGACAAGAGTGTTTTGGATCTTTATACTTTTAATGATTTGCGCGGGCTCATCTGAAGCGGCTGTCGCGCAATGGGCGTCTGCGTTTGCGGAGTCCGCGCTGCATGTGTCAAAAACCGTGGGCGATTTGGCGGGACCTTGCGGGTTTGCTGTGTTTATGGGCATAAGCAGGGCAATGTACGGGAAGGCAGGAAAAAGAATTGACCTTACTGCCTTTATGCTGTTTTCCGCCGTTCTCTGCCTGGGATGCTATCTTTTGGCGGGGCTGGCAAGCATGCCAATGCTGGGACTTGTGGGGTGCATGATCTGCGGTTTTGCGGTTGGCATCATGTGGCCGGGCTCCATCAGCATATCATCTTCCATTCTTCCCAAGGGCGGCACAGCCATGTTTGCCCTGCTGGCATTGGCGGGAGATATGGGCGCCTCCATAGGACCCGCGTTGGTAGGCACCGTGTCGCAAATTGCCGGAGACAATCTACAGGTGGGCATTCTGGCAGCGGCCGGTTTCCCCGCGATTTTGGCTGTTTGTGTTTTGCTGGTTAGGAAGTGGAAAAAAACAAGGCAAGCGCATCAAGCTTGATGCCTCAGCGCATTGAACAAGTGGCGGAAGCCGCTTGCTTGAGGAAGCAAATTCGGTCAACCAGAGGTCGTACAAATTTGTAAGGCATTGATTTTGCAAGTAAAAATCAATGTCCCGCGAAGCCGATTAGCACGCATGAAAGGGAGAGGGACCGCGGCCCCTCCAACACCTTTCAGGTTTCTTGACAGATTGCAAAGAGCAGGAAACGAAAGAAGTTTCCTGCTCTTTGCGCTATGCCTTCAAAGGGGAAAGGCATGGTCTGTATAATTTGTTTTTCCTTGGACGTGATCCATATGCCCCCACAGGCCCTTGCCAATGTACGGAGACCCGTTACCGATCAAAGCCCACGGCCGCCAGAAAAGTCTTTGCCAGGAACATGCAACCCACTTGGTTGGGGTGAATACGGTCCCAGGCAATATTGCAGGGGTGCATATGCTGGAACAGCCCGTCCCAGGCGGCTTGCGTGTCCACACAGGGGAGGCCGAATTCCGCGGCGAGCTCCTGGACGATCCTGCCGTATTCGTCCATGCGCGCACGCATGGGGTCGCTCTGATTGGGCTCCATAAAGTAGGGGGTTAGAAGCACCATGCCCTTGACGGTGGGCAGGGTTTTCTCTAGCAGCCGCCGGTAGGTGGCGCGGTATTCCTCCGGGGGTACGTGCAGCTCCGGCTGGCTGGGGCAGTCAAACTGCCGCCATACGTCGTTGATGCCGATCAGCACCACCACCCAGTCGGGTTTCAGGTCCATGACGTCCGTCTGCCATCTGCGGTCCAGGTCGCGGATCTGATTGCCGCTGATGCCCATGTTGATGAGCCGCAGGTGCAGCTCGGGATACATGGCGCAAAGCAGGCTGGAAGCCATGGCGGCATAGCTGGCGCCCCAGGCGTTGTTCAGCCCTTCTCCCACGGGACGCGCCCGGTCGTAGTCGGTGATGGAATCGCCAATGAACAATACGGTGTCATGGGCTTGAAAAAGCATTGCGGTCGTCTCCTTGTGCCAATGCTCAGGCCTTGCCGCCGGCGGAGGATTCGTTCTTGCTGCTCAGGGGTCCCAGCCGGTAGGAGAGCATGTAATTGGAATTGGGATACTCCTGGTAGAAACGGCGCTTCAAGCGCTCCATGACCAGCTTGCCGGATTCAAAGTTGACCATGGGCAGCAGCAGCGCATACTGGGTGGGACTGAATTGGGTGATGGTATCGCCCTTGCGCAGGTTCTGGGTAAGCACCTTCAGTAACCCGGTCATCACGTCGTTGAGCTTGAGGGGTTTCATGGGCTTGCCGTCCATGCTGGAAACCATAAGCAAAGCAATGAACATGGTGGAACCCAGCCGCTCCAGGTTGCGCATTTGCAGGTTGTAGATTTCCTTGAATACGGCGTACTCGCACACAAAGGCGCCGGAAACCTCGCCGTATTCCTGCAGCTCCTCGCGGATGCTGTCAATATTCATCTCCAGGGTGTTGCCGGCCTGAATAATCTGCTTGTAAAACTCCTGAATGCCCTCTGGAGGCTGCACGCCCAGATAGCGGAAATGCAGGTTGGTTACATGCTTGTACTGCATGAGGGCTTCATTGTTCCGGCAGGTTTTGACCAGGGCGTTCATCAGCTGTAGATGCAGGGTTTCGTCAAAGGCGTCCACATCCAGGGCGGTACGGCACACGTTGATGATTTCGTCATAAAGCTCCTGCTCCTTGAGCAGGTTCAGGTATTGATACACCAGGCGCAGGTAGGTGGTGTGCAGCGTAACCGAGCGGTTGATGACCCATTCCTCTTCGTTGCCTTGGAGCAGATTTCCCGCGTACAGGCGCAGCATCTGCTGATAATCAGCCCGGCATTCGGGGGTGAGCTCCGTGCAGCCGCTCAACCGCCGCTCCAGTTCCTCAAATTCGTATAGATCCACCGTCACGCCGTTTTGCGTGGCCCAGCGGTAGGAACCACGCTCCGTCACAATGCAGGAGGCCAGGGCCGGGCTGACCTGGGACAGCATCACCCGTAGGCGGCTGACCAGCGTTTTCAGCGCGCTTTCGGGATTGCTGCTGCTTTCACCGGACCACAGCGCATCAATCAGCCGGTAGATCGGCACGCTCTCTCCATGCTGCAAAGCAAGGTACTGCAAAAGCAGCATGCCTTTGCGGGACTTGCTTACCAGCTGGTCCATGCTCTCCTCGCCGATATAAATATGAAAGCCGCCTAACATGGCGATATGCACAGATTTTCGCATACGCACTACCTACCTTCTGGAACCTCGGCTTGTGACAGGTTTGTAATCGATCCTATTATATCATACTCCGTACAAAATGCAAGGGAACGGTGCGGAATAGGGCAATTTTCTCCCTTTGGATCCGGCGTATGGAACATACGCTCAGGAATACAGCGGAAGAACAGAATAAATATGCATTGTGTATTGACAAATGAAAAAAATGGTGTATATTTATGCAGTAATCAGATCATGCAAGGAGGAAGGATCTTTTATGAAAAAATGCTTGGCGTTGGTGATGGCCCTGTGCCTGGCACTGTGCGCGTCCCAGGCGGCCCTGGCGGACATGCTTTCGGATATTCAGGAGAAAGGCACGCTGGTGGTGGGCGCCAGCGTGGGCTTCCCGCCTTATGAATTCTATTATACCAACCCCGAAACCGGGGAAGAGGAGCTGCAGGGCTTTGACATGAAGCTGGCCCAGGCCATCGCCGACGAGCTGGGCGTGGAAATGGTGCTGGCGGATCAGACCTTTGCGGGACTGATCACCGCGCTGCGTGCCGGGGAAATCGACATGATCGCTTCCGGCATGGCCGTGCGGGAGGACCGCCTGGAAGTGGTGGATTTCTCCAAGCCCTACTACACCGGCACGCAGATCATGATGATCCGCGCGGAGGATGCGGAAACCCTGACCACTGTGGAATCCATGAGCGGCAAGCGCGTGGGCGCGCAGATGGGCGCCCTGCAGGCCACGATTCTGGAGGAGCAGTTCGCCGCCTCTGAACCGCAGCTGATGGACAACATTTCCCTGATGGTGATGGACCTGCTGCAGGGCACCCTGGACGGCGTGCTGCTGACGGACCTGGTAGCCAAGACCTACATCGCCCGGTACCCCGGCCAGCTGGTGATTGCCGAAGTGCCCGTGGAGTATGACAACAGCGACGGCGTGGCCGTCGCCGTGAACAAGGGCGACAACGCGGCGCTGCTGGAGGTTATCAATTCCGTGATTGAGCGCGTGACCACCGACGGCACCTTCGACGCCTGGGTGGACGAAGCCACGGCGCTGAACGCCACGCTGCTGGAGGAGTAAGCAACACCGGCGCGCGCAAGGGGGGAAAGGGAACGGCCCTTTCCCCCTTCGTGGCGCTTGCCAAGGGTAAGGAGTCGCTATGATCAATTTTGCAAAAATCTGGGAGATCCTGGTAACCAAGTTCCCGGCCTTTATGGAGGGCGTGGAGATCACGCTGCAGCTGGCGTTCTTCACGGTGCTGCTGGGTTCGCTGCTGGGGCTGGTGGTGGCCATCTGCCGCCGTACCCGCCTGGCGCCTCTCCGGTGGCTAATGAATATCTACGTGGCCTTCATCCGCGGCACGCCCCTGCTGGTGCAGGTGCTGCTGGTGGTGTACGGCCTGCCGCAGCTGGGGGTGAAGCTGCCCCGCATGACCCTGTGCATCATCGCCCTGGTGATCAACTCCGGCGCGTATATGGCGGAGCTGATCCGCGCGGGCTTGCAGTCCGTGGCAAAGGGGCAGGTGGAGGCCGCGGAGTCCCTGGGCATGTCCTCGGGACAGACCATGCTGTATATCATCCTGCCCCAAGCGGTGAAGGTGACCCTGCCGGCCATGGGCAACGAGTTTGTGGCCATCATCAAGGAATCCTCCATCCTCTATGCCGTGGGCGTGTACGAGCTGACCTACCAGGCCTACAAGCTGGCCTCGGTGAACTACTACTACATCGAAACCATGATCGTGGCCGCGCTGATTTACTTCGTGCTCACCTATGTGGCCACGAAGCTGCTGGGCCTGCTGGAGAGGAGGATGCGCCGTGCCGACACGTCAGCCGCTTGATTCCGGCTCCGGCCAGGAAATACTGATTCAAATCGAAGGGCTTGTGAAGAACTTCGGCAAGCTGGAGGTGCTCAAGGGCATCGACCTGAACGTGCGCAAGGGGGACGTGATCGTGCTCATCGGGCCGTCGGGCTCGGGCAAGAGCACCCTGCTGCGCTCCATCAACCTGCTGGAGAAGCCCACCGCGGGCAAAATCATCTTTGAGGGCAACGACGTGACCCAGGCGGGGAAAAAGGAACTGAGCCTTCTGCGCCAGCGCATGGGCATGGTGTTCCAGCAGTTCAACCTGTTTCCGCACCTGAAGGTGAAGGACAACATCACCGTGGCTCCCATCCGCGTGCGCAACACCCCCAAGGAGGAGGCCGAGGCCAAGGCCCGGAAGCTGCTGGAGCGGGTGGGCCTCATCGACAAGTGGGACACCTGGCCCCAGAACCTGTCCGGCGGGCAGAAGCAGCGGGCGGCCATCGTCCGCGCCCTGGCCATGGACCCGGACGTGATGCTCTTTGACGAACCTACCAGCGCCCTGGACCCGGAAATGGTGGGCGAGGTGCTGGACGTAATGAAGAACCTGGCCCGGGAGGGCATGACCATGCTGGTGGTCACTCATGAAATGCGCTTCGCCCGGGAGGTGGGGGATTACATCCTGTTCATGGACGACGGACAGATCGTCGAGGCGGGCACGCCGGAGCAGGTGTTCGACCATCCCCAGCAGAAACGCACCCAGGATTTCCTGCAAAAGGTACTGTAAAAAGGAGACGTTGACCCATGCTCACCACGCCCCTGGAAACCCTCAAGCAAATGATAGACCAGCCCAGCGGCTCTCTGGATCGGGTGGACGTGACCCGGGTGGCGGAGATGTTCGCCGGGGAGTTTGCCGGTCTGGGCTTTGCGGTGGAGACGCATCCCCATCCCACCCTGGGCCCCACCCTGCGCTGTACCATCGGCCAGGGAGACAGGCAGCTGATGCTCATGGGGCACATGGACACGGTGTTTCCCCACGACGTGTACGTGCCCTTTACCCCCCTGGGGGACGGCCGGGCCAAGGGCAGCGGCCTGACGGACATGAAGGGCGGCCTGGTGGTGATGCTTTACGCCCTGCGCAAGGCCCTGCCGCAGCTGGACCTGAACCGCTACCGCATTTGCGCGGTGCTCAACCCCGACGAGGAGATCGGCTCCCCTTCCAGCGCGGAGCTGCTGCTGGAAACGGCCAGGGCGTCCTTTGCGGCGCTGAGCTTTGAGCCTTCCGGGGACGGCGCCCTCACCTGCGCCCGCAAGGGCGTCACCAGCGCGCTGATCGCCTGCAAGGGCATTCCCGGGCACGCGGGAGCCAAGTACAAGGAATGCGCCAGCGCCATTCAGGCCCTGTGCGCCCAGATCACCAAGCTCTACACTCTGCGGGACGACGCGCGGGAGATCTCCTTCAACGCGGGGCTGATTCGCGGCGGCACGGCGGAAAACGTCGTGGCCCCGGACGCCTCCTGCAAGTGCGAATTCCGCTACTTTGACCAGAGCCTGCAAAAGCCGCTGATGGAGCGCATTGAGGCCATCTGCGCGGAAGAACCGGTGCCCGGCGTCACCACCACGGTGACCTTCGGCGCGTCCCATCCGGCCATTGACCTCAACGAAAAGAGCCAGGCGCTGCTGGACATCGCCCTGGAGATTGCGGCCCGGCAGGGCCGGCAGCTGCGCCATGTGCGCACCGGCGGGGCGGGAGACATCGCCATTGTGGGCCAGGCGGGCATCGGCGTGCTGGACGGCCTGGGCCTGGAGGGCGCGGGCATGCACACCGTGGAGGAATGGGGCCGCCTGGACAAGGTGGACCAGCAGATCGACCTGGCGGCGGAGCTGATCTGCCGGGTATGCAAGTAAAGGGATCTTTGGTGGCAAACCGGAACCGACAGGCCGGTTTGCCTTTTTTTGTACCGGATGGGCGGTCTTTTCAACCGGTTGGAATTGTAGTATAATGAGTGCTGTTTGAATTCTGACGGAAAGGGGCCTGCCATGAGCAAAAACGGGCTTACGCGGGAGGAAAACCGCCGGGCGTGGCTGTATGCCGCCCTGATTGTGCTGGGCATGGGGGCGGTGGCCGCGCTCCTGGTGTGCAGCCGAAGCTGGAACCTGGAGGCGCCGGAATTGCGAGAAACCGATCCCCTGGTGACGGAAGCCGCCCGGGGGCTGGACGAAATCACCGTGGACGCCGCCTTTGACCCGCAGGCGCGGACGCTCAGCGTGGAGCAGCGCATGACCCTGTACAACCGCACCGGGGAGACGCTCTCCCAGGCGGTGGTGCGCAGCTGGAGCGGCGCGTACCTGGCGGGGGAAACCAGCCCCTGCGCTTCCAACGAGCTGTACTGGAGCTGCTATCCCGAGGGGTTTGATCCTGGCGGGGCGGCGCTGGAGCGCCTGACGGTGAACGGCCGGGAGGTAAGCGTCCAATGGCTGGACGAGGCGCAAACCGTGCTGTCCCTGCCTGTGGAAGGCGGCTGGGCGCCCCAGGAAAGCGTCGCCCTGGCCCTGGACTACCGGGTGGACATCCCCCGGTGCGCCAACCGTTTCGGGGAAACGGAAGGCGTGTGGGCTGTGGGCAATGTGTTCATGGTTCCTGCCCTGTATGAGGATGGGGCCTGGCGGACGGAGGCGTACCTTTCCGTGGGCGACCCCTTCCAGTCCGCGTGCGCCAATTGGACCGTGCGCCTGACCCTGCCCCAGGGATACAGCGCCGCCGCCTCGGGTTGGGGCGAGACCGTCCGGGTGGGGGACGTGCAGACCGTCACCTTCCGCAGCGAGGCGGTGCGGGACTTTGCCCTGGTCCTCAGCGACCGGTACCAAACGGCCCAGGGCATGGCCGGGGATACCCTGGTCACGGCCTACGCCCGGGACGCCGGCAAGGCCCGGGAAATGGTGCAGTACGCCCGGCAGGCCCTCGAAACCTTCGGGGAGCATTACGGGGCGTATCTCTATCCCAGCCTGACGCTGGCGGAGGTGGACTTCCCCTTTGGGGGCATGGAATACCCCCGCATGGTGATGCTGGGCAGCGCTGTGGTGGAGGCGGGGGGACAGGATTTCGAATGGACCGTGGCCCACGAGGTGGCCCATCAGTGGTGGTACGCCATGGTGGGTTCCGACAGTTACTACCAGCCCTGGCAGGATGAATCCCTGTGCGAGTACGCGGTGATGGACTACGTGGGACAATGGTACGGCGCCCAGGCCCGGGAGGATTTCCGGGTGCAGCGGGTGGAAGCGGCCCTGCGCACTGGCACCGCCCAAACGGTGACGCCGGGCAGCCCCATTGACTACTTTGCGGACCTGGAGGAATATACCCTGGTGTGCTATCGCCGGGGGGCGGCCCTGTGGACGGCCCTGGAAATGGCCCTGGGCAAGGAAAAACTGGACGGCTTTTTGCAAACCTATGCGGAGACCTACCGCTTCGGGCGCGCCACCCGGGAAGACCTGACCGGACTCATGACGGACTACACCGGGCAGGACTGGAGCGCGCTGATCAGCGACTACCTGGATACACGGATGAACTGACGCGAAAGGATGTAGAGTGGTATGGGCAATCGCCCCCAGGATGCGGTGGTGCTGATTCCCTCCCTGGAGCCGGACAAGCGGCTCCCGCGGTATGTGGAGGCGCTGCTGGAAAAGGGGTTTGAACACATTGTGGTGGTGGACGACGGCTCCGGCCCCGACTACCGGCGCATCTTCGATGATTTGGCGGCCATGCCCGGCTGCGAGGTGGCCCGGCATGAGATGAACCGGGGCAAGGGCGCGGCGCTGAAAACCGGCTATGCCCTGATTGCGGAGCGGTTCCCGGCATGTAGCGGCGTCATCACCGCCGACGCGGACGGCCAGCACACTGTGGCGGACGCATGGCGCCTGGCGGAGGCGCTGACCCGGGGCGAACGCAAGCTGTACCTGGGCAGCCGGGACTTTTCCCTGCCCCATGTACCCCCCAAGTCCCGCTACGGCAACTGGATTACCAGCGGGGTGTTCCGGCTGTTTTACGGGCAATGGCTGCCCGACACCCAGACGGGCCTGCGGGCCTTCCGCCGGGAAGAACTGCCGCTGATGCAGGCAGTGGAGGGCGACCGGTATGAGTACGAAATGCGGGTGCTGATCGCCTGCGCCCGGGCGGGGATTCCCATGGAATCCATCACCATCGAGACCGTGTACGAGAACAACAACGAAGGCTCCCACTTCCATCCTCTGCGGGACAGCTACCGCATTTATAAGGTGATTCTGGGCAGCTTTGTGAAATTCATGGGCACCAGCATCCTGTGCGTGGCCATCGACCAGGGCCTGGCATGGCTTTTGCGGGACGTGCTGCTGCTGAACCTGGGCATTGACCATACGGAGATTATCTGGGCCAGCGGACTGCTGGCCCGGCTGGTGTCCTCGGTGTGCAACTATCAGCTGAACAAGTCCCTGGTATTTAAGCTGCGCGGTAGCGCACGGGCTGCGGTGCGGCGGTATGTGCTTTTGTGCGTGGCGGTGATTTGCGTGAGCAACCTGTGCGTGCAGCTGCTCAGCGCCGTGGGCATGGAGGAAGGCGTGGCGAAGGTGATCTGCGATACGGTGCTGTATTTCCTGAACTACAGCGTGCAGAACCGCTGGGTATTCCGGGAGGAGGAAACGGCATGAAGTCGGGCTTGAAAAACGTTCTGTTTACGTTGCTGACGCTGGCGCTGCTGGCCGGGGTAGCCCTGGCCGTGCCCCAGGGGAGCATTACCCAGGAGGCACAGCGCAGCTACCTGGACCAGGGCCCCGCGGTGGAGGACGAATACGCCTTCCTTTTCGAGTGAGCCCCGGTGAAACGACCGACACAGTTTTGGAGGTAACGCGAATGAAAAAATGGCTGGCCCTGCTCTGCGCGGTATTGTTGCCCGCTTTGGCCCTGGGAGAGGCTTCGCCCGCCCTGCCCATGGACTTTTCCCCCGGCCATGTGGCCGACCCGGCGAATTATACCGAGGACGGCTACGAGGACGAGACCCTCTCCGTGACCATGGAGCGGGTCTGGGTGGGGGACGCCCAGTTCAACGTGGCCCGGGTGAAGATTGCCGACCCCTCCCAGCTGCGCATCGGCCTGGCCGCGCCCTTCGGCACCAAGAAGACCAACCGCGTCTCAACGATTGCGCGGGACAACAACGCGGTGGTGGCCATCGGCGGCGATTACTTCGCCAATGAGGAAGGCGGCTACGTGGTGCGCATGGGCGAGGCTTACCGGAAAAAGCCCTTGAAGAGCCGGGACATGCTGGTCACCGACAGCAAGGGGAACTTCCACATTCTGAAAAACTCCGACGCCGCCCAGCTTCAGGCGCTCATGGAGGCCGAGGACTCCATCGTCAACGTGTTTAACTTCGGCCCCGCCCTGGTCATTGACGGCGTGCTCCAGGAAATGCCGGAAAAATACAACTACAACATCCGCGGCAAGGAACCCCGCTGCGCCATCGGTCAGTTGGGCGAGCTGGAATACCTGCTGGTGGTGGTGGACGGCCGGGGCGCGGCAGACTCCGAGGGCTGTGATGTGGCCACCCTGGCCCAGTTCATGTACGACCAGGGCTGCGTTCAGGCCTATAACCTGGACGGGGGCAACAGCGCCCTGATGTACTTCAACGGCGAGAACTACTCCCGCAAGTCCTTTGAGGCGGAACGTTCCGTGTCCGACATCATCTATTTCTCCACGGCGATTGATTACGGCCTGGAAGCAACCGCGGAGGAAGAGTAACCATGACCGACACGCTCTTAACGGTATTCGGCCTGCCGGTGACGGGCTTCGGGCTGGGCATGGCGGGCGCGCTGCTGGCGGCCCTCGCGGCGGAACTGGCCTGGTGCAAGGCCCGCGGGGTGGGCTACGGCACGTTCATCCGCTTTGCGGCCCTGGCCGTGCCCCTGACCCTTGCGTGCAGCCGCCTGCTGTTCGTGCTGGCGGAGAGCACCTATTACCTCACCACCCTGTCCAACCCGGCCTTGGCCCTGCGCTTCTGGGACGGTGGCTACTCCCTGGTGGGGGCGCTGCTGGGCATGCTGCTGGCGGCCTGGGCCGCGGAGAAGCTGCTGCGGGTTCCCCGGCGGCTGCTGACGGACGGCCTGGCCCTGGCCCTGCCCGCGGGCATCCTGGTGGAGCGCCTGTGCGAAACGGGCACCGGCATGGGCATGGGGAAAACCATCGCCACCCCGGCGCTGCTGTTCCTGGGGGTGGAAGATCCTTTCACCGGGGAATGGGTACACCCTGTCTACCTGTATGAGGCGGCGCTAGCGGCGCTGATCGGCCTGGGGCTGCTGATCTGGGTATTGCACCGCCGTGGCGATACCGGGGCGCCGGGCGACCTGTGCGGGGTCTTCGTGCTGCTCTTTGGCGTGACGCAGATTGTCATGGAATGCCTGCGCAACGACCTGCATATGGTGGTGCATTTCGTGCCCGTGCAGCAGGTGGCGGAGCTTTTGATGGTGCTGGCGGTGCTGGCGCACTGGCAGCGGCGGCTCAGCCGGGTTCCGGACATGAAAAAGGGCCGGACCCTGTGGGTCTGGCCGGTAACCTTGGTATGCGTCGGGGTGGCGGTAGCCATGGAATTCCTGGTGGACCGCGGCCCGGATAAATTGCTGTATTACAGCGTCATGAGCCTGTGCGTGGCGGTGATCGCCGCGCTGGCCCTCCTGTGCCGCAAGCGTAGCCTGCGGGCCGCCCGGTAGGTCAGCGGCGGTTGGGGCAGTCCTTGTGGCAGCCCTGGCAGCTATCCAGGCAGAGCTCCTCGCCCAGGAGCAGCAGGGGCTGCATGCCGTTCGCGGCTTCTCCCTCGGGGCGGAAGCCCAGACGGGTAAAGAAGGGCGTGAGGGCGGCGGGAGACAGGACGCGGATGCGCCGGGCCCCGTGGCTCTGCGCCTTGAACAGGAGCAGCCGCAGGGTGCCCCAGCTGCTGGCCGCGCCAGGCCGGCAGCACCGCGATGCTCCCCAGCCAGAAGGCGCCGTCCTGCCACCAGATGCGGCCCGTGGCCGCGGGTTCGCCCTCCCGGTAGACCACCACGTTCCAGGCCATGGGGTCCAGGGCGTCGGCCCCGCAGCCCAGGACCTGGCGGCGGATGGCAAGGGGCTGGGTCAGGTCCGCCCCGGGCGCGAACCATTTTCCTTCGATCATATGCGTCTTCCTTTCCCAACGGCGGAGATACAGGCAACGAAAATACAGGAGGCGAATGCGTGATGGACCCGAAAAAGGTCGCGCGGATTAATGAACTGGCGCGCAAAAAAAGAACCGTCGGTCTGACGGAGGGCGAGGTGCGGGAGCAGGCCGCCCTGCGCCAGGAGTATCTGGAGGGCTTCCGGGCCAATATGCAGCAGGTGCTGGACAACGTGCGCATTCAGCGCCCGGACGGCACCCTAGAGCGCTTGCAAAAGAAACGCCCTAACTAAAAGCATACCGCATTTCCGTGCAAAAGTCAAAGAAAAAACTTTGGGAAAAAACCTTGCCAAATACGACGGCTTGGGTTATAATAAAGCCGAACCCAAGGGGAAGAGAGTAAATAAGCATCACACGGCGGCCATCCCCAAGAAGAACCAGGTCAGAACGTACGGATTGGAACTTTCACCTTGAGGCAAGCATCCCCGAATTGGTACGAGAGGAAAAGGAACCTGACCGACGGTTAGCAGTGACCCAGGTTGATGGCGATGGTAAAGAGGTAATCCCCAGGAGCGCATGGTAAAACAGGTACAAAACGACCGACCAGCGCCGCCGTGAGAGCATGCGAACATAGAAAGGGTGATACCATTGTACGAAGAGGAAGGGCAAGACTTCGGCGTGATCGAAGGCACCGACGAGGATGGAAATAAAGTCCTGCTGCAAGTCCTGGATTATTTCTTCTACAATGGTGAGGAATATGCGATTTTAACGGACGCAGAGGACGAGGAAACCTGCGGATGCGATGCCTGTAACGACCACGAACATGACGATCATTGCGAATGCGATGACTGCGTGGACGAAGAAACCGACAATGAAGAAATCACCTGCTATATTATGAAGGTGATCACCAGCACCGAGGAAGACGGCGAAGAAGTCGAGGAATTCGTCCCCGTAGATGATGCTCTGGAAGCGAAACTGATTGAGGTTGCGACAACCAAGCTCAGTGCTGAAGACGACGCCGAAGACGAAGAATAAACAGGCATCGGAAAATTTCATATAACCCCAAGGAAAGAAATCAGCACCGGATGGCAGCGGCGATCCGGTGCTTTTTCGTTGTGCGCCAGACGATCGGGACGAGGAACCGGTTAGGTATCCCAGTCCCGCACCACGTCCTGGGCCAGGCGGAGAAACTCGCTGAGCCTGGCTTTCTGGCCGGAGGATAGGGCGTCAGGGTAGGTGTTGTTCTGGTTCAGGGACGCGGACAGGAGATAATTGGGGGTTACTTCCAGGGCGTTGCATAGGGCAACCAGGGTATCTACGCTGGCTACACGGGTTCCGCGTTCGATATGTCCAAGAAAGGAGGGAGAAATGCCCGCTATTTCCGCAAGCTGCTCCTGGGTCATAGATTTTTGCCGGCGAAGCTGGCGAATCTTGACGCCAAGGTCCACATAATCCATGATACTTTGCCTCCCAAAGATAGGTTGACTTTATTTTAGCCCACCTTTTTTACGCGATGAACAGACTGTAAGCCTTCTTTGCTTCTTATAGTATTTCATATTAGAAAAAGAAAACACAAAAAAAGAAATTTTTTACAGGACTGTACAACCCTATAAAAACGTGCTATAATATTCCACGTTAGCCCAACCAGGTATGCAGATTCATTCCTCCTTTGGTTGTCACGCATCCAGTCGTAAACCATGGAAGCACTGAATGGCACACGGTATAGGGTGCAACAATTTTTAGGAGGTATAATACCATGTATCAGGACAAGACCCTCAAGTGCCGCGATTGTGGCGCCGACTTCGTGTTCACCGCTTCCGAGCAGGCTTTCTTCGCCGAAAAGGGCTTCCAGAACGAGCCCGGCCGCTGCCCTGCCTGCCGCGCTGCGCGCCGCAACGCTAACGGTGGCAACAATGGCCCCCGCCAGATGTACGAAGTGATCTGCGATGGCTGCGGCTGCACCACCCAGGTGCCCTTCCAGCCCCGTGGGGATCGCCCCGTGTACTGCCGCGATTGCTTCGAGGCCCATCGTCAGAGCCGTTATTGAGCAACACGCAGAAGGGTCGTCGACGTAAATGTCGGCGGCCCTTCTTTTTCATATACATGGCTTGCCCCGGGCATACTGTTGCGGGAGGTGCGCCATGGGAGAGGACAGGGAACGTACGGAAGAGCGCGAGCGGATGGAGAAGCTCATGGCCCGCCTGGAAAGCTATCTGCTCAGCCTGGAGCAGATGCGTCTAAAAGAGTACATCCACTATCTGGGTGACCGCCGGCGGCTGATGCGCAGTCACTTTCTGGGGGGCGTGGCCCGCGGCCTGGGGATGGCCGTGGGGTTTACCATCCTGGGCGCGATTCTGGTCCTTGTGCTGCAGCGCCTGGCCAGCAGGAATCTGCCGGTGATCGGCGACTTTCTGGCGCAGATCGTGAGCATCGTCCAGCGCAGGCTGGAGTAGGGAGGCGTTGAGGATGAAACGGCTGTGGATCGCTCTGGGCGTGGTAGCGCTGGATCAGAGCAGCAAATGGCTTGCGGCGCGGTATCTGGCCCCCGCCGGGGCGGCGCCGCTGATCCCGGGGATGCTGGGGCTGCGCTATGCGGAGAATACCGGCATGGCCTTCAGCATGCTTTCGGGGCAGGGCTGGCTATTGGGGGCGCTGTCCGGGGCGCTGATCCTGCTGGCGTGGCTGTTCCTCAGGCGCTATGCGCTGGGCAAGGTGGCGGGAACCGCCGTCATGCTCATGCTGGGCGGTGCGGTGGGCAACATGCTGGACCGTTTTTTCACCGGGTACGTGGTGGACATGTTTGAGATACTGCTGTTCCGCTTCGCCATTTTCAACGTGGCGGACGCGGCGCTGACCGTGGGCGCGATGATGCTGGGAATCACCATCCTATGGATGCCCGAGGAATGGAGAGAAAAAAAGCATGGAGATACAACAGGAGAAGCGGCATGAAGCGGTGGGAGACGGCATAAGCCGGGCGGACGTGCTGCTGGCAGCTGCCTCAGGGCTTAGCCGGAGCCGGGTGGCGGCGCTGATGGCGCAAGGGCTGTGTACCGCGCAGGGACAGCCCCTGACCAAGCCGGGCGTCAAGCCTCCCGCCGGGGCGCGCCTGATCCTGACGGAGCCGCCGCCCCGGGAAGCGCGTCCCCGGGCCGAGGACATCGACCTGGAAATGCTCTATGAGGACGCGGATCTGGCGGTGGTGGTCAAGCCCTGCGGCATGGTGGTGCATCCCGCCGCCGGCAATGAGGAGGGCACCCTGGTCAATGCCCTGCTGTATCATCTGGACAGCCTTTCGGGCATCGGCGGGGAGATTCGGCCGGGGATTGTTCACCGCTTGGACAAGGATACCTCCGGCCTGCTGCTGGTGGCCAAGAATGACTTTGCCCACGGGGAACTCAGCCGCCAGCTGGCCCAGCGGGAGATGGAAAAGCACTACCGCGCACTGGTGGAAGGGGTCATGAAAGAAGACGCTGGCGAGGTGGCGCTTTCCCTGGGCCGCAGCAAGACCGACCGCAAGAAGATGGCCGTGGACCCCCAGGGCCGGGAAGCGCTGACCCGGTGGCGGGTGCTGGACCGGGGGCGCGCCGCCACGCTGCTGGATGTGCGCATCCTCACCGGGCGCACGCATCAAATCCGCGTACACATGCAGGCCATTCACCATCCGGTGGCCGGCGATCCCATTTATGGGAACCGCCACGGCGTGCCGGTGGGGCGGCTGATGCTTCACGCCTATTCCCTGGCCTTTACCCATCCCCGCACCGGGGAACGCATGACCTTTACCGCGCCCTGGCCGGAGGATTTCAGCCGGGGCTTGCGCTCCGCCGGGCTTCCAGGGTCAGATAATCCGTGACCCCCTGGGCTACAGCCTCCCCCAGCCTGGCCTGATAGGCCGGGTCCAGCAGCAGCTTTTCTTCGGCGCTGTTGGAGATGAAGCCGCACTCGATGAGTACCGAAGGCACCGGAAGCCGGAGAATAAAATAGTCCCCCGCCAATGCCGCGCGCTCCTTGGGAGGAGCCAGCGCGGAGATCAGCGCCGCCTGCATGCAGCCCGCAAGCAGGCGGCTTTCTTCGCTTTCCTGACGGTAGAAGACCTGCGGGCCGGATTGCGCCCGATCCCGATATTCGTTCATGTGAATGGAGAGCACCATATCCGCGCCGATTTCTTCCCCCAGAGCTACCCTGCGTTCCATATCCTGGCGTTTTTTTGTGCCCGATGCGGTGGTTTCATCGCACAGGGCGATGTCCTCCCGACGGGTCAGGGTCACCGAAGCGCCGCGGGCAGCCAGGGCCTTTTCCACTTGCAGGGCTACGGCCAGGTTGATTTCTTTTTCCCAGATGCCGCTGTCCTGGGCGCGGGCGCCGCCATCGTAGCCTCCATGGCCCGGGTCTACCAGGATGACCATGCCGTGGAGGGTATCCTCCACAAAGGGGTCCAGGGTGGCGACGGTGTCAGGAACGCGCAGGCATAGCCCAGCGGTTACAATGGCGCCAAAAAATACTGCCAGCACGGCCAGCAGACGGACCCGGCGCTCCAGCAAATGACGGGTTCCCCGTGGGATCATGGTATCGCACCTTCCTTTCCGTGATGGGAGAGCATACATAAGTTTGCATAATTCGCCCGGAAGCACAAAAAGCTGCCGCCAAGTAAACGCGGAGGAAGAAACCTGTCTTTTTTGGGGGGGGTTTCCACGGCGTGCATAAGCGGAATATGCGTCAAAGGCGTCCGAGAAAAGTATTCTGTGGAAAACATTCCGGGACTATCCACACTTCCCACAGGGTTTTCCACAGATAGCAAGGGATTTTGTCCTGGAAAATTGGGGCTTGCAGCAAAACCTTCGCATGTTTTCCACATATTGCACAGCTTTTCCACAAAGGGATTTCACAGGAAAACCGCATGTGGAAAAACGGGAAAAACCGCGAAAAATGGTGGAAACGTGTGCCGGCATCAGGTTGAGCAAGAACACAATACGCATGATATATGAATAATTATACAAAACGGAAGCCTTAAAACGTTAACGGCATTGCAAAAACTGGCCGTAGGGAGCACCGGATACGTCATGGACTGCAAGCATACGGGTCCTGGGCCGGGGGAAGGACTGCATAGCCGGAGGCAACGTTCTGGAAACGCACCCAGTAGCCCTGGCCATGCCGTCCCACCATCCAGTGATAGTCCCGCAGGCCGCCGGGGGGCAGAGCGGAAGGATTGCCCGGCAGAGCGTACGCCACGCGCAGAAGCTGGGCGCCCGCGGTCAGGATGCCCACGGCGCAGCGGGCGGCGGGAGCGCCGGAAGCCAGGGGAACCTCCACAAAGCGCCAACCGGGAGCGTCGAAGGGAGCGGCAGGCGGGAGGGAGGCAAACCATCCCGGCAGCTCCGCAAGCCCCAGCGGCCAGCGCAGCGCAGGCAGGGCGGCCACCGTGAGCCGCGGACGGCGGGACGGGGGAAGGGGCGGCGTCCAGCAGGGCGAGGGGGAAGGGACGGACGGAGGCGTCGAAACGCAGGAAACAGGTTCCGGAACAGGGCTGGCCGGCCGGTCCACGGGTACGGACAGATACCGGGCGACGGCTTCTTCCAGCTGCCACAAGGGCGGTATGCGGGGCCCCAGGGGTCCGTAGAGCATCAAACCGGGATGCGGCCAGTCCGAGGCAACGGCCAGGGTATGATAGAGCGAAAAGCCGCCGGGCAGAGGAAGATTATCACGGTAAAGCTGCGCGTGTCCCAGAGAATCCGGGCGAACAGCGCCCAGGTCCAGCGTGGAGCCGGTCGCTGCGTCCCCGGAGAGCAGCAGCGCACGGACGGGCCCCTCTGTCCCGGGCAGGGTCACGCGCAGGGAAAACGTTCCACGGCCGTGGCGAAGCTCCAGGCGGGCGTATCCGGCATGATTTCCTTCCCTGGGGCGTAAGAGTACGTAGCGTCGCGCAACAGCGCCTTCCATGGCGTCCACCTCCCTTGTCTCTCAAGGGAGACTATGCCCTTCAGGGGGCGTTCCATGACTGGAAAGCAATCCGGGGCCGCCATCCGGGCGGTAAACAGGGCGGCTGTTTGCCTAACGGGAAAGCGCCGCGGCGCGGAACCTTCTGCACGTGTTTTCGAAGGGAAAGAAAGGAGGAATAGGCATGCGGCAATCGCGCCTGCGCAGCAAGGCGGCCTGGGCATCGCTGCTTTCGCTGGTGGGGCTGTGTCTGGCCAGCTTCGGGATATATGAGCGGCTGGGCATCACCTCGGAGGTATGGCAAACCCTGACCACCGCGCTGCTGGCTACCCTGACGGCCTTTGGCGTGCTGAACAATCCCACGGATGGGGAGAATTTCTAGATGCCCCGGCGTCAAAATGCCCCAGACTCTGGGGAAGATGCCGGAGGGGCCGCGGTACCTCCGGCCTTCCTTCCTATCTGGCGGCTTTGTCATTTCGGATGATTGCTGGTCGGCGATCATTGTTTTTTCAAAAAAAGTACCGTCGCGCCTTTGGGGCATACTGACGCCGGAAAAAGGCCCCGGTGTTTTTACGCCCATGAGATTTGGTAAAACCCCGCGGATATGTTATAATGAAAAAAACGCCGCGCCGCGGCGGGAAAGCGGGGAAACGCCAAAGATGGAAAATCTGTCTGCGCTGTGGGAGGCGCGTGCGCTGCTGGAGGATCTTACGCCCCTCAAGTCCGATTGCGGACGGCGCTGCGGGCAGGCCTGCTGCCGTTCGCAGACCGGAGAGCCCCAGGGCATGCTGCTTTTCCCCGGGGAAGAAGACTTCTACCGGGACCGGCCCGGGTACCGCATGCTTCCCTGCGCTCAGGGTACGCTGCTGGTATGCGACGGGCACTGCCGCCGGGAGGAACGTCCGCTGAGCTGCCGGCTTTTTCCCCTGCTGCCGCTGGTACGAGGGAATGCGGTTGCTCCGGCCATGGACCGGCGGGGGCGAGGCGTATGCCCGCTGGTGCGCCATGGCTTGGAGGCTTTGGACCCGGCCTTTGTGGCGGCGGTGACGCAGGTCGGGGAGCGATTGCTGACGGAGCCGGTGCAGGCGTCCTTCCTACGGGCGCTGACGGCGGAGCAGGACGAATGGGCGCGCCTGAGCCAGGCGCTGGGGGCGAAACGATGAACTTTGAAACAATCAGCTTGAGCCGTGAGTGCCACGGCAAGGGAGACCGGGGCGTTCTTCTCCAGGGAGACGGCCGCCGGACGGAGCTGCTGGCGGACTGGGCGGGGCAGGCCCAATGCGTGTATGTGGACCCGCCCTTCCAGACGGGGAACAGCTTTACGCGCCGCCAGCCCGTGGGGGAGGAAGGCTGGGCAAAGGGCAAACCCTTCCTGACTCTGGCGGGCTATACGGACCAATGGGACCGGAATGCCTATGTGGAGCTACTCACGGGCCTGGCGGCCTGCGGGCGGAACCTGTTGGGGGAGACGGGCGTATTCTATATGCACCTGGACTGGCGGGGAAGCGCCCTGGGACGTCTGGCCTGCGACGCGGTGTTCGGGGAAAATGCGTTCATGAACGAAATCATTTGGGCCTACGAGACCGGCGGCCGGGCGCAGCGCCATTTCAGCCGCAAGCATGATACCATCCTGATGTATGCGGCAGGGAAGCGCCCCCGCTTCGACCTGAACCGGGTGCCCATCGGGCGTCGCGCTACCCGGCAGAACCACCTGCGCCGTACCATGGATGAGCAGGGCCGGCCCTGCCGTACCATCCGCAGCGGCGGAAAGCTTTACCGCTACTATGACGACGAGCCGGTGTATCCCACCGATGTGTGGACGGATGTGCCGCACCTGCAGCAGCGGGACCCCGCCCGCACGGGATGGCCTACCCAGAAGCCCATCCGGCTGCTCAGCCGCCTGATTCGTCCAGTGTGCCAGCCGGGGGATCTGGTGGTGGATCTGTGCTGCGGCAGCGGAACCACCCTGGCCGCCGCCCTGGAGGAAGGCTGCCGTTTCCTGGGGGTGGATCGCAGCGCCGCGGCCTGCGCCCTCACGCGCAAGCGCCTGCTGGGCACGGACATGACCCTCAATATCCCATGCGCGCAGCGCTCCGCCACGTTGACCGGCGAGGTACACCTCGCGGGAATCACCCTGACAGGATATGTGCCCGCTCCCCATGAGGAAGACGTGACGCTCCATGGCCTGGATGCCCTGGAGCAGTGGTCCGCCGGACGTATTCGGGAGGGTTGCTTCTATCCGGCGTACTCCTTCGCGCGTTCCGCCGCCTCTCCCGCGCTGCCCCAGAGCTGCTTTCTGCCCGGCGGAGCGGGCAGGCTGGCCATTGAGACCATCGACCTGTGGGGCGAAAAGCGGATGTTCCTGCCAGCGGGCGAAAATGCGTGAACATTGGCTGAAATATCCCCTAAAGCGGATGCCGCGCCTTGACTTGCCTGGGCCGAGGGGCTTATAATGCATATGATCCCGGAAATGAAAAGGGGGCTTTTCCCGTGTTTGACGTTCAAGGTGAAAAAATTGCGCTGGTGACGGATACTTCCTGCGACTTAAGCGACGAGCAGCTGGCGCGTTACGATATATCCATGGTATCCCTGCGGGTGGTGGCCGCCGCGGGCGAGTTCCGCGACCGGGTGGAGATCAATCAGGAGGAGATGTACGCCCTGCTGAAAACGGAGCTGCCCAAGACCTCCTTGCCCCTGCCCGAGGACATCACCGCGCTGTATAACAGCCTGCGGGACCGGGGCTGCACCCGGGTGCTGCATATTTCCCTGTCCGCGGGGCTTAGCGGCACCTACAACATGTGCCGCATGCTGGCCGAGGAAGCCGAGGGCATTCGCGTGGACGTGATCGACAGCCGCACCCTCAGCTGCGGGTTGGGACTGCTGGTGCTGACCGCCGCGGAAATGCTGGAGGCAGGGCACACGGTGGAAGAAGTGGTGGCCGCGCTGGAGGAAAAACGCAAGACACAGCTCGGATGTTTCGTGATCCGTACCCTGGAATACCTGCGCAAGGGCGGACGCATCGGCATGGTGGAAGGCGTGGTAGGCTCCATATTGCAAATCAAGCCCGTGATCTACGTCAACCCGGACGGGGTTTATCAGACGCTGAACAAGGCACGGGGATTCAGCAACGCTATTGAAACCATGTTCATGGAGTTTGTCCACCGCTATCAGGGCCGTCCAGTGCGCCTGGCGGTGGTGCATGGCAACAGCCTGGGAGACGCGGAAAAGTTCCTGGAAAGGCTCAAGGCCAAGCTGGATGTGCGCTCCGCTTTCATCTCGCCGGTAAGCCCGGTGCTGGCTATTCACACTGGGCCGGGTCTGGTGGGCGCCATTGTGCAGGAGGCATAAGCAAACAAAAAACATGCCCGGGACGCGCGCGTCCCGGGCTTTAGGCTGTTGACAAAGTATGTAGCCTCATGATTTTTGCAAGTTGCATATTGCATGCGTGCAAACACAGAGGATTTCACGCCTGCGGGCGCGAAACCTTTTGTATCTGCAAGAATGCATACAAAACTTGCAAAAAGAATGAGGCAAATTCCTTTGTCAGCAGTCTGAGGCATAGCCGCCAGTGGCGGCTATGCCTGCCTTTCCCTTTGGAAACCTTCGGTCCTCATACGCTAAAGAAATACTTGCAAGTTTGGGAACCTGAAGCTTCATTTTTCTTGCAGTCCTAAAAAATGTGCCTTTTTCAACAGTCTGATGCCCGGGACGCGTGCGTCCCGGGCTTTTGCGTGGGCTCAATCCTCGCGCTCCCGTTCCCATTTGATGATTTCGCCGGTTTCAGCGTCAATCTCCAGCTCGTATTCATAGCCGTTGTAGAAGGCTTCCACCTCGTAGAGCTGCTTGCCGTGCTCCCGCTCCAGCTTGATGCTGGTAATCTCGCCGCCGCCGATTTCCTGCTGGGCGATTTCCATGGCCCGGGCGGTACCGATGAGGCCGCCCTCCAGGGTAGAGGTACCGCCGGCATTCAGGCCGTTGGAGCCGGTGGAAGCCGGGGCGGACGTGGCCTCGGGGAGCACGGTTCCTGCGCCGCTTCGGGCGGCGCTGGTGGGTTCGGCGGTGGGCATGGACGTAGCGGCCGTGGAAACCGCGGTCTCCCGGTAGTCGCGGAAATCCTGGGAGCTTGCGTCCAGCTCAAAGGTGATGCGGGTGGCGCCGCCGTTCACCAAGACCTCGCCCTCATAGACGGTGCGGCCGTCGTCCAGCTCCGGGGCCAGGAAAACGCTGGTGCTATCGGGCCAGTTGGCCAGCACCTTTTCCTGAGCGGCCTGGAAGGTCAGCTCTCCCGCGCCCAGGGCGGCGGCGTAGTAAAGCTCCCGCTTCATCACCGCGCCGGTGGCGGCGTTCACTTCCGCCACGCCGGTGTATTCCGCCGTGGTGAAGACGATTTCGTAATGGTAGCGGCGGTCGTCGGTGTCGATTTTGCTGCAGGCGATGGAGGCCTCGGGGTACAGGGCCAGCACCTGCGCCTGGGCGTCCGCTTCGGAGATGGTCACGCTGGTTCCACCCTCGTCGTTGCGCAGCTCATATTCCGCGCGGATTACCTGACCGGTGGCAGGGTCGGCAAGAATTTCCAGGAATTCCCGGCTGTCGGCCAGCCAGTAGTCGTATTCCATCAGCCCGTCGTCCTTTTCCTGGGAGGGCAGCTGAGCGTTGGCGGGGACGTACGCCTGCACCAGGGCGTCGGCGGTCTGCTGGGCCAGGGCGGGGAAGGCCGTGAGGCACAGGAGGGCAACCAGGCATAGCATCTTTTTCATAAGGGGTTTCAGCTCCTTTATTTTTTGTTGGCGAGGTCAGTATAGCGGGGAAAAATGAAAGACAGATGAAAGTTTCAATTTTTTTCCCTGAAATCATCCGCGGGTAAAGGAGGCAGGATTTTTCCGGGGCGGGGACGAACAACTCAGGCAGAAGATTTTGCACTGGGTGGGACGGAGGGAGGCGCAGTATGCGCGTATTGATTGCCGAGGACGAGGCGTACCTGAACCGCATCCTGCAAAAGGTGCTGACCAAGGCGGGCTATGCGGTGGACAGCTGCGCCGACGGTCAGGAGGCTCTGGATTATCTGGAGAGCACCGACGCCTACGACGCGGCGGTGCTGGACATCATGATGCCCCGGGTGGACGGCCTGACGGTGCTGCAAAAAATCCGGCAGCGGGGCAGCGACCTGCCCGTGCTGCTGCTTACCGCCCGGGATTCCGTGGAAAGCCGGGTGGAAGGCCTGGACCTGGGGGCGGATGATTATCTGACCAAGCCCTTTGCCAACCAGGAACTGTTGGCGCGGCTGCGGGCGCTGCTGCGCCGGGGCGGCGCCAGACAGTCTGCGGTGCTGGCCCTGGCGGACCTGCGCCTGGACCCGGCCTCCCGCCGGGTGACCCGGGGCGGGCGGGAAATCAGCCTTTCCGCCCGGGAATTCGCGCTGCTGGAATACCTGCTGCGCAACGCGGGCATGCCCCTGACCCGGCAGATGATCGAGGAGCATGTATGGAACTACGACTATCAGGGCGGTTCCAACGTGGTGGACGTGTACATCCGTACCCTGCGGGGAAAGCTGGAGACGGCGGGCGAGAAGCGTCTGATTCATACCGTGCGCAACGTGGGCTATGTCCTGCGGGAGGAAGCATGAGGGGCGCGGTATCCATCAAGGCCCGGGTGACGCTGTGGTATGCGCTGCTGATGGTGGCGGTGACGGTGCTGGTGCTGGGCACGCTGATGTGGAGCGTGAGCCAGGCGGCGCTGGCCTACCATGAGGAACTGCTGTTGCAGGCCATGGCCGACGCGGCCAAGTCCGTCACGGAGGTGGAGGGCGTCCCTGTGCTGGACACTCGGGACCTGGCGGACTTTGACAAGGTATCCTTTACCCTGCTGGACCAGCAGGGCGGGCGCTGGCAGGGGAACTGGCCGCCCTTTGAGCTGCCCTTTTCCGACGGCGCGGTGCGCCAGGCGGCGGGAGCCTCCGGCGGCTCTTACCTGACCCAGGACCTGCTGCTGCCCCTGGCCCATGGCGCGGTGTGGCTCCGGGGCTATCTGGTGCTGGACACCATGCTGTTTCTGGAGCAGGCCACCGCGGACCGCCTGCTGCTGCTGTTGCCCCTGCTGGCGGCGGCGGCCGCCCTGGGCGGGTATCTTTTGACCCGGCGGGCCTTCCGCCCCATTGCCCGGATGACCCGCCAGGCGGAGCGCATCCTGGACGGGCGGGACCTGACCCAGCGCTTCCCGGAGGGCCGGGACGAGGTGGGCCGCCTGGGCGGCAGCTTCAACGCCATGCTGGAGCGGCTTTCCGCCTCCTTTGAACGGGAGCGCCGCTTCACTGACGACGCCTCCCACGAGCTGCGCACGCCCCTGGCGGTCATCACCGCCGCCTGCGACTTTGCCCTGGAGCAGGGGGACGAAACGGAATACCGGGAAGCCCTGACCGCCATCGCCCAGAAGGCGGCGCAGATGAACGCCATGGTGGAGCAGATGCTGCAAATGGCACGCATGGAGGGCGGCCGGGTGACCCTGCGGCGGGAGCGGCTGGACTTTTCCGCCCTGTGCGTGTCCACGGCCCGGGAAACCGTCCGGGGCAAGGCGCTGGACGTGTCCGGGGTGGAGCCGGGGGTGTTCCTTCAGGGGGACGAGCTGCTGCTCATACGCCTGCTGACGCTGCTCACGGACAACGCCTGCCGCTCT
>CALVVZ010000023.1 GCA_944364075.1 uncultured Clostridia bacterium
TGAGCATTCCCGTTACGGTTTGTGCGCTCAGTATGTTTTTGAATATTTTCATCATTGCAAAAATTAAACAAACGGGCCCCTGTACGCAGGTGAAGCTCCCAATGAGGTGCGCAAGGAAACGGGCGATCTGTTGCTGTGTGCCGACGGCGGCTATGAGCGGGCTATGGCTTGCGGACTGGTCCCAGATGGGGTCATCGGCGACTTTGATTCCATGCCCCGGGAACGGGTAGGGGATTGCCCGGTGCTGATGCTGCCCACCCACAAGGACGATACGGATACGGCCCGCTGTATGGAAGAGGGCAGGCGACGTGGGTACCGCTCTTTTGTGCTGGCCGGCGGCGTGGGCGGGCGTTTGGACCATACGCTGTCCAACCTGCAACTGCTCTATGACGCGGCCCTGCGGGGCGAGGAGGCGGTGCTGCTGGGTGGATACAATCAGGTGCGAGTGCTGCTGCCGGGCCGCTATGACCTGCCCCGTCAGCGTGGATGGAAGCTCTCCCTGCTGGCGTATAGTCCGCAGGCGGAGGGCGTATGCTTGCAAGGAGTGGAATATCCGCTCCAAGACGCGGAGCTGACCAGCCGCTACCCCTTGGGGGTCAGCAACGAATGGACCGCGCCCCGAGCGGAGCTGTCTTTTACCGCGGGAGCGTTGACGCTGCTGTATGCCAAGGATGCGCCTTTGCGTCAGTTTTGACAAAAAGCGCCAGGATTTGCATTTTCCCCTTGAGCGGCGGAAGCTTTTCTGCTAAAATGTACGTTAATTCTTATGTGGGGGGAGAAACGCGCATGCTGGTGCCGGGAGAGCTGCTCACGGAGGGCAAAGGGAAGCGGATTTACGCCACCGAGGATCCGGACAAAGCCATCGTCTATTTCAAGGATGAAGCCATGGCCTATCATGGACTCAAACGCGGGCGCATTCTGGGAAAAGGCGAGATCAACAACGCCATTTGCAAACATATCTTCGAGCTGCTGGCCGCCCAGGGGGTGGAAAATCATTTTATTGAGCAGCTGGACGCTCGCCAATCCCTGGTGAAGCGAGTGGAGATGATTCCCCTGGAGATCAAGGTTCGGAATATTGTGGCCGGTTCCCTTGCACGGCGTATGGGGTTTGCAGTGGGTACGCGCCTGCCCAGTACGGTGCTGGAATTCGTGCTCAAAAATGATGAGCTGGAGAACCCTCTTGTGAACTTTACCCATATCCTGGCCATGGGGCTGGCTACCCGGGCGGAGCTGGAACAGATTAGCGCCATTGCCTTGGATGTAAACCGAATTCTAGCCAATTACATGCGGGAAATCCAGATTGAACTCATCGACTTCAAGCTGGAGTTCGGACGTTACCAGGGGAGGTTGCTGGTGGCGGATGAGATTTCGCCGGATACCAGTCGTTTCTGGGATTCGGCGACCCATGAACCCCTGGATATTGACCGGTTCCGGCGGGACCTGGGCAATGTGGAGCAGGCGTATCAGGAAGTGCTCCATCGCATGATGGGCATGGACGATTAAACACAGGAGGACGGATCATGAAGCGATGGTTGGCACTGCTGCTGTGCCTGCTGCTGCTGGCTGGTACGGCGACGGCAGAGGGCGAGTTTCCCGAACTGAATGACGCGGGCTTTTACGATGGGGGCGAGTATGTCTATACCGACGAGGAAAACGGCGTGTGGCGCTACTGCAGCGATACGCTCAAGGTTGAAATCATCCGCCATACCCAGGATTCTCCTAAGCAGATTTGGTACGAGGCAGAGGTGTGGAGCACCGAGGACAACGCCTTTGCGATGATTCCCTGGAATGAAAACCCCGACAAGCGCATGAGCGACCTGAACTATCCCTACAAGATTGCCAGGGCGAACCAGACGGTCCTGGCCATCAACAGCGACTTTGCCCATCTGCGCATCAGCCAGAAGAGCCGGCAGGGAATTCTGCTGCGAGACGGGGAAATCCTCTCGGAAAAAACCTTCGGGCACAACAAGGGCACCTTCCCCAACCTGGACAACCTGGCGCTGTATGCCGACGGCAACATGGAAGTGTATTACTCCGACGAAAAGACCGCCCAGGAATACCAGGAGATGGGCGCGGTGGACGTGCTGGCCTTTGGACCGGTGCTGATTCGGGATGGACAGCTGAATACCGAGGCCCTGGAGAAATACGGCACCAGCCATGCGCCCCGCACGGCCATCGGTATGGTGGAAAAAGGGCATTACTTCGCCATGATGCTGGAAGGACGCCATGACGGCAGCAACGGCGCGGGCATCTCCTTCCTGGCGGAAAAGATGCTGGACCGCGGCTGTCAGCTGGCGTTCAACCTGGACGGCGGTCAGTCCTCCACCATCGTGTTCATGGGCGAGCAGATTTGCAAAATCGGCGGCACCACGGGCGTCAACGCCAGCGCCCGCAAGGCGGCGGAGATTCTGGGCATTGGCGTGTCCGGCCTGGTGACGCCCCTGGAGGAATAATTCGCATATCCGAAATTTGATGGTTTTCCATCCATTTCCAAAGCCAATCCTTTGCGTGCAGCTAAACGCCTGTCATTGCAAATTAAGAGAGGAAGTATCCGGCCATGAAAGAAATCCGCCGACGTGTTTGTTGCCTGCTGTTGAGTTTGATGCTGCTTCCCTGGGCTGCTGTGGCCGAACAATCCTACCTGATTCGGGACAGCGACACGCGGCTGCTTACGGCGGAGGAACTTTGGGCATGGGACTATGAATCCCTGGGCTATGTGCTCAACGAGATTTTCGCCCGGCACGGATACAACTTCATCCCGGGCCAGAAGTACGACTACTATTTCCGCTGCATGCCCTGGTATACCCCCAATGAGGATTCCAACAACCAGCGGGCATGCTACAGTCAGCTCAGCGATGTGGAGTGGGCCAACGAACGGCTGGTCAAGGAAGTCCGCCAACAGATGCGGGACCTGGGTACCACCAACCCCGACGGCCGTTCCGTATGGGATACGTTCTCCACAGGCTTCGACTCCCTGCAGGGGTTCGAGTATGTGAAAATGCCCGCCGTGCAGACACTGGCGGTGTATTCCGGTCCCGGCTACCAGTACTGGCGGGGTGCCAGCGGCAAGGCATGCGTCAGTACCAACGGCAATGTGCTGGCCGCCGGATGGGAAAACGGCTGGCTATTGGTGATGTATGAAACCAACAACGGCAGCGTGCGAGTGGGCTATGTATCCGGGCAGGACATTAAGGGCGCTGTGCCCATGAATACCTATTTGACCTTCGAGTATACCACGGCACAGGTGGTCAGCGATTGTCAGCTCACGGACGATCCGGCCCGGTGCTATGCCTCCGTGACCAGCCTGCGTGCGGGAGACACGGTAACCTACCTGACCACCTATTTCAACAACAGTGCCTGGGCGTATGTGGAAACCGCTGTGAACGGCACGTCCGTACGGGGATTTGTGCCCGCATCGTCCCTGGCGACCCAGGGAGAATGAGTGTCTTCCCCAATTTTTTCCGGGAAACACGGGCCTTTCTCTTGCACAGCAGGAGAAAATATGCTACAATGCCGGGTAGTGCGTTCTGCCAGGGCAGAACCATGAGGGGCGCGACTGCCCTAAAGAATGCGGAGGGACATCCATGAGTGCTACCTATGAAAAGGTTTCTGGCAATAAGGCGAAGCTGAGCTTCACCGTTCCTGCGGAGCAGTTTGAGGCTGCCATGCAGAAGGCTTATTTGAAGAATCGCGGTAAGATTAACGTGCCCGGCTTCCGTCGCGGCAAGGCGCCCCGGAAGCTGATTGAAACCATGTATGGCGAGGGCGTGTTTTATGACGACGCCTTCCAGCTGATTTTCCCCGACCTCTATGACGAGGCGGTGAAGGAGAACAACCTGCAGGTGGTGGATCAGCCCGAGGTGGACGTGCAGGAGATCGGCGAGGGCAAGGATCTGGTATTCAGCTGCGAAGTATTCGTGCGCCCCGACGTGACTCTGGGCGACTATAAGGGCCTCACCGTGGCCGTGACCAAGCAGACCGTCACCGATGCGGACATTGATGCCCGCATCGAACAGGACCGCAAAAAGGTGGCCCGTCAGATCGACGTGGAGGGTGCCCTGGAAAACGGCGACACCGTGAAACTGAATTACATGGGCACGGTGGACGGCGTGGCCTTTGAGGGCGGCACCGCGGAGGATCAGACCCTGACGCTGGGTTCCGGCCAGTTCATTCCCGGCTTTGAGGAGCAGATGGTGGGCATGACCATCGGCGAGGAGAAGGATCTGAACGTGACTTTCCCCGAGAAGTACCACAGCGAGGAGCTGGCGGGCAAGGACGCGGTGTTCCATGTGAAGGTGCTCAGCGCGACCCGCACCGAGCTGCCCAAGCTGGATGACGACTTCGCCGCCGACGCCAGCGAGTACAACACCTTTGCCGAGTATAAGGACAGCATCGTCAAGGAGCTGAACGACCGCGCGGCGAAGAACAACGAAATCGCCGTGGAGAACGCCCTGGTGGAGAAGGCCGTGGAGAATGCTTCCATGGATATTCCCCAGGCCATGATCAACGAGCAGACCAATTATCTGCTGCGCGAAATGCAGATGCGCATGGCGTATCAGGGTCTGAAGATGGAAGACTACCTGAAGTACACCGGCCAGACCATCGAGCAGCTGGCGGATATGTACAAGGGCGAGGCGGAGCACCGGGTGAAGGTGGAACTGACCCTGGAAGCCATCCGCAAGGCCGAGGGCGTCGAACCCAGCGAGGAGGATGTAGCCAAGCAGGTTGCCGAACAAGCCGAGCGTATGGGTCAGTCCGTGGAGGACTTTGAAAAGACCCTCACCGATGAGCAGCGCGGCTATCTGCGCGACACCGCGGCTATCCAGAAGGTTATCGACCTGATGAAGCAGGATTGCACGGTGGAGGAAAAGAAAGAAGAGGCGGCGGGGGAAAAAGCTGCCGACGCCGAGTAAATCAAACGGAATTGGGAAACCATGAAGCAGGCAAGGGTGCGCAGCAGAAATTTTCTCTTCCCCAGCGAGCATGAAATCCGTGCCCGGGGCATAGGATAGAGAAGCGGCGCATCCTTGCCTTTTCCAAAACGTTCCGCGTCGGGCGGGGCGAGTACCGTCCGCCGGACGCGGGCATTCCAAAGGAGGCATGAGGCATGACGTTGGTTCCTATGGTCATTGAGCAGACCAACCGGGGGGAGCGTTCCTTCGACATTTATTCTCGGTTGCTCAAGGACAGAATCGTTTTCTTGGGCGGCGAGATTGATGACAACCTGGCGAATCTGGTGGTGGCGCAGCTGCTGTTCCTGGAAATGGAAAATCCCGACGAGGAGATTTCCCTGTACATCAACAGCCCCGGCGGCTCCATTACCGCGGGCATGGCGATTTTCGACACCATGCAGTACATCAAGCCCGCCGTGCGCACGGTGTGCATCGGCATGGCCGCCTCCATGGGCGCGTTCCTGCTCATGGCCGGGGAAAAGGGCAAGCGTCTGGCCCTGCCCAACAGCGAGGTCATGATCCATCAGCCCCTGGGCGGCGCGCAGGGCCAGGCTACCGACGTGGCGATTCGTGCCGAGTGGCTGATGAAAACCAAGGAAAAAATGACCCGCATGATGGCGGAAATGACCGGGCAGCCCCTGGAAAAGGTGAAGCAGGACGTGGAGCGCGACTACTTCATGAGCGCCCAGGAAGCCCTGGATTACCACATCATTGACGAAATCTATCAGCCGCGCTCCAAGACCAATCAGTAAACAGTGAGGTAACGCAATGCCCAAGGACGAATTTCCGCCCCGTACCCCGCCTACCCTGCACCGGTGCAGCTTCTGCGGCAAAACCCAGGATCAGGTGCGCCGGCTGGTGGCGGGTCCCAACGTTTATATTTGCAACGAATGCATCCTGCTGTGCCAGGAGATCATCTCCGACGATATGATTGTGGCGCCGGAGGACAACAACCCCAAGAAGCTCCCCAAGCCTACGGAAATGAAGGCGGTGCTGGACGAGTACGTGGTGGGGCAGGAGGAGGCCAAGCGTGCCTTGTGCGTGGCGGTGTACAATCACTATAAGCGCATTAATGCCCCCGCCAACGGTCAGGATGTGGAGCTGCAAAAGTCCAACATCCTCATGGTGGGCCCCACGGGCTGCGGCAAGACCTTCTTGGCCCAGACCCTGGCCAAGATCCTGAACGTGCCCTTCGCCATTGCCGATGCTACCAGTCTGACGGAAGCCGGCTACGTGGGCGAGGATGTGGAAAACATCCTCCTGCGCCTGATTCAGAACGCCGATTACGATATCGAGCTGGCGCAGCGGGGCATCATCTATATCGACGAAATCGACAAGATTGCCCGTAAGAGCGAGAATCCCTCCATCACCCGGGATGTGAGCGGCGAGGGGGTGCAGCAGGCGCTGCTGAAAATTCTGGAGGGCACGGTGGCCAGCGTTCCGCCCCAGGGCGGCCGCAAGCATCCCCACCAGGAGTTCATTCAGATCGATACCACCAACATCCTTTTCATCTGCGGCGGCGCCTTCGACGGCATCGCGCCCATCATTGAAAGCCGGGTGGGCAAGAAAATGCTGGGCTTCGGCGCGGAACTGCAGAGCAAGGATAACCGCAATATCGGTCAGGTGCTCAAGGATATCCGCCCGGAAGATTTGACGAAGTTCGGCCTGATCCCTGAGTTTGTGGGGCGTCTGCCCATTGTGGTGACCCTGGACCAACTGGACGAGGAAGCCCTGGTGCAGATTCTTACCGAGCCCAAGAACGCCCTGTGCCGCCAATACCAGAAGCTGCTGGAGATGGACGGTATCGAGCTGGAGTTCGCTCCCGACGCCCTGCGGGACATTGCCAAGCAGGCCATTGCCCGCAAGTGCGGCGCCCGCGGGCTGCGGGCCATTATTGAAAACATCATGCTGGACACCATGTTCGAGCTTCCCTCCCGGGAGGATGTGGGCAAGTGCCTGGTGGATGTGGACGCGGTGGAGGGCAAGGACAAGCCCAAGCTGTTCCCTGCGGAAAAGAAGCGCAAGGGACGCCGCCGCGCCGAGGAGAAGGAAGAAGCGCAGACCAGCGCTTCCTGATACCTGGAAAAGACGAAGCAACGCATGGATTTTCCCCTTTCCGCCCGGAGAGGGGCGCGGGGAGGGGCCCTGGAAGGCAGGGGGCCGCCTCCCCCATTGCGTATGGAGGCACCTATGATTCGGAACATTGCCGTCATGGCGCATGTGGATACGGGCAAGACCACCCTCACCGAGCAGATGCTGCGGCATTGCGGCGCCATCCGCACCGCGGGCAGCGTGGACGAGGGCACCGCCCATACGGACCGGCTGGAGGTGGAGCGCCGCCGGGGCATCTCCGTCCATGCTGCCTGCGTGCCCATGCGCTGGCGGGATACGGAGATCAACCTCATCGACACCCCAGGGCATACGGACTTTTCCGCGGAGGTGGAGCGTTCCCTGTGGGCGCTGGACGGCGCGGTGCTGCTCGTCAGCGCGGTGGACGGCGTGCTCCCGCAAACGGAAAAGCTCTTTCAGACCCTGCGGAAGCTGCGCCTGCCTGTGGTGATCTTCCTGAACAAAACCGACCGGGAGGGCGCGGACGTGGACGCCGTCCTGCGCCAGGCACGGGAACGGCTGCATCCCGGCGTGACGGCCTGCGCGCCGGAAACGTTGATGGAACGCCTGGCCGAGCAGGACGAAGCGGCCCTGGAGGATTATCTGAACGGCGGGGTATGGCCTGCTTCGCGGCTGATTCCGGCCGCCGCGGCCCTGACGCGGGCGGGGGAAATGATGCCTGCGCTGTGGGGGTCCGCGCTGAAGGACCAGGGTGTGGAGGCGCTGCTGGACGCTCTGGTGGACTTTCTGCCGCCGCCGGAGGGCGATGCGAACGGCCCGCTGTGCGGCGTGGTGTTCGGGGTGGAGATGGACAAGACCATGGGCCGGGCGGCGCTGACCCGGCTGTATTCCGGGCGGCTGTGCAACCGGGACACCGTGGGGGAGAGCAAGGTCACGCAGATTCGCGCCCTGACCGTAGAGGGCCGCCCCAGGGACGCGGGTGAGCTGCGCGCCGGGGAGATCGGCGTGATCTACGGTCTGGGGAACGTTCGTGCCGGAGATGTGCTGGGCGACAAGGCTTTGCTGCCCCGCCGCCTGCCCAGGGGCGAGCTCTGCGATCCATTGATGATGGTCAAGGTGCTCTGCGACCCGGCGCGCAAGGTGGAGCTGCGGGCGGCGCTGGAGCAGCTCAGCGTGGAGGACGGGCATTTCACCCATGAGGAGATGGAAGGCGCGGAGCACATCCGCGTCATGGGCCTGATTCAGCTGGAGGTGCTGCAGGAACTGCTGGCTACGCGCTTCGGCCTGGCGGTGACCTTTGACAAGCCCACGGTGATCTATCGGGAAACCATCGCTCGGGAGGCGGTGGGCTTCTACGCCTACACCATGCCCAAGCCCTGCTGGGCGGTGATCAAGTTTCTGATTACGCCCCTGCCCCGGGGCAGCGGCGTGCAGTTTGAGAGCGTCACCCCTGTGCGGGAAATCATGGAACGCTACCAGCATCAGGTGGAACAGGCGATTCCCCTGGCCACCCGGCAGGGTATGCTGGGCTGGCAGGTGGACGACGTGAAGATCACCCTCATCGGCGGGGAACATCACCTGGTACACACCCATCCCCTGGATTTTATCGTGTGTACGCCCATTGCGTTCATGGACGGGCTGCGCCGGGGCGACTCGGTGCTGCTGGAGCCCATGATGCGCCTGTACATTACTGCGCCGGAGGGCTATCTGGGCCGCCTGATTAGCGAGGTGGCTGCCATGGGGGGAGAAATGGAGGATTCCAGCCTCCGGCAGGGCGTATGCGACGTGACCGCCCGTGCGCCCTTGACGGGTTGCATGGATTTTTCCCAGCGGTTGGCTGCATTGACCAGCGGCGGCGGCGCGGTGAGCATGGAGCTGGCAGGCTACCGGGAATGCCCCTTTGACGAGAGCAAACGCTGTCCCCGCAAGAGCGTCCATCCCCTGGACACCGCCAAGTACATTCTGGCGGCGCGCAGCGCCCTGGAAGGCGGCATCTTTGACCGGTGAAGCAAAAACTGCCGGGAAGCACCAAGCTTCCCGACAGTTCAGACCGTTGATAAAGTATGTGGTCTTATTTTCAGCAGTCTGAGCTGCCGGGAAACACCAAACTTCCCGGCAGCTTTTTTCGAATATCCGTATTTCTCATTCCTCTTGCGCAATAAAGCCGCTGGCGCCCCGCAGGCTGACGGCCAGGTAGCCTTCATACTCGGCGATAACGGCATAGGGGCCGCTGTTCGCCTCCAGCAACGCCACCCGCTTGGCGTCCGGGGCAGGCAAGGCGTATACGGGCGTTTCCACATCCGGGGTAAAGAACGTCGGGTCCTCCAGCAGATATTCCCCGCGGACCCAGCCTTGATGGCGGCCCGTGACCATGCCCGTCTGCGGGTCCCACACGGAAGCAATGACCTGACACCAGTTGTCCTTGGTTTCGATGATGGTGGCCTTCTGCCCATAGGTCAGGGTATGCAGCACCGGGGCGTCGTTGTCCGGGGTTTCCCGCAAGGACAGGGTTTCACAGAGCACGTATCCGTTGGGATAGCCGTTCCATTCATCTCCCAGGGCGCCAGGAAGTAGCAAGGCAAAAAGGGATACAAACAAACCGATTTGCAGCAGTTTCCGCATGGCCGGGACCTCCTTGCTTCCATTTTCGGGCCTCTGCAAATACAACGTACCCGGCAAACAATTTTATCCGGGAAAGGTTCGCGGACAGCATGGACCGGGAGCGCCTTCCGCGGCCTCCCGCAGCGGCTGCCAGGCCAGCAACAGCCGGTCGAAGGACCAGGCTGCGTTGGCCGGGCTGGTGGAGGGCAGCGTCTGCGCGGGCAGCCCCACGGCATCCTGCAGGTATTGACCGTAAAGCCGCCCGGACAGCGCGCCGTTGCAAAAAATTCGCGCCAGGCGGCATACCCGGGTGATCTGCGCAATGTCCACGGGTACGGCGTCGCGTATGCTGCTGTCCGCGGAGCCGGTGACGTCGCATTGAGCAATAACGTCCCACAGGGCGATGTGATGCCGTAACAGCAGCGCGCGCTTTTCGGGTATGCTTTGCGGCGCGACTTCACCGAACAGCGCCGCTGTCAGCGGCCAGAAACGGTTTCGCGGATGGCCGTAGAAAAAACCTTCCTCCCGGGATTTTACCGAGGGAAAGCTTCCCAGCACCAGTACCCGGCATGCAGCGTCCACTACCGGAGGAAAGGGATGCGCTACGTTCATGCCTGCGCCTCCTCCATGCACCGGCGCAGGTAGGCCAGGCTGCGCCGGAGCCGCTGCGGGTCACGCCCCTGGATGGCATAGGGTTCCAGAATGGCCGCGCCGGTATAGCCATCCCTGGCCAGGCGGCGGAAAAGCCGCGGAAAGTCCATGACGCCCTCCCCGGGGAGCACCAGCTCCCCCGAAGCGGTCCAATCCAGCAGATGCAGGTGACGCAGCCCCGTGCCCATGGCGTCGATCATTTCGAAGGGGTCGCAGTCCACCTGCCGGGCCTGCTTCAGGTCCAGCACAAAGCCCTGCTCCGGCAGCAAAGCACGCACCTGGGCCACATCTTCCGGGGTGCGCAGGGCGCACCAGCTCACATTTTCCCACAGCACCTCCATACCGTGCGCCCGGGCCACGGAAGCCATTTCTTCCAGGTTTTCCACCACATGATACAGCGCGGAGGGGGAGCGGCGGGCGCGCACGGTGCTGACGCCGTGGAAGACGTACCAACGGGCGCCCAACGCCTGCCCCGCTTCGCAAATCCGGCGGAAAATGTCCATGGCGTCCCGATGCTGCCGGGGCGACTGCCCGAAAATGTCCGGCTCAAACTGCGTACCCTTGGGATGCACCGAGACGCAGGGAAGGCTTTGCAGCCTCTCCCGGACCAGCTGCCCAAAGGGTGCGCTGTACTCGCTGTGCGTTTCCAGAAAAACCTCGCAGGCCTGCAGGTCATAGCCTCGCAGGGCCGCGGCGGCGTCCTCGGTTTCCAGGTATCCGTAGAACACCGCGGAACTCATGCCCAATTTCATGGTTCCACCTCCCCGGCGCTCAATTCATCCAGGCTCAACCCAAAGGCCGGGATACACTGGGCAAAAAACGCCTGCGCCTCCGGCAAGCCGATGGCTTCAATGCTTTGGAGAATGGTCTGCTCCGCGGAGAGAAACTCCCGGTTGCCCGCCTGCCGCTCCTCCACGCACTTGATATACGCGGCCATTCGGTCGGCTGCCTTCACCAGGCGGTGGGCGTAGCCGTCCTCCTGCATCAGGTAAGGCCGGTAGTCCTCCCGCAGGGCGGGCGGGGCCAGGGAAAGCAGGCGTTCCCCGGCTTCCTCCTCCAGGCGTTGATAGGCTTCCCGCAGCTCGGGACTGGAATACTTCACCGGGGTGGGCAGGTCGCCGGTCATGACCTCCGGTGCGTCGTGATAGACCGCCAGGGCCAGCACATGCTCGGGATTCACGTCCCGGCCGAAGTCCTGCCGGGCCATCAGGGCCATGCCATGGGCCAGCAGCGCCACCAGCAGGGCGTGCTCCATGTCGTTTTCCGGCTGGGTGGCGCGCATCAGTCCCCAGCGGCGGATATATTTCATACGGTTCAGATACGCAAAAAAGTGCGAATTCATGGGTGCTCCTCCTTGACAAGCGCAACGGGTTTGCTATAATAATACACGAAAATCGCATCTACCGCTAGGGGGGCAATACGACGGATTTTCATCCGCACGTGGCTGAGAGGGCGAAGGGCCCGACCCTTGGAACCTGTGTAGGTAATCCTACCGTAGGGAAGCGGAAACGGCACATGCCTTTCATCCCCAGGCACGAAAGACAAGGCCACCTGCTTTCCCGCGCAAGACGCGGGTTTTTCTTTTGGAGATGCAAAAGAAAAAGGAGGAACTCCCATGATTCTCGATCTCATCACCCGGGCGGCGGCTGAAGAAGAAGCCGCTGCCGAAGCGCAACCCGGCTGGCTGGAAACCGCCTTCGGGGACTTCTCCGAATTCCCCGTATGGGCCTGGATAGTGGTGGCGGTGCTGCTGGTGGGCGGCCTGCTGGCTTACCGCAAAATCAAGTCCGGCAAAAAGACGGTATGGAACACCAAGATGCTGGCACTGGGCGCCGTTTGCATGGCGCTGAGCAACGTGCTGAGCATGATCAAGATTCTGAGCATGCCCCAGGGCGGCTCCGTGACCGCCGCCAGCATGCTGCCGCTGATGCTCTTTTCCTACGTTTACGGCGTAGGTCCCGGCGTCATGGTGGGCGCGGTGTACGGCGTGCTGCAGTTTATCATTGAGCCGTATTTCCTCAGCGTGCCGCAGGTACTGCTGGACTATCCCATTGCCTTTGCCATGGTGGGCCTGGCGGGATTGTTCTCCAAAAACGAAAACCGTGCCCTGGGCCTTTCCCTGGGTGTGGTGCTGGGCTCCTTGGGCCGGTATGTGGCGTCGGTGCTTTCCGGCGCGGTGTTTTTTGCGGAGTATGCCGGCGGCCAGAATCCCTGGATCTATTCCATTGGGTACAATGCCTCCTACATGCTGCCGGAGTGCATTATCTGCGTGGTGTTGTCGCTGGCGGTGGGCCTGCGCTTGACCCAGCAGCTGGCCAAGGCCAAATAAGTTCGCGTACTCGGTTTTAGATGGAGCCGCCGCAATGCTTGCGGCGGCTCCATCTGTTGAAAAAATATTTTTCATATAAATGCAAGAAAGACGAAACTCCAAGCTCCCTACTGGCATTCCTTTCATAGCGTAAGGGGCCGAAGGTTTCCAAAGGGCGACCGGAAAGCCCTTCGGTCGCGCCCGCAGGCGCGAAATCCTCTGCGCATGCAAGAACACAATGCGCAATTTGCAAAAATAAAGAGGACACATACCTTGTCAACAGCCGAAGCCGCCGCAACGCTCGCGGCGGCTCCTTTTTGTGCGCTTTGACGCGGTGTGACGCCGCAGTGTATAGCTTTCCTTTTTCCGGGGCATCCTGCCCTTACGAAGGGGGGAGCGGTATGCTGGGAAGATGTTTGGCGCTTATAGCCGCCCTGGTGCAGCTGATGGCCGGGGCAGATCTGGATTCGGGACGGGCGGTGCTTGCCATGCGGGCGGGGATCATCCTGCGGTTGCATGTGGTGGCGGCCAGCGACGCCACGGAGGATCAGCGGATCAAACTCTGCGTCCGGGATGCGGTACAGGCCGCCTATGCGGAAAGTCCTGTACAGAGCGGCTCCATGCTGGAAAAGGCTCAGGCGATTTTGCCTGTATTGCAGGAGGCAGCGGAAATGGCAGCCCAGGCGGAAGGATATGATGGACCGGTCGCGGTGTGCCTGGAGCAAACCGTGTTTAATACGCGGGAATTGGACGGATTGACCTTTCCTGCGGGGATGTATCCCGCGCTGATGGTGCGCCTGGGACCGGCGCAGGGGCATAACTGGTGGGGACTGGTGGACCGGGAGCTTTCCCTGGCCTGCGCGCAGGTGCCGGATGGCGTGGGCGCGACCCTGTGCGAACGAGGGGGCGTCCGCTGGACGCTGGTACTGCCGGAATGCTTGCGCCGTTGGTTTGGCGGGGAGGGCATGGTATGAAAAGAAGCTTGCGCGTGGGAGCGCTGTCCCTGCTTCTGGTGGGCCTGCTGGTTCTGTCGGCCAGCGCTTCGGTGATGGCTTGGGGAAGCCGTGGTTCCCAGGTTTCCCTGGTGCAGCAGAAACTCAAGCAGTACGGCTATTACGACGGCGCCGTGGACGGCGTCTTTGGCAAGGAGACCTACAACGCGGTGGTATGGTTTCAGGAGAAGAACGGTTTGAAGGCTGACGGCGCGGTGGGCCCCTCCACGGCGGCAGCCCTGGGCATAACATTGACGGGAACGGTTTCCGCCTCTACCTATCAGGAGAGCGAGGTGCGCATCCTGGCCCGGCTGGTGAGCGGGGAAGCCCGGGGGGAGCCTTACGTGGGACAGGTGGCCGTGGCGGCGGTGGTGCTGAACCGGGTGAAGAGCCCTGCCTTTCCCAATACCATCAGCGGAGTGATTTTTCAGACGGGCGCTTTCGACGCGGTATGGGACGGCCAGTTTGATATGGAACCCACGGAGAATTCTATCCGCGCCGCTCGGGACGCCTTGAACGGCTGGGACCCTACCGGCGGCTGTCTGTACTATTATAATCCCTCCACCGCCACCAACTCCTGGATATGGACCCGGCAGGTGCAGCTGACCATCGGCAAGCATGCCTTTGCTATCTGACGGGGAGGAAGGGATTGGGATGATGAAAAAACATTTTGCTCCCATTCTGCTGGGGTTGCTGCTCTTTGCCTGTGTGGCCGGGCTGGCCCTGGAGTCCAACCGCGCCCAGCAGGCGGAGGCAGCGCTGGAGGAGATTTATCAGAGCGCGCTCATGGAAACCACCGAGCAGATGCAGGCGCTGTCCCTGGCGCTGGAAAAGGTGCTGGTTTCCGGGGACGCAGCCCAGTGTACCCGATTGCTTTCACAGATCAGCCAGCTTTCCGACGATGTGCGCCGGAACCTGACGTTTCTGCCCTTGAGCCATGAGGCCATGGCTCCTACGCTGATTTTTGCCAACCAACTGGCGGAGTACGCGGGCACGCTGCTGCCGGTACTGGTGGAGCAGGGGGCGCTGCCTACGGCGGACGCCGCCCAGCTTGAGGACCTGCTCACCGACTGCACGCAGCTGGGGACGCAGCTGGCCCTGGCGCAGCAGTCCCTGCGGGAGCAGCAGCTGGCGCTGTATACCGGGGAGCAGGTGTTCAGCGCCGTGAGCGCATCCCAGATCCGCCCCCTGGAAGCGCTGGGGGATCAGGATCACGGCATGCAGTATCCTACGCTGATTTATGACGGCGCTTTTTCCGACGCCCGGCACCTGGGGGAGCCCAAGGGCCTGCCGGAGGGCACGGTGACCCAGGATGAAGCCATCGCCATTGCACGGGCCTTTGTGGGGGAGGAACGGGCGCTTTCTGCCCAGAGCGCTCCGGCTACCAGCGGCGCATTGCCTGCCTGGGGCGTGACGGTGATGACTGACGGATTGCAGCTGAATCTGGAGATTACCACCCAGGGCGGAAAGGTGCTATGGATGATGCCGGAATCCGCGGGGTTTGCGCAGACCCTGGACGAAGCCCGCTGCCGGGAGTCAGCCGCGGCGTTTCTTCAGGCGAAGGGGTTCGGGGATATGGCCTGCACCCATGCCCAGCGCTATGAGAGCGGCGTCATGGTGTTGAACTTCGCCGCACAGCAGGACGGGGTACTGTTGTACCCGGATCTGGTCAAGGTACAGGTGCGCATGGATACCGGAGATGTGGTGGGTCTGGAGGCCAACAACTACTGGATGAACCACGTGACCCGTGCGCTGGGGACGCCGGAGCTGACGGCCCAGGAGGCGGCCGCGCATCTGGCGCCGGGACTGGAGGCGGAGGAATCGCGGCTGTGCCTGATTCCTTACCGGGATGGCGAACAGCTTTGCTATGAGTTTATTGCGCACAAGGGAGACGGAACTTACTTGATTTATCTGGACGCCAATACGGGCAAAGAGGTGGAACTGCTCAAGCGTATCGATACAGAGCAAGGGGTGCTTACCGCAAAAATCTCCCGGAAAGGAGAAAAAATCGTCAGGGAAGGATGAAAAACGCAAGATGCCCCGTTGAATGGATGAGGTGAGACCATGGCAGATATTTTGATTTTGGAGCCGGACGAAAAGCTGGGAAAGAAAATGAGCGATATGCTTTGCCGTGCCGGACACCATTGTATGTGGGCAGCGACCATTGCCGATGGTCTTGCCCAGGTGAAGAATACCGACAGGATGCTGACGCTGTTGAACGCGCGCCTGCCCTGGGCGGACAGCTTCACGCTGCTGAAAACCTTATCCGCCAAGGGATGGCCGGTGCTGTTCATTACCTGCGACGCCAGCAATAGCACCCACCTCCAGGCGCTGTACCAGGGCAGCAGCGCGGTGCTGCTATCGCCCTTTGACGGGAAAGCGCTGGTAAATGCGGTAGCGGAACTGATGCAGGTAACCGATACGACCCTGACGCTGGGGACGCTGTCCCTGGACGTGGAGAAGCGCCACGCGACCCTGGATGGTCGGGATCTGACGCTTACGGCCCAGGAGTTTGCGCTACTCCAGGCGCTGATGCAGTCCCCGGATACGGCGGTTTCCAGGGAACAGCTGCTTCGTACAGCCTGGGGCTACCAGGGTATCGGAGAGACACGGACGGTGGATGTGCATATCCAGCGGCTGCGCCGGAAAATTGGCTCCGGCTGTATCGAAACGGTGTACAAGCTTGGCTACCGGTTGAAAATGGCTTAAAAACAAAGCAACGGCGGCGGCAACCGTGAAAGGCGGGTTTGCCGCCGTTTTTTTGGTTCTATCTTGTCCCTTCGGCCCATAGGATGTGGCAAGCGAAGCAAGGAGGGACTTCCATGGAGAAGGGATCATCCTTTCATTTGTACAAGGACATCGCGGAGCGGACGGATGGGGACGTCTATATCGGCGTCGTAGGGCCGGTGCGGACGGGGAAGAGCACCTTCATTGCCCGCTTCATGGAGGAATTGGTGCTGCCCCATATGGCCCCTGGGCCCAAACGGGACCGGCTGTTGGATGAATTGCCGCAGAGCGGCTCGGGGAAAACCATCATGACCACACAACCCAAGTTTGTGCCCAGCGAGGCCGCCCAGGTTTTTTTGCAGGAGGGTGCGGCGGTGCGCGTGCGCATGGTGGACAGCGTAGGCTATCTGGTCAAGGGAGCCTTGGGGAGCATGGAAGGCGGGGATGCCCGCATGGTGCATACCCCCTGGTCGGACCAGGACATTCCCTTTGAGCAGGCGGCGGAAATCGGCACGCGGAAGGTGATTACCGATCATGCCACCATCGGCATGGTGGTGACCACAGACGGCACCATCGCGGATCTTCCCCGTTCGGCCTATGTGGAAGCGGAGGACCGGGTGATCTCGGAACTCAAAGCCCTGGGAAAACCCTTTGTGATGGTGCTGAACTCTGCCAGCCCCCGCACGGCGGAGGCGCTGCAGCTCCGGGAAAACCTGGAGAACCGCCACGGCGTGCCGGTCATGCTTCTCAATGTCAAGGAGATGGGTCTGGAGGATATCCAGCATGTGCTGGAGAGCATTCTGCTGGAGTTCCCCGTGCGGGAAGTGCGCTTTACGGTGCCGGCCTGGCTGCATGCCCTGGAGCCAGGGCACTGGCTGGTAAGCCATGTAATGGAGCGTGCCCGTGCCGCGGGGGAAGAAAACCGCAAAATGCGGGAAGGAGACGTATTCCAGGAAGCTTTTGCAGGTTCGGAATACGTGCCGGGGCTACGTCAGGAAGGAATACGTCCGGGTGAAGGCCGGATCGACTTTGCTCTGACCTTGCAGGAGGGATTGTTCAATCGGGTGCTCGGCGAAGAATGCGGCACGGAAATACGCGGCGACGCCCATCTCCTGGCACTGATGAAGGAGCTGGTGGCGGCTAAAGCCGAATATGACCATGTGGCTGACGCCCTGCGTGCGGTAAGAGAAACAGGATATGGTCTGGTTACGCCGGCTATGAGCGAAATGAGCCTGCAGGAGCCGGAGATTGTCCGGCAGGGCAGTCGGTTTGGTGTAAAGCTCAAAGCCCATGCGCCTTCCCTGCATATGATTCGTGTGGATATTGAAACCGAGGTAACCCCCGTGGTAGGAACGGAGAAGCAGAGCGAGGAGCTGGTGCGCTACTTGCTGGAGGAATTCGAGAACGACCCGCAACAGATCTGGAGCACGAATTTCTTTGGCAAGAGCCTCCACGACATGGTGCGGGAAGGGCTTTCCAACAAGCTCATGCGCATGCCGGCGGACGCACAGCAGAAGGTGCAGGAGACTCTTACGCGCATCATTAACGAGGGCAACGGCGGGATGATTTGCATCCTACTCTAAGAAACAGCAGGCGGTGAGGCCGCGGATGCCTCACCGCCAGACTTTGGTATGTAATCATTTTGCTGCGAATGTAACAATTCCTAAATAAATAGAAAAAGGTCTGCTATGCACTGGAAATCATAGGGACGAGTGTGCTACAATAACCACGTTCTCCAGAAAATGACATGGAAACCATAGGAGGCACGGCATTCGCCTTCAAACATATATACAAGCTGATTGAGGCATCGGTATAGGACCCTCGGATGGTCCAGGAAAATGTCCGCATCGGATCCCCGGCAAAGAAGCGCGGATACCGGCGCGCGTTTTGCGATGCTTTTGCGCTGCATCGTAGGGAAGGAGCGTAATTTTTCTGTGTTGCTGATAGAACAGGGCATGATACATCCCATGACGGGCGCGGCCTGGCAGGGAGACTTATTGGTGGAAAACGGACGGATTCTCCGCATGGAAAAGCGGGTGGACCCCACGACCCAGGAGCTGGAAACGGTATTGGATGCCCGGGGACTTCATATTTGGCCCGGGCTTTTGGACGCGAATACGCAGTTGGGATTGACGGAGGAAAATCCGCAGCGCGCCGACCCTGCGGATGCTGCTTTTGCGCAGGCAGCGGCTGCGGGCGTCACCGTGGTGGAGGTATGCCCGGCGTCTGGGACGCCTGCGCCTCGCAGGTGCGCGCTGTGGCAGACGGGCAGCGCGCCCAGGCGGCTGGACAAGCCTGGGGCGCTGTTGTATCCCATGGAAGGCATGACGGAGGAGCAGCTGCGCAGCGCGTTGACCGACGCGCGGGCGCAGGGACGCCGGGTGAAGCTCCAGGCCGGGTCGGAGGCCGAGCTGACATTGGCGCTGCGCCTGTGGAAGGATGATGGCGGAGCGATGACCCTGGAGCATCGTGCGCCTACCACGGCGATGACCGAGGAGATTGCCCGCAGCGGTATGCCGGTCATTGTGGGTGTGGCCCGCAAGCGCGGGGAGGGAAGCGCGTATAGCCTGGCGGCGCGGTTGATGAAGTTGGGCGCGACGGTGGCCATGAGCACGGATCATCCCACCGCGCGAATTCATCATCTTCCCCTGTGCGCGGGACTTTGCCTGCGTTACGGCGTGGAGGAGCAGGCGGCCATGGCGGCCGTGACCTGCAACGCGGCCCGTGCCATGGGCCTGGAAGAGGAATGGGGAACCCTGGCGCCAGGGATGCGGGCTGACCTGGTCTTACTGGACGGAAGTCCTCTGCGCCTGGCAACGGCGGTACGGTATACGTTCATCGGAGGACAAAAGGCTTACGAACGTTGATTGGCGATTGACATTCCATGGCCTGCGCGGTAGAATAACATGTAAAAAGGCCCAAACCGGCCCAACACGCAATCCCATACGAAGGGTGGAGAAGAAATGTTATCCCATACCATGACCATAGCGGGGCTGAAGCGTGATCTACCCATTTGCAAGGTGAACGACAGCCTGTACATTGGCGCGTTTGTGATCTTTGGCGACGTGGAGCTGACGGTGGCCTGTGCCGCGGAGCTGCTGAAACGCGCACCGGCATACGATTACATCATTACCGCGGAGTCCAAGGGTATTCCGCTGGCCTATGAAATGGCCCGGCAGACGGGGCAGAACAAGTGGTTCCTGGCTCGCAAGGGCGCGAAGCTGTATATGCGCAACGTGTTTTCCGTAGAGGTCAAGTCCATTACCACCGCGGCTACGCAGCGCCTGTACCTGGACGGCGACGATGCGGAAATGATGCGCGGCAAGCGCATCCTGATCGTGGACGACGTGATTTCCACCGGCGAGTCCCTGCATGCGTTGGAAGAGCTGGTTACCAAGGCCGGCGGCGAAATTGCCGGCCGCATGGCGATTCTGGCCGAAGGCGAAGCCCAGGACCGGAAGGACCTGATTTACCTGGAGAAGCTGCCCTTGTTTAACGCCAAGGGCGAGATCATCGGGTAAGCGGGAAAGCATCATATTCGGGCGCGCAATGGCCTCCGGCTGCAACAGGCCGGAGGCCGCGTACTGCATAAGGAACCTTCGGGAGGCGCGGCAAGGGGCCGGAACCCCTTTCCACTTCTTCGAAGGTTTTTTAAGGCATGACCGCCGGGCATTTTTGTACGATAGCGAAAAAGGCATCGCCAACGCCGCCGACAAATGGTGCGGTATGGTCTTAGCAATTTGAGCGTCTGGAAAAGAAAATTCCTGTGGCGCGCCGTGGCCGTTTTTGGTATAATCATGGTGGATTGCAGGAGGGAGCGATTGTACGCATGATCCGGGCGATTGCCTTTGATATGGACGATACCTTGCTCAACGACGAGCGGCAGATTACCCCTTTTACGGTGAGCGTATTGCGCCGGGCCGCGGAAAAAGGCGTCCTGGTGATTCCGGCCAGCGGTCGGGCCAAGGCCAGCATGGCGGGCTTTGTGGAGCAGATCGGCTGTGCGGCTGCTTTTGTGGCTTGCAATGGCGCGGAGGTTTACGGCCCCGCGGGAGATTTGTGGCACCAGGAGCTGCTCAGCGCGGAGGACGCCCGCCGGTGCGCGGCCTTTGCCCGGGATGCCGGGTGCTATGCCCAGTGCTACTATGGCGCGCACTTTTATTATGCCGGCCCGGCGGAATGGGCGCGCAGCTATGCGTCCGCCTCCTTGCTTACGGGGGAGGACGTGAAGGAATTGCCCTCGTTTATTGACCGCCCCACGCCCAAGGTGCTGCTCATGGCGGAACCCGAACGGGTGGCGGAGCTTCTGCCCCTGGCGCGGGCGCAGTTTGCGGATGTGGCGGCGGTGAGCTGTTCCAAGCCTTATTTCCTGGAAATGAATCCGCTACGGGCTACCAAGGGCAACGCCCTGGCGTATCTGGCCCGGCGCTGGGGGCTGTGCCCGGAGGAGTTCATGACTTTCGGCGACAGCCTGAATGACCTGAGCATGCTTACCTGGGCCGGTACGGGAGTGGCCATGGCAAACGCCCGAGAGGATGTAAAGCGCCAGGTGGGCCGGGTCTGCGGCTCCAATCAGGAAGACGGCGTGGCACGCTATATTGAAGCACTGCTACTGTAAGGAGGATCTACCATGATTCAGGCGGCGGATTTTGCGAAAAAACTGCAGCTGATGGAGCTGTCCCCCTCCACGAAAACCGAGTGGGACATCCGTACAGCGGATCTGAACCGGCCGGGTATGCAATTCTGCGGTTTTTATGAGTACTTTGCCTTTGAACGCCCCCAGGTGATCGGCAAAGTGGAAATGACCTATCTGGAGGCCCTGGAACCGGAAGCGCGCCGGCAGATGCTGAAAAAGTATTTTTCCTATGATCTTCCCTGTGTGATTATTTGCCGGGGCATGACGCCGCCGGACGATCTGCTGCAGGCGGCAGCGGCCCGGGACATCGCCGTGTACCAGACCAATATGGTTACGACCAAGTTTACCTTTTCCGCCATCAACTACCTGAACCGTTGCCTGGCGCCGCGGGTTACCAGGCACGGCGTGCTGGTGGATGTGTACGGGGTGGGCGTGCTGCTTACCGGTGAAAGCGGCGTGGGCAAGAGCGAAGCGGCTTTGGAACTGGTCAAGCGTGGCCACCAGCTGGTGGCGGACGACGTGGTGGACATCTGCCGGGTTTCCGATGACCGCCTCACCGGCGAATGCCCGGAGATGGTGCGGCACTTCATGGAAATACGCGGTATTGGCATTATTGACATACGCGCCATGTACGGCGTAGGCGCCGTGGCCCTGAGCAAGACCATCGACCTGGTCATGCATATGGAAAAATGGGTGGAAGGCAAGGAGTATGACCGGCTGGGCCTGAGCGAGGAGTACATCACCATCCTGGGCGTGAAGGTGCCCCATCAGATCATGCCTGTGCGGCCGGGACGGAATCTGGCCATTATCATTGAGGTGGCTGCCCGCGATCTGAGCCTGAAGCGTATGGGCTATAGCGCGGCTCATGAACTGGACCGCCGCCTGAACGAGATGATTTTGAAAAACAGCGGCCAGTAAACACGGCGTTCGGAGGCGTTCCGGGCGAGGTACAGGCATTGGAGGTGTAAGCGAATGGTATATATCGGTATCGACGTGGGCGGCACCGGCGTACAGGTGGGCGTGGTGAACGCACAAGGGAATATCCTGGCCAAGGACAGCATCCCCACTGGTGTGGGTCGCCCCTACCAGGAGATGATTCGTGATATGGCGGACTGCACCCGCTCTGCGCTGGCCAAAGCCGGGCTGGGGGAGGATCAGGTGCAATCCGTGGGCGTGGGCATTCCGGGGATTGCTGATGCGAAAACCGGTAAGGTGATCTTTTGCACTAATCTGGGATGGCGGGATATTCCCCTGCGGGAAACCTTCCGGCAGTACATGGACAAGCCTGTGCATATTGACAACGACGCTACGGTGGCCGGCCTGGCGGAGAGCGTCGCAGGCGTCAGTGCCGGGACGGACTCCAGCGTGTTCATGACCCTGGGCACCGGCGTAGGTGGCGGCATCGTCATTCACGGCAAGGTATGGAGCGGCTTCCATGGCGTGGGCAGCGAAATCGGCCACATGATTCTGGAGCTGGACGGCGAACCCTGCACCTGCGGCAATCGGGGATGCCTGGAGCGCTATTGCTCCGCTACGGCCATTATCCGCATGGCGCGAGAACTGGTGGCGGCGCACCCGGACAGCATGATTCTCGCACTGGCTGGGGGGAACCCCGAAAAAATAAACGCCAAGATCGTTTTTGACGCAGCTCGGGAAGAGGACCCCATGGGGAAAAAGGTATTCCGCCGGTATGTATGCTATCTTTCCCAGGCGATTGCCAGCATCATGCAGTTCCTGGATCCGGAGATTATTGTCCTGGGGGGCGGCGTGAGCAAGGCTGGCGCTTTCCTGCTGGATGCGGTGCGCCAGGAGGTGCCCAAATACCTACTGTTCAAGAATATGCCCCATGCCCGCATCGAGCTGGCCCGCCTGGGACCGGACGCCGGTATCATTGGCGCAGCTATGCTGGGACTGTAAAGAAACGGAGCCACTGCCATGGAACGGGGCGGTGGCTCCGCTTTTTTCGACGCACAAAGGCTGCCGCCTCACGACCGCACAGGGCGGGGGAGGGGCAGCCTTTTTGCAGCGCTCAGCGCCGGGTAAAGTCGCGTTTCTTCAAGGGCAGGAAGGCCCGTACCAGGGCCAGCTGCGCCTTTTGCCACCAGGGCAGGGCGGCGAACAGCGTGCCGAAGGTTTTCGCGGCCGTTTCCGTTTCTTCCGGTTCCGGAACGATTTTACCATAGCAGACCAGGGACAGAACGCTGCAAAGCGGCGACAGCGCGATGGGCAGCACTCCCAGGCTGTCCAGGCGCTTGCCGTAAGCGATGGGCGATTCCGAAGCCGCCATGGGCAGCTTGCGCAGACGGAGCAGATCAAAGACCGCTTGCGCCCATATCATGTAAACGCCGGTGGGGTCCTTGGCCTTTTTCAGCAGTTGCGCCGGTTGCGTCAGGTAGACGCGCAGCCCGGCCAGAGCCGCGAGCATCAAAAGCAGCAGCGCCCATAGCCATTGGAGGTTCGGGGGTTCGGGTGGTTCCTGGCTTGTTTCCTGGGGCGCGTCGGAATTTTCCGGCGTGGGAAGCGCTTCCGGCGTTGGAGTGGGCGTAGGTGTGGGCGTGGGGGCGTCCTCTCCTTCGGGCGGCGTAGGCGTGGGCTGTTCATCCTGGGAGGCCGAGGATTCGCCCGGGTCCGGCGTGGGTGTCGGCGTGGGCGCGTCGCCGGAAGCGTCGTTCTGGGAACGTCCCTGAGAGCTGCCGTTGTTATCGCTCTGCACCGGCGTGGCGTCAAAGGTCAGCCAGCCAAAGCCCGAAAAGTAAACCTCCGTCCAGGCATGCGCCTGCAATCCAGTTACATTGGCGATGCCGTTTGCGTCGGGAATAGCCTGATAGCCTTCCACGTACCGTGCGGGCAGGCCTGCCATGCGGCACAGCACGGTCATGGCCGAGGCGAAATACGTGCAGTAGCCTTCCTTCGTGTTCAGCAGGAAATTGGTTACGAAGTCGATGGTGCTGTCCTGGGGCGCAACGTCCAGGGTATAGCGAAAATTCCGGGAGAGATAGTTTTGCAGGGCAAAAGCCTTTTCGTAAGGGGTTGCTTCGCTCTGGGTAATCTGGGTGGCCAGGTCGTACAGGGGCTGCTGCAGGTGGTCGGGCAGCTGCAGGTAGGTTTCCAGCACGGCGGCATAGTTGTCATCGGGCAGGGAGGCGCAGGCATTGATCAGCGTGCCCAACCCTGCGTCGCCAGCCATCATCAGCGGCGCGGTGACAGAGTAGGTGTCTCCCGCCGCCAGATCCCGGGTGACAAAAACTTCGCTGGCGTTGTTGAAGTACGGCACCAGATCGCCCTTGACGTTCAGGGAACGTATACGTTGCGGCAGGAACAGGTTGGAAGCGTTCTCCGACATGATGCGGATGGT
>CALVVZ010000024.1 GCA_944364075.1 uncultured Clostridia bacterium
CCTGCAGATCCCCCCGATATCGTGGGCCAAAAGCGCGACCTGACCCGTGGCGCCATGGACGCCGTACCGCCGGACGATGACACCGTGTATACGCTCCTGGGGTTGATGGCCCTGGAGACCTACGGTCTGGAACTGCGTCAGGAGGACCTGGCAGCGCTTTGGCAAAAGCATCTGCCCCTGGGGCCTGACGATCCCCCCGGTATGCGGGGCTGCTGGTGGGGCGAACGGAGCATGCTGCGCAACCTGCTTCAGGGCATGCCGCTGCCCGCCGCCGGATTGGAGGGCAATCCCAACCTGCAAAATATTGCCGCATGGACCCGAGCGGACAGCTACGGCTACGCTTTACCCGGCCAACCGGAACAGGCCGCCGCGCTGGCGTACCGGGACGCTTCCATGAATCACCGGCGCAACGGCGTATATGGCGCCATGTTCATGGCGGCCGCCATATCCGCCGCCTTTGCAGTGGATGACCCATTGGAGGCCATCCGCATCGGACTTACGGAAATACCTGAAAACTGTCTGTTTGCCGAGGGCATCCGTTGGGCGCTTGAACAGCATCCCGCCGATTACCAGCAGGCCCATGACCTGACCTGGGCGCGCTACCGGGGCATGTTCAACGGCAGCGCGCTGACCAACGCGCTGCACGTGGTCATGGGATTGCAGATTGGCCAGGGCGATTTTACCCGAACCATTGGGGAAACGGTGGCCATGAGCGGCGACAACGACTGTACCGGCGCCACCGCCGGCAGCATCCTGGGCGCGGTCATCGGTCTGGAGGGCATCCCGGAGCACTGGCTTCGCCCGTTCCAGGGCCGTATGCACGTCTATCTCAAGGATGTGCCGGAGTATCTACCCCTGGAGGATGTATGCGCGCGCTTTGAGCGCCTGGCCCGGCGTTTGGCGGCGGAAAGCCGCTGAGCGCAGAAAGCTGCAAAAGCCCCCGCCTTCCCGCTGCCGCTGGCAGAGAAAGGCGGGGGCTTGATGCATGTGCTGATTGTTCGCCGTCAATCCAGGAATTCTTCCCGCAGGGTCACACCGAAGTCCTTGGCAATGGCCCGCAGATTATCGTCGGAAATGGTCTGCTTGATGCCCTGGCCCATGCTCATGGCCTTCACGTAGATTTCCGCGGCCTTTTCAATGGTGTGCATCAGCCCGAAGGTGATGTCGAAGTCCGGGCCGGAGCAGAACAGGCCGTGGTGCGCCCATACCGCCGCGTCAAACTCCTTCATCAGCTCGCTGGTAGCCATGGCGATATCCGCGCCGCCGGGCACCATCCAGGGCACCACGCCCACGCCGCCAGGGAACACCACGGGGCATTCCGTGGCGCTCTGCCACAGCGCCCGGGTAAAGTCCCGGCTGGTCAGGGGCAGCACATAGGTCATGGCGATGATATTGGCGGGATGCGCGTGGTAAATGACCCGGCAGGCGCCCTCCGTGGCCGCCTTGCGCACGGAATGGTTCAAGAAATGGCTGGGGAATTCGCTGGTGGGACGGCCGCCCTTTTCCAGGCCCCAGACGATGCGCCAGCTGTCCCCGGCGTCGTTGATCTCCAGCAGGCAAATATTGTCCTGGGGCGCTTCCGTCACGTTGCGGAAATACTTGCCGCTGCCCGTGGCCAGGAAGTATTCGCCCCGCAGGTTATCCGCCTGGACGCCCATTTTCACCCAGCCGCCGGGCAGGGTGTTCAGGTAGGGACGGCACTGCTCCACTTCCTCCGGGCGGAGGCGATAGGTCAGGTTGCCGCCGTTGCGCTCGTGCCAGCCCTGAAGCCAGCCATCGTTGCACATGCGGATATAGCCCTTCACAACCTCAATATCGGTAAACGCCATGGATTGCATCCTCCTTTGCTCTTGACGCTGCGCGCCTTATACGCGCTTGCGCTGCACGTCCTGTTCGTACTGCTGCACCTGGGGGAACCATTCTCCGTCCGCCGGCGCGCCGCAGCGGCGGCAGTATTCGTTCCAGATTTCCCCGAAGGGCATGGTTTTCAATTCCTCCTGGCGCACCATCAGCTCGGTGAACCGGTCCGTATCCTGGAGCGCCTTGAGCTGCGCATGGGGCGTCAGCAGCGCCATGAGCAGGGCCTTCTGCACGTTGCGGAAGCCGGTGACCCAGGCGGAAACCCGGTTGATGGAGGCGTCGAAATAGTCCAGCGCCATGTGGACCCGGCCCTCCAGTCCGCCGCAGCGCACGATTTCCTTGCAGATTTCCTTGGTCTCGTCATCCAGGAGCACCACATGGTCGCTGTCCCAGCGGATGGGCCGGGTAATGTGCAGCGCCAGCTCCGGGAAGAAGGCCAGCAGGGCGGGAATCTTGTCGCTGACCACCTCCGTGGGATGGTAGTGGCCGTTGTCCATCAGGGGAATACACTTGCCCGGATGCATGGCCGCGTAGCTCAGGGCATACTCCGCGCTGCCCACCGTATAGGCCTCCACCCCGATGCCGAATACCTTCGATTCCACGCAAGGCTTGACCAGGTTGAAGTCAAAGGGCTCGGAGAGGATTTCGTCCATACTCTCCTTGTAGCGCTGGCGGGGTCCCAGGCGGTCGGCGGGCACGTCCTTGAAGCCGTCGCCGGTCCAGATGTTCATGATGCAGGGCTGCCCCAGCTCCTGGGCCAGGTACTGGCTGATGCGGATGCTGGCCTTGCCGTGCTCAATCCAGAAGCGGCGGGTTTTTTCGTTGGGGGAGGCCAGGGTCAGCGGGTCGCACATGGGGTGGGAAAAGAAAGTGGGATTGAAGTCGCAGCCCAGGCCGCGGGCCTTGCAGAAGTCCACCCATTTTTTGAAATGCTTGGGCTCCAGCTTATCCCGGTCCACCCAGCCGCCGCTCTCCTCGTCAAAAATGGCGTAGGAGGCGTGCAGGTTCATTTTCTTGGTGCCGGGGCACAGCTTGAGCACCAGGTCCAGGTCGGCCATAAGCTCCTCCGGGGTGCGGGCCCGGCCGGGATAGTTGCCCGTGGTCTGGATGCCGCCGGTGAGGGGCTTGGTGGGGTCGGTGTCAAAGCCGCGCACGTCGTCGCCCTGCCAGCAGTGCAGGCTCAGGGGGGCATGACGCAGGGTTTCCATGGCGCGCTCCACGTCCACCCCCAGGGCGGCGTAACGCTCCTTGGCCATTTCATACATGGATTGCATGGTTGCTCTACCTCCTTTTATCCCTTGGGAACATAGGTCGTTACGTCAAAGCTGGCGCGCTCCGCTTCCCGGGCCTGGGCCAGGTCCGCAAAGGCGCCGCCGGCAATCAGCTGGGCCATCAGGTTGCCCAGGGCCGTGCCCTCGGTGGGGCCGGCCACCACCGTGCGCCCGGTGGCGTCGGCGGTCATCTGGTTCAGGGTTTGGTTCTGGCTGCCGCCCCCCACGATGTGTACCGTATCAAAGCGCTTGCCCGTAAGCTCCTCCAGCTGGGCGATCGCCTTGGCATAGCCTTCGGCCAGGCTCAGGTTCACCATGCGCAGCATCCGGGGCAGGGTCAGTTCCTCGCCCCCCTGCTCGGTCACCGCCAGCTGTAATTCGGCGAGCATATTGGAGGGCGCCAGGAAGCGGTTGTCCGCCACGTCCACCCGCCAGGGCGTCTGCGGGGCTTCGGCGGCCATTTGCGCCATTTCCCCGAAGGAATACCGTTTTTCCAGCTCATTGCGCACGCACTGGAGAATCCACATGCCCATGATATTTTTCAGGTAACGGATTTTCCCGCCGTAGCCGCCCTCGTTGGTAAAGCCGCTGGCCAGGCTGTCTGGGCCGGTAAGGGGCGCGTCGTTCTCCACGCCCAGCAGGCTCCAGGTGCCGCTGGAAAGGTACACGGCGTTGGCGCTGCTAGCCGGCACGGCCATGAAGGCGCTGCCCGTGTCGTGGGTAGCGGGAAGCACCACGTCGCAGCTGAAGCCCACCCGCTGGGCAATCTCCGGCAAAATGGGACCCAGATTCGTGCCGGGCATCACCGGGGTGCGGAACATGCCCGCGGGAATCCCCGCCGCCGCCAGTACCTCGCGGTCCCAGTCCCTGGTCACAGGGTCCAGCATGCCGGTGGTGGACGCCTCGGTGTATTCGTTGACTTTCCGCCCCGTGAGCAGGTAGTGCAGATAGTCGGGGATCATCAGGAAATCCCGCGCCTGCGCCAGTTGCTCCGGCGGCGTGGCCATGAGCTGGTACACGGTGTTGAAGGGCTGCTTGGCAATGCCCGTGCGCCGGTACAGCTCCGCAAAGGGCATAACCTGCTCCAGGCGCGTATCCATGCCCTGCGTTCGGCCATCCCGGTAGGCCACGGTATCGCCCAGCACCTGACCGTCCCCGTCCAGCAGCACATAATCCACGCCCCAGGTATCGATGCCCATGGACGCCGGGATTTTTCCCGCGGCCTTGCAGGCGGCCATGCCCTTGAGCACATGCTCCCACAGCCGGTCCATTTGCCAGCACAAATGGCCGTCCCGCTCTACCATGGCGTTGTCGAAGCGGTAGATTTCCTCCAGGATGATCTTCCCCTGCTCAAGATGGGCCAGAATATGCCTCCCGCCCGAGGCGCCCACATCCACCGCGAGCACATAGGTCATGCGATTTTCCCTCCTTCTGATTTACACGCGCAAGGAGTTCTTTGCCTGGTTCTATCTTAGCAAAGTTTTCCACGAAAAAACAGGACGTCATTTGCACGAAAACTCCGTCCTGACTTTCCGTCTACGGCTGATGATTTTCCAAGCCGCATGCCTTGCGGCGCATTCTGGGTGAAAGGCCGAAGCGCTGGGTATAGAGTCGGTAAAAGTAACTTGAATTGTTGTATCCCACCAGGTTCATGATCTCGGCCACGGGCAGGCGGGTGCGCAGCAGCAGCTCGTCGGCGCGCAGCAGGCGCTTTTCCTGCAAAAGCTCGGTCCAGCTGCGGCCCGTGGCGCGCTTGACCAGCCGGCTGACATAGCTCAGCGTCACCCGATGCCTGTCCGCCAGGGCGGTCAGGCTGGGAGCGGCATAGTGCTCCTGAATCTCCTGCAGCGCGTCCCACACCAGGGCATGGTCTCCCTGGGCGGGCTGCGCTCCGGACAAGGTATCCGGCCGTTCCAGCAGATGCAGGAACAGCAGCGTCATGGCCGCCTGATTCACCCGCAGGGGCGCGCCGCCCATGACCAGCGCCGCCACCATGCTTTCCAGCACGCACTGTACGGGCACATCCTCCGCAATGCGGAACACCAGGGAGCTCAGCGCCTCCGGCCGGTCGGTGAGGCTTCCCACCAGGAAGCGGCCCAGAGGATTGTCCTCCCCCACCGCGGCCAGCATCTCCCGGAAAAAGGCGGGCTGGACGATGATGTTCACCGCCACGTCCCCGGCCTCCGCCCGCTCGATGGCATGGGTGGCCCGCTGGTTCATCATCAGCAGTTCTCCCGCCCGCAGGGTGACCTGCTCCCGGTCGTTGATCAGGTGCCGGGTCTCCCCCGCCACCATGTACATCATTTCCACATAGTTGTGCCGATGCCGGGGAAAGGCGGCAAACCGCGTGTGGGGCCGCAGGGAAATCAGCTCCCCGCTGGGCATGAGCTGTCCGCTCTCCACGCAGAAATCCCCCTCCGTGCGGCCGTAGTCCTCCCGGCGGACCGCTTCCCCCCGCAGGAGCCGCTCCTCCTCCGGGGACAGGCGGCACAGGCGTTCCAGAATTTCTGCCCGCATGGCGCCGTCCCCCCTTTTTCGCTACACCTATTGTAGCAGAAAAGCGCGAAAAGGGGAAGCAAGAGCCGAAGCCTGCGGCCACCGGCGCGTCGATGGAAAAACGTTGATGATTTCTCCATTTTGTGGTATCATAAGATTTCGGTAAATTCAAAAAACAAGGAGTTGTCTGCATGGCGCAAACCTACGACGCAAAAAACATACAGGTGCTGGAAGGGCTGGACGCGGTCCGCATGCGGCCGGGCATGTACATCGGCTCCACCGGCAGCCGGGGACTGCACCACCTGCTGTGGGAGGTCGTGGACAACGCCATTGACGAGGCGGCCAACGGCTTCGCCGACGAAGTGCTGGTCACCCTGCACCAGGACGGCTCCGCCAGCGTGTTTGACAACGGCCGGGGCATGCCCGTGGACGCGCACCCCACCCTGGGCATCTCCGGGGTAGAGGTGATCTATACCAAGCTCCACGCCGGCGGCAAGTTCAACAACGAAAACTACAGCTATTCCGGCGGATTGCACGGAGTGGGCGCGTCCGTGGTCAACGCCCTGTCCAAATGGGTCACCGTGGACGTCTTTCGGGACTGGACCCACTGGCGCATTTCCTTCGCCTCCCGCTTCGATCCCAAGGAAGGCAAGGTGACCGCGGGCGTTCCCCAGGGCCCCCTGGAAAAGGTGGGCAATACCCGCAAAAAGGGCAGCCTGGTGCGCTTCCTCCCCGACGACACCATTTTTGAGGATACCCGCTTCAACAGCGACCTGGTAGCCCGGCATCTGCAGGAGCAGGCCTTCCTGAACAAGGGGCTGCGCATCGTTTTCACCGACGAGCGGGACAAAAGCCCCGAAACCCGGGAGCGGGTGTTCCACTACGAAGGCGGCATCCTCGATTTCGTCAAGTACCTGGACACGGACAAAAATGTGCTCCATGACCAGCCCGTGTATCTGGAAGGGCAGAAGGAGGACATCATCTTCAAGGCCGCCTTTCAGTACACCGACGGCTACACGGAGAATATTTTTTCCTATGCCAATAACATCCCCACGGGGGAGGGCGGCACGCATGAAACCGGTTTCAAGGCCGCCTTTACGAAGGCCTTCAACGACTACGCCCGGCGCATCGGCGTGCTAAAGGACAAGGACAACAACCTTTCCGGCGAGGATTTCCGGGAGGGGCTTACCTGCGTGATGCTCGTCATGGTGAAAAATCCGCAGTTTGAGGGGCAGACCAAGGGCCGCCTGGGCAATACGGAGGTGCGCCCGGCGGTGGAAGCCATTGCAGGCCAGCGGCTGACGGAATTCCTGGAGGACCTGAAAAACCAGGAGCTGGCGCAGAAAATCGTGGAAAAGGCCTTCCGCGCCGCCCAGGTACGGGAAGCCAGCCGGAAAACCCGGGACCTGGCCCGGCAGAAAAACCAGCTGGAAGCCGCGCCCCTGGTGGGCAAGCTGGCCAGCTGCACCGGGCGCCATCCCGAGGATAACGAGCTGTTCATCGTCGAGGGCGACTCCGCCGGCGGCAGCGCCAAGCAGGGCCGGGACCGCCGCTTTCAGGCCATCCTCCCCCTGCGGGGCAAGCCCCTCAACGCGGAGAAGAAGCGCCTGGACCAGGTGCTGGCCAACGAGGAATTCCGCAGCCTCATCACCGCCCTGGGCACCTCCATCGAGGACGGCTTCAACCTTTCCTCCCTGAAATACAACAAGGTCATCATCCTCTCCGATGCGGACCAGGACGGCGCGCACATCCGCGCCATCCTGCTCACCTTCTTCTACCGCTATATGCGGGAGCTGGTGAGCACGGGCCATGTGTACATCGGCATGCCGCCCCTGTACAAGGTGCAGAAGGGCGAAAAGGTCTGGTACGCCTACGACGACAAGGAGCTGTCCAAGTGTACCAAGGCCGCGGGCAAGGGCTACAACCTGCAGCGCTACAAGGGCCTGGGCGAAATGAACCCGGAACAGCTCTGGGCCACCACCATGGACCCCAGCCAGCGCAAGCTGCTCCAGGTGACCATCGACGACGCGGCCCAGGCGGACCGGCTCATCACCATCCTCATGGGGGACAAGGTGGAACCCCGGCGGGACTACATCAGCCAGTTTGCGGACTTCAACCGGCAGGACACCTTTGAGCTGCCGGAACATCAGCGGCAAGGAGGGAACTAAGCCATGGCGAAGAAAACCAGCGACCAGCGCCCCATCGTCAAGGATGATCCCTCCCGGATTATCCAGTCCTCCCTGGAGGACGTGATGCACAACTCCATGATTCCCTATGCCGAGCACGTCATCATGGAGCGGGCCATTCCCCGGGTGGAGGACGGCCTCAAGCCCGTGCAGCGCCGCATTCTCTACACCATGCATGAGCTGGGCCTGAGCCCGGACAAGCCCCACCGCAAGTGCGCCCGCATCGTGGGCGACTGCCTGGGCAAATACCATCCCCACGGGGATTCCTCGGTGTACGACGCCCTGGTGCGCATGGCCCAGCCCTTTTCCATGCGCGGCCCCATGGTGGACGGCCACGGCAACTTTGGCTCCGTGGACGGGGACAGCGCCGCCGCCATGCGTTATACCGAGGCCCGCATGGCGCCCCTGGCTCTTTTGATGCTCCGGGACATCGAAAAGGACACCGTGCCTTTCCGCCTGAACTTCGACGACACCCTCAAGGAACCGGACATGCTTCCCGCCCGCTTCCCCAACCTGCTGGTAAACGGCGCGGGCGGCATTGCCGTGGGCCTGGCCACCAACATTCCCCCCCACAACCTGCGGGAAACCATCAACGCCACCGTGGCGCTCATGGAAAACCCGGATATTTCCCTGGACGGGCTGATGACCCATCTGCCCTGCCCGGACTTCCCCACCGGCGGCGTGCTGCTGAACACCGAGGAAATCCGCAAAGCCTATGAAACGGGCAAGGGCAAGCTCACCCTGCGGGCCCGGGTGCATGTGGAGGACGGGCTTTCCGGGCGCAAGCTCCTGGTTATTACGGAGATTCCCTACCAGATCAACAAATCCGCCATGCTGGAGAAGATTCTCAAGCTGTCGGAAGAGAAGAAAAGCGCCCTGAGCTGCATCTACGACATCCGGGACGAGAGCGATCGCACGGGCATGCGGGCGGTGGTGGAGCTGAAAAAGGACGCCGACCCCCAGCGGGTGCTGGCGTACCTGTACAAGTACAGCGATTTGCAGATCACCTTCGGGGTGAACATGGTGGCCATCGCGGAAGGCAAGCCCGTGCTCATGGGGCTCAAGGCCATGCTGGGGTACTTTATCGCCCACCAAAAGAACGTGGTCACCCGGCGCACCCGCTACGACCTGGCCCAGGCCCAGGCCCGCGCCCATATTTTGCAGGGGCTGATGATCGCCGTGGACAACCTGGACGAGGTCATCGCCCTGATTCGCGCCAGCAAGAACCCCAAGGAGGCCAAGCAGGGCCTCATGGCCCGCTTTGCCCTGGACGACGCCCAGGCCCAGGCCATCCTGGACATGCGCCTGCAGCGGCTGACCAACCTGGAACTGCTGGCGCTGAAAAAGGAATATGAGGACCTACTCAAGCTGATTCACCGCCTGGAGGCCATTTTGAAAAGCGAAAAGAAGCTCCTGGGCGTCATCCGGGAGGAGCTGGAAGCCATCGCCGCCGAATACGGGGACGACCGCCGCACCGTGCTGGAAGCCCCGGACAACACCCAGGCGCAGCTCACCGAAGAAGCGCCCCTGACGGAGGAGGCCATGGTGGCCTTCACCTACGGTGGACAGCTCAAGCGCATGTCGCCTCAGCTTTACCGCAAAACGCCCCTGGAGACCTCCGAGGACGCCGGGGAGCGCCCGCGCTTCCTGTTCCAGACAGATACCGGCGAAACCCTGCTGTTTTTCACCAACCTGGGCAACTGCTACTCCCTGCGGGTGGACGCCCTGCCGGAAATCAAGCCCAAGGACCGGGGCAACCTGCTCACCGGGGTGCTGGCGGGGCTGGAGAGCGGCGAGACGCCCCTATGGATCACCTGCTGCCGTCCGGCGCAGCTGGCCAAGGAGCCCGACCTGCTCTTTGTCACCCGCCGGGGCATGGTAAAGCGCACCGCCGCCGCGGACTACGACGTGCGAGGCAAGAAGTTCGCCGCCGTGAACCTGAAAGCCGGAGACAGCCTGCTGGCCGTGCTTCCCGCCTTCACCCAGGGTGACCTGCTGATGTTCACCCGGGCCGGCATGTGCATCCGCTTCGGCCTGGACACGGTGCCCGTGCAGGGGCGCATCTCCGCGGGCGTGCGGGGCATGCAGGTGGACGAGGAGGACGAGCTGATCTGGTGCGGCCAGGTGGGCGAGCAGGACGAGATGATTCTCTTCAGCGAGCGCGGCTACGGCAAGCGCATCCTCAGCTGCGACTTTGAGAAGCAAAACCGCAACGGCAAGGGCGTGAAGTCCTTCTACTTCAACAAGAGCGGGTCCAACGGAAAATACCTGGCGGGGCTGTACCTGGCCGGGAAAGGCCCCTGCCGCCTGACCGTCCACCAGGCCCAAAGCCCCGACACAGCCCTGAGCAAGGACGAGATTCGCCTGCAATCCAAGACGGACAGGGGCGTGCCCTATGTGATGGCGGTGCTGGAGGACGTGGTCACCGGCCTGACCGGCGAGGAGGAAAGCTGACACTTGCCAGCGGCGGTCCGGCGTGGTATCATGTTCTGGACGGCAGCGCCGTGAAAAGGAGCGTAGCATGAATAAGATTGAAACATTCTCGCCCACGCAGATCACCGGCGTGGAAGCGCACCTGGCCTGGGCCTCCCTGGAGGTTCTGTCCGACGACGTGAACGAATTGCAGGTCATGGCCGCCGGCAACGATAAGGACGTCAGCGACCTGCGCATTGTGGAAAAGGAAGGCCGCCTGCTGGTGGAACAGCCCACCTACGGCCTGAGCATCAAGCTGAACACCGAGCGCTGGATGCAGATCGTCATCCGCCTGCCCCGCAGCTGGAAGGGCGCCCTGGACATGAGCACCATCACCGCGCCCCTGCGTGCCCGGGGCATCTCCGGCACGGACGTGATCCTGGACTCCGTCTCCGGGGACATGCGCGCCGCCAACATCAGCGCCATTGCCCTGACCCTGCGCCAGGTTTCCGGCGGCATTCAGGCGCAGGAGCTGAACTGCGACCAGCTTTCCGTGCGCACGGTTTCCGGTAAAGTACGCCTGTCGGAGGCGGCATGCCTGAACGTCCGCCTCAACGGCGTGAGCGGCGATCAGCGCGTGGAATTCCTGCGCCCCTTTGAGCGGGTGGACGTGAACACCGTTTCCGGGGACGTGGAGCTTTACGCTCCCCTGACCCAGGCGGACATCGCCCTACGGGCGGTCACCGGCCGGGTACTCACCGGCGGCGTGAGTATCGTGGAGAACGCGCCCAAGGTGCGCGGCACCAGCGTATCCGGCAACCTGGCCATCCATTGCAATCTGGAATAAAAGCATTTGAGGAGGAATTCCCCATGGCACGGAACAACCATTTCGGCGGATTTGGCGGCGGCGCCAACATGCAGCAGCTCATGCGCCAGGCCCAGAAGCTCCAGCAGCAGATGACCGAGGCCCAGGAGAACCTGGACGCCGCGGAATACGAGGCCGCGTCCGGCGGCGGCATGGTGAAGGTGAAGGTTTCCGGCAAGCGGGAGCTGAAGGAAATCACCATCGACCCCCAGGTGGTGGACCCCGAGGACATCGAAATGCTTCAGGACCTGATTATGGCCGCGGTGAACGAGGCCCTGCGCAAGGGCGAGGAGACCCGCGAAGCCACCATGGGCAAGCTGACCCCCGGCATGGGCGGCATGTTCTGAGCCCATGGCGCAGCTAGAGCCCATTGCCCGGATGGTCAACCAGCTGGCGCGGCTGCCCGGGATCGGGCAGAAAACAGCCCAGCGGCTGGCGTACCATATCGTCAGCCTGCCCCAGGAGGATGTGCATGAGCTGGCCGCCGCCATCTGGCAGGGGCGCAAGGCCATCCGCTACTGCGGCATCTGCGGCAACTACGCCGTGGAGGACACCTGCGACATCTGCGCCGCGCCGGGACGGCAGAACGGACAGATTTGCGTGGTGCGCGACCCGCGGGACGTGGCGGCCATCGAGCGCATGCATGATTTTCACGGGCGGTATCACGTGCTGCACGGCACCCTCTCCCCCATGGACGGGGTGGGGCCGGAGGACATCCGCATCAAGGAACTGCTGGCGCGGCTCTCCCGGGAGGAGGTCACGGAGGTGATCCTGGCCACCAACCCGGACATTGAGGGCGAAGCCACGGCCACCTATATCGCCCGGCTCATCAAGCCCCTGGGCGTGCGCGTGACGCGCATCGCCCATGGCGTGCCCGTGGGCAGCGACCTGGAATATGCCGACGAGGTCACCCTTTCCAAGGCCCTGGAGGGCCGCCGGGACATGTAATATCATTCAGGGGCGGGAGAGCCTGGTTCGCGCCGGCCTCCCGCCCTTGTGCGTACAGGAGAAAAGCATGGAAAATACTTGGCTATACGCAGCGCTGGGGCTGCTGGCCCTGCTGAGCCTGGGGGCCGTGGCCCTCCTGTTGGTTCAGCGCGCCCAGCTTCGCCGCGCCCTGGAAGGCGCCCGGCGGGACCAGCAGCTGCAAAACGATCAGCTGCTGGACGCCCTGGACGCCCAGCGCATGGAAAGCAGCGAAACCCTCCGCGCCCTCAACGACAGCCTGCTGAACACCCTTTCCGCCGTGACCCAGAACCAGACCAACCTGCTGGAAAGCTCCCAGCGGCAGGCGCTCATGAGCGCCCGCAACCTGGAGGAGCGCTTCGGCCAGATGTCCGAGGTCACGGCCCGCAGCCTCAACCAGTGCGCCCAGGGCCTGGAGCAGCTGCGCCAGACACAGCACCAGCAGTTCACCGCCCTGCGCCAGGAAAACGACGCCCAGCTCAACAGCATCCGCCGCACCGTGGACGAGCAGCTCAAGGAAAACCTGGACAAGCGCCTGAACGACAGCTTCGCCCAGGTGAGCGCCCGGCTGGAGCAGGTGTACCGCGGCCTGGGCGAAATGCAGAGCCTGGCCGTGGGGGTGGGCGACCTGAAAAAGGTGCTCACCAACGTCAAAACCCGGGGCATCTGGGGCGAAATGCAGCTGGGCGCATTGCTGAGCCAGATGCTGGCCCCGGAGCAGTACGCGGAAAATGTGGCCATCGTCCCCGGCAGCCGGGAGCGGGTGGAATTTGCCGTGAAGCTCCCCGGCCGGGAGGGCGACGCCGTATGGCTGCCCATTGACAGCAAATTCCCCCAGGAGGACTATCTGCGCCTGGTGGACGCCTCCCAGCAGGGAGACGCGGCCGCGGTGGAGACCGCCCGCAAGGCGCTGATGACCCGGCTGAAAACCGAAGGCAAGCGCATTGCGGACAAGTACATCGCGCCGCCCCACTCCACGGATTTCGCCATTCTGTTCCTGCCCATCGAAGGGCTGTACGCCGAGATCATGCGGGACATGGACGTGGCCGAGCAGCTTCAGCGGGAGCAGCGGGTGGTGGTGGCCGGTCCCTCCACCTTCGCGGCGCTGCTGAATTCCCTGCAGATGGGCTTCCGCACCCTGGCTATCGAGCGGCGCTCCAGCGAGGTATGGAAGCTGCTGGGCGCGGTGAAGAACGACTTTGCCCGCTTTGCGGACGTGCTGGAAAAGACGCAGCAGCGCCTGCGCCAGGCCACGGAATCCATCGATACCGCCTTTGCGCGCACCCGCACCATTCAGCGCCGCCTGGGCCAGGTGGAGGCCGCCGACGCCACCCTGTTCCCCGCAGAAGCGGATTTCTCCGCCCCGGATGCCCCGGAGGACGCGCTATAAGCCACGCAAAAGGAGGACGTATCATGGCCACCGCTTTATGGGTTCGCACCGTCAAGCATCACCGCATGGACCTTCAAAACGTTCAGCCCTGCACCCGGGAGGACCCCCAGGAAGCGCTCCAGGAGGCCTGCCACGCCCTGGACCTGCCCAAGCCCCTGTGGCTACCCAAGAACCAGCGGGAATGGGAGGAATTCGGGCAGACCCGTTTCCTGCCCGACGCCTTCATGGAGCATGTGGATTTCGACCGCCTGGAAATCGAATACATTGACCCCGACGCCAAGAAGCGCCGCAGCCGCGACCCCCGCAACGGCTGAGGCGGCGCTTTTGCCCGCTGTCACAGCGAAAGGGTCCCGCCGCGTTTTTTGCGGCGGGACCTCATATTTGGGGCAAAGCATTTTGCTTCATTTTTTCGCCGAGCAAGCATAGCGGTCTTGCAAGCGCAAAGAATTTCGCGCCTGCGGGCGCGACCAAAGGGCTTTCCGATCGCCCTTTGGAAACCTTCGGACCCATACGCTATGAAATACTTGCAAGTTTGGGAGCCTGAAGCTTCATTTTTTCGGCTCTATGAAAAAACGTGCCTTTTTCAACAGTCTGACGGGCGCGCTTTCTAAGCGAAAGCGCGCCCGCGTCAGTAAAGCGCTCGCAGCGGCCTGCGTCTTGCAAAGCGCATCGGTCATTTCTGCGCCATTTCCCATGCCTTGCGAAGAGCGGCCAGCAGATCGCCGTGGTTATCCTTGAGGGACATGGTGGCCGAGGAGGTTACGTCAGCCAGTTGCTGCTTTTCCTCCTCGGTGAGGGCGGCGTATTTCTCCTGGTCGCCTTCCTGGGCGCTTTCCGCGGTAAGGGGACGGCCGTTTACATCGGAACAGTATTTCTCAAACCAGGCGTCCACCTCGTCCACGGTCTTTCCCACGAAAAGCTGCTGGAAGGCGTCCATCTCCTGGCTCCAGGTGGCGGTGTTCAGCTTGTAATCGTTGCCCCGCTCCCGCTTGGTGGTCCAGGCGGCAATCTCCGCCAGGAAGTTGTCCTCGGTATCCTCGGTGGTGCCGTTGGTTTTGCCCTGGGCATCGTCCCACAGGGCGTAGCCCCCCTGGCCGGGGAAGCCGCTGAAATGTGGCATGGAGCTGCCGTCATAGTTGGGGGTGGCCACCTCCAGCTGGTCGAACATTACCTGAGCGATGCGCCCATCCTCTTCAAAGGCGGCGCTGCAGAATACCACATTGAAGGAGTAGACAGGGTTGCCCGCATCGTCGCTGCCGGGGCCGATCCGGCCCAGGGCGCTCATGCCCACACCGGTACGCAGGTTGGTTGCGGCGTTCTGCGCCGGTGTGTTACTGTCCGCCGGAGAAGAAGAAGGCGATACGCCCAGGGCGTTGTCCACCGCCGCCAGAATGGCTTTGCTGGTGTAGGTGGCTCCGGCGACCACGTCCACCTGGGTACTGTTGGCCTGAACGATGGCGTCAGGAAGGGTATCAATGGCTTTGGTGCCCACGCCCTCGGTTTCCTTGTGCTCGGTAACGCGGACCTGGGTGATCTTGCCGTCCTCCACGGTAACGGCCACCTTCAGCGGCCCGCCGTAGCCCTCGGCTTCGCCCGTCAGGTTTTCCGCCGCCGTGGCGGTGCAGGCGCACAGCGCCGCCCCCAAGGCGCAGGTAAGGATGATTCGCAGTGTGCGGTTCATGGATGCTTGGCTCCTTTCCTTGCTTTCCGTCCCAGTTTGCCCGGAAAGATACAAAACCATCCGCCTGCCAAAAGCAGGAATAGGAAAAGGGACGGAGAATACAAAAAGGAGCAGGGAACTAGATTCGCCTTTTTGCGGTTTCCCGGCAGGAAAAAACCGTTTTGCGCCGTTTTTTTTACGACGGACGAGCCGCGAAAACGGAAGGGTAAAGGTGTGTGCGCATGAGCAAGGAAAAGAAACGCGACCCAATCAAGGTCATGCTTCGCGTGACAATCGTACTGGCGGTGGCGGCAGTGGCGGCCCTGCTGCTGGGCAACGCGATTATCGGCTACCGGGCGAACCTGTTGAAAGCCCGTCAGGAGGAAGCCGAACAGATCAACAACCAGAAGGCGGAAGAATATGCCGTGGCCCTGGCCGAGTTTGAGGCGGCCAGCCAGAGCGGCGCCAACCTGGCCTGGCCTGCGCAGAAACTGGAAGGCTGGGACGTGGTGGATCTGACCAGCTATCCCCTGGAGAACGCCTACACGGCTACGGTGAGCCGGGCGGACGTGATGAACGGCGGCATGCTGCTGGTAAACCAATGGCACTCCCGGCCGGATGATTTCTCCGAGGATGAACTGGTAACCATCGCCGGTTATGTGGGTTGGAACAACCTGGTGTACGGCCTGCCTGGCAGCTCCACCAGACTGTTCCCTGTAGCCATTGATGCCCTGAATGAGGCGCTTACCGACGCCAAGGCCGTGGGTCTGACGGATTACACCATCCTGGAAGGCTACCGGTCCATGGAAGATCAGACCACGCTCTTCCAAAACGCCCTGGATCAGTATGCCAGCCGCTACTCCGGGGACGCGCTCATTGAGCGGGCCAAGAAAGATGTGAACTACCCTGGCACCAGCGAATATCAAACTGGGCTGAGCGTGCGGCTGCGCATTTACAAGAGCGGCGACGATACCATCAACAACCAGTCCTTCTCCGCCAGCGCCCAGGGCGTCTGGCTGGCGGAAAACAGCTGGCGTTACGGGCTGATTTTCCGCTTCCCGCTCACGGACTTCCCCCTGCCCTATACCGCGGACAAGAGCTACAAGACCGGCATCAGCACGGAGATGAACGTTTACCGCTATGTGGGCAAGGGCAACGCCGCCGCCATGCATACCATGGACCTGTGCCTGGAGGAGTATATCGAGTATTTGATGGAGCATCCCCATATCGCCGTGTTTGAGGACGGCGCCCTGCGGTATGAAATTTACCGGCAGTATGTGGGCGACTCGGACACCATTGAACTGGAACTGACTGGTAAAACCGCCAATTATGATTCCTCGCTGGACAACATGGGCGGCGTGATCACCGTCTTTACCTACTAAAACATAGGTCCGGCGGCCGCGGGCAAGGTGCTGCGGCCGCTTTTTCCATGAAAAAAAAACGGCCGTCCTGGCCGTATAAAGGAGCGTGTCCCATGCAACCGCTATTGGAGATGGCAGTCAAGACCCCGGTATTGCCCATTGCACATTATCCCTGGGGCGGGGATTACCGCCCGGAGGCCTGGGCCCAGTGCGGCCTGGAGGGCGAAACCCTGCACCTACTTTTATGGTGTCGGGAGGACAACCGGGACCGGCCGCGCTATACCCACAACAACGAGCCTGTTTATACGGACAGCTGCCTGGAGGCGTTTCTGGCCTGCTATCCCCAGGCGTCCCCGGTTTATGTGAACTTCGAGGTCAATCGTGCCGGAGCCATGCTCATGCAGCGGGGGACAGGACGGCAGGACCGCCGCTTCCTGTGGCCGGCGGATTTCCCCGGCCTGCCCTTCCCCCAGGCGGAGGCCTTCGAGCATGCGGAAGGCTGGGGCGTGCATGTGCGGGCGCCCCTGCGCTTCCTGCAGGCGCTCTACGGCATGGAATGCCTCCCCGAGCCCGAAGCGCTGCGGGGAAACTTCTACAAATGCAGCGAGATCCCCGACCGGGAGCATTACGCCTGCTGGGCGCCCATTGTGGCGCCAGCGCCGGACTTCCACCGGCCGGAATGCTTCCGCGCTTTCTGGAAGGGATAAGAAACTATTTTTGTGAATCCACACGTCCATACCGGGCCAAACGCGCCCGGTATTTTTCTATGGCGGCCTCCAGGGCTTTCCCGGCGTCCAGGCCCATTTCACAGCAAAGCGCCAGCAGCGAAAACAGGCAATCGCCCATTTCCTCCCGGCATCCATCCTGCAGGGTAAAAGGCTTCTGACCAAAATCGGTAGCCTTGAGGATTTCCTTGCCCAATTCGCCGATTTCACTGGTCAAATCCATGTAGCGGTGTTCGGCGCCACAGGCCAGCCCGTGGGCCGTCACAAAGTTTCGAACGGTCTCTTGCATGGGTACCTCCTTTTGATAACGTTGGCCGGACGCCTGGCCAAGGTCAGGCGTCCGGCACGGGCAGCACACGCAGCGTTCTGATTTCAAAGGGCGACAGACGCAGCGTCAGCGCATGTCCGGTATGCAGAAGTTCGCCCAGATGTTCTTCGTCCATGGAGCTGTCATAGATGCACGCCGCAAAGGGAAGCTGCAGCTGCGCTTCGCTGCGGGCGCGCAGGCTTTCGTAAAGCCGCAGGATCATACCGCGGCCATCCTCGGCAGGCTTGACGGTTTCCAGGATGACGCCCTGGCTTTCACAGCGGATGCCCGAGATCGCAGAGCCGCTTGCCGGAAGAATTTGCAGCGGACGGTTGAGGCAATACGCCGCCTTGGCCACACCGCTGTCCATGAAATTGCCCGCAAAAGGATACAGCGCGTAGGTAAAGGCGTGCTCGCCCCGGTCCGCGGTATCGTCGGGCACAAGCGGCGCGCGCAAAAGCGACAGCGCAAGCTCGCCCCGACCGGTACTGACGCCATAGATGCCGTCATTGAGCAGCGCAAAGCCCCGATTTTCCTCGCACAGAGCGGAATAGCGATGGTTGCAGCTTTCATAGCGGTCTGCGGCCCAGTCGGAGGAAGCATGCGCAGGGCGAGCAATATAGCCGAACTGGATCTCATGCAGGGCGCTGTCGCATAGCACGTTGCTTTCAAAGTGAACCTTCAGCAGCTTGTGGCGTTCATGCCAATCCACCTGCGTTTCAAAGTCTACCCGGCGCGAGGAAGCATACAGGCGCATTGTTTGCCGGGAGCGGCTCTCGCCAAAAGCGCGCCGGATGATCAACTCGCACCAGCCCTTTTGGCAATCTCCGGGCGTAACGCTGACCGTTATGGCCTGGGGCAGATAGCCCTCCTGCCAGTCCCGGTCCAGCTCCCATGCGTCGTAGACAGCCTGGACATTCTTGTACAGCCGCCAGTCGTTCATCACCATGCCGGGTTCCAGCAGCGAAATACCGTTTTCCTTGTCCGTGAGGGCAACAATGCGCCCTTTGGGATCAACGGTCAGGGAAAGATAACGGTTTTCCATCCGAAACCCTTCGGGTGTTTCCACAAGCAGCGCATCTTCGGGCTGGGGCAGATCCGCCGTCAGCGGTGAAACGCCGCCCGCAGGGGCGGAAAGATAGCGCCACCCGCCTTCAGGCAGGCGCGTCCATTCCCGCCGGTCCCAGAAAAGCGGGTTGTAGACCGAACGGCTCGTGTCCGAAGGCTTCAGCGCAAAGACGTGACGCAGCGCTTCCTGGCTGGCCGTATGCAGGGAAGACAAGGCGGTTTCCAGGGAGTTGAAGGCTTCCAGGTGCGCCTGCCGGATACCTACGCCGCCTGCAAGGTCATGGAATTGATTGAAAAGCAACGAGGACCAGCCTTGACGGACCGCGGTTGCGAACGCCGTATCCGGGCGCGCTGCCAGCAGGGCTTCCGCCTGGGCCAGGGCTTCTTCCAGCCGGCGCGCCAGCATCTTTTGCCGTCGCTGCACCGTATAAACGCCCCGGTGCCAGGGAAGATACAATTCGCCCACCCAGCGGTTGGAAACGCCTTGCGCGGCGATCCATTCGAAGTATTCCCGCAAGCCGCCATAGCGGGCGCGAGGCGCTCCTTCCAGGTCCTGCACACGGCGGGCTACCTCCACCATATCCCTGGTTGGCCCGCCTCCGCCATCTCCATACCCGAAGGGGAACAGCAGCGTATCAATGTCCTCCATCTGCATACGGTCTTCTTCCCAGCGCTTTTGGAAGGAAACCGGGTCGATCATGGAGTTGTTCTTGCTGAAATTCAGCGCCAGAACCTGAGAGCCGTCCATCCCCTCCCACCAGAAATGCTGGAACGGAAAGCGTTGGCATTCGGGATCGGCGCGGGTCAGCTTCTGGGAAGCGAAGTAGGGTACGTCCATTTTTTTCAGAATTTGCGGTAGGGCAGCGGTAAAGCCAAAGGTGTCCGGCTGCCAGGCCACCTGGGAATTTATGCCAAAATGCCGGCGGTACCAGCGCTTGCCATACAAAAGCTGGCGAATCAGGCTTTCGCCCGAAGGCATATTGGTGTCGGACTCTACGTAAAAAGCGCCTTCGGGAAAAATCTGCCCCCGCTGCGCCGCAGCCTTGACCCGTTCCCAGCATTCCGGGTCCTGCTGGCGGAGCATGTCCAGCAGGGCAGGCTCACACAGCAGGAAGCGGTATTCTGGATATTCTTCCATTAAGGCCAGCTGATTGGCATAGGTACGCACGGATTTGCGGCGGGTTTCTTCCGCGGTCCACAGCCAGGAAAGATCAATATGGGATTGTCCAAAAACCCACATAGTGGGCGCGGTGGAACCATTGCGGCACGCCAGGGCAGGCCGAAGCGCCTCCCGGGCGCGCAGAAAGCTCTGGGTCCGTTCCTGGGGAGGCAGTTCGAAATCGGCCAGATTGACAAAGTCCCACAGCGCCTTGCGGACCTTTTGGGCCCGGAGACTCTTTTCCGGCAGGGTCTGTAAAAGCCAGTCCAGGGTTAGCACATCCAGCGCCAGCTGATAGGCCTCCTCATTCCACACGGCCAGTATACTATGCTCATAAACGCATTGGGCAGCGGGCGGTTCAGGAACCGCGCGACGTTCCGGGGGACAGGGGCCGAGGTTTTCCAGGCGTGCTCCATGCCCTGCATAGGACTCGACCAGCAACGTATAGCGCTCGCTGCCTGTCGCGCAGCGGGTCAGCGTCACATAAGGGTGCCCACGGTCCACCGAGCCAATGGCTTTACCGTCCTGATACACCAGAATTTCGCCGCCCATTTTTGCCACAAGCACCACGCGCCGTCCGCGGTATGCTTCGGGAAGCGTTACGTCAGCGGAGAACCAGGCGTACTCCCAGCAAGCGCCCCAGGCCTGTCCAGGGGCGAAGGGATGCGCGGGGCGGGCGGCAGCCTCTTGAGGGGTAAGGCGCTCCCGGGTCACGAAGCCTTGGAAAGCAACCGTATCCACGGGCGTGAAAAGCTGCCGAAGCAATTCTTCTTTCCAGGCTTTAAGTTTCTGCGAAAATTGTCTGCCTCTGTTCATGGCTTACGCTCCTGCATACAGCTGCTTCAACCGTGCGCATTCCGCACGAATCCACTGGGGAATCTTCTCAAACATCTCTTCCCAGGGCATATACAGCACTGTATCAGGGGCCTCTTTGGTGAACTCCATGGCAGGTTCAAAGGCGAGGTTCTCCTTCAGATACCGGGTGCAAAGGGCGTCTTCCTCGGCAGTCGGAGAAAAAATATCCTTGCCGGTGGGACTGTATTTCGCACTGAAGGGATTGCCAATCAGAATCGGACCACCCGCATACGCATTGCAGCATTCGAACCAGTAGGGCAGCATTCGGAATAATTGTCCGTCGGGCAGAAAAGCATGCTTACCGGGTTGGCAATCCGCCTGTACTCTGTCCCCGGCCAACGGCCGGCAACAGGCCAACTCCGGGATATACAGGTTGAAATACCAGCCATGAAAACTTCCTTGGGCATCCTGCACCTTGCCATCTTTGCCAACAGTTACCCAAATATGCTCCAGATCGTATCCATGGCCGATGTCATAATCCCAGTAATAGGCATATTCGATCACGCTGTCCGCATTTTCAGGTACAACCAGGTCACGCTTGGGGAAGGAACTGCTATGCATGGTTTTCCGGGCGATGGTATAACCCACCGCACGCAGCGGAATGGTTTCGTTCCTGTCAAAATGGACCCACGGAGCATAGTGAAGCGCCAACTCATGATCTGTCATACGTTATACCTCCTTTTTTTGTGTAAGGAACACGTCCGTTAACGAAGCGCCGGTCGCGGTATGTGGCGTTAAAACGTGGTTTTGCCGCTGCTTGTTCGGTTCACGGTGTCTGTCTTCAACAGCCGCCGCATGAAATAACATCGTCTTTGCAGCGGAACATTCACTCATTTTACCATCATACGCTACTGGTATTTTACTTCACGCCGCTGTGCTTGTAAAGCAACTTTTCATGGTTTGTTATTGTTTTTTTTGGAAAATCTTTGTAAAAATTATTGAAAAACCATTGGGCATTTGATATACTTAAATTGTTAATTGCATTCTTCCGCGCTGGGCGGAGGAAATAGATACGTCAAAAAAGGAGGAACCTACATGAGGAACCTACGGAAAGCCTTTGCGTTACTGATGACGCTTGCCCTGCTCCTGGGCGCGGTCAGCTTTGCAGGCGCAGAAGGCGTTGCCTACACCCAGTCTCCCAGCCTGGACGGCCTGGATTTGCCGTCCGTGGAGGAACGGATGCCCGTAGCGGCCGATATCATGGTAGAGGAAATGGATGATATCGGACAGTATACGGCGACCTTTACCCTGGCGCAGGGTACCAGCAACTGGACTACCGGCAAGCTGACGGAAGAACCGCTCTTCCGCTTCAAGACCGATGGTCACGTGGAACCGAACGTTGCCAAGGGATACGAGGTCAACGAGGACGCCACGGTGTGGACCATCTACCTGCGCGAGGGAATGCGCTGGTCCGACGGCGAGCCTTTCACCGCCGAAGACTGCCGCTTCTTCTATGAAGAGATGCTGCTGACCGGTTTCACCACCAAGTCCGTGTGGGGCGCGGTGCTGGACGCCAACGGCGAACCCGCCAAGTTTGAAACCATCAACGATTATTGCTTTACCATGACCTTCGGCACCTCCAAGCCTGCTTTCCTGGAGGAGCTGGCCATCAACGGCAAATGGTTCTTTGCGCCCAAGCACTGGATGATCCAGTATATGCCCGCTGAGTATGAGGGACAGAAGACCAGCGGTCTGCTTACCGACGAAGAATGGCAGGCGGCCGCCGAAGCCATGGGATACAGCGATCTAAAAACCTTTGACCAGATCATTTCCTACTATTACTGGCTGGTACCCGGCCGTCCGACGCTGCGTGCATGGCAGCTGGAAGGCGACTTCAACGCGGATAGCTTCACCATGGAGCGCAATCCCTATTTCTGGAAGGTGGACGAGGAAGGCAAGCAGCTGCCCTATATCGACTCCCTGGTATTCCTGCGTTATCAGGATGAGAGCCAGCCGCTGCTGTGGTCCCTGGACGGCACCATTGATCTTTATTCTCCGCCAAACTGGAACAACATCGTTGAGATGAAGGAGGCCGAGGCCAACGGCACCATCAAGGTGATGGAGTGGAATACCACTGCCTGGAGCGGAAACGCCATTCAGCTAAACCAGGCTACCAAGGATGAGGAGCTTCGCGCCCTGTTCCAGGATGTGAACTTCCGCCATGCCTTGTCCATCGCTGTGGATCGTGAACAGATCTGCGCACTGGTGGACGATGGATTCTCCGTACCCTCTCAATCCGCGCCGCAGGAAGGCCAGGACGGCTATGATCCTGAATGGGTGGCCAAGTGGACGGAATATGACGTGGAGCAGGCCAAGGAACTGCTGGTGCAATGCGGCTTGACCCTGGGCGAGGACGGGACCTGGTACTTCCCCAGCGGAAACCAGGTGGTTCTCCATATGATCTATCAGAATGAAACTTACGCCACCTTTGCGGAACTGCTGGTGAAGTATTTCACCGAGCTGGGCCTGAAGGTATACCAGAACCTGTACGACCGCTCCTATGTGGAAACGCTGCAGGGCGATAACGACTATGAAGTGGTGATTAACCCCAACGAGCGCTTCGCTACCGTGAACATCGGCCTTCGTCCCGACTATCTGGTGCCTACACGGGCGTATCCGCCGTGGGCTTCCGAATTCGGCGCCTGGTATGATCAGAACGACGGCAAGGACGGCATCGAGCCTTCCGACGCGGTGAAGGAGCTGCTGGATGTTTACGACCAGTTCATGGCCAGCACCAACAGCGAGGAACGGGACGCGCTATGCGCGCAGATGCTGGAAATCCACAAGGAGAATGTGTGGGAAATCGGCTATACCAGCCCGCTGCCCAAGATCTACGCGGTGAACGCAAACCTGCACAACTTCCCCGAGACGTCGGTCTTCTGCGACGAATTCCGTGATGAAGGCATTGCCCATCCCACCAACTGGTGGATTGAGGAATAAGGCGCTCTGCGTCTGGAACACACCGGCGCATATTTTCCCTGGAGCCGGAGGAACCCTGTTCCTCCGGCTTCAGGGGAGCGCATAGGGTGTCTGTCCTGCGTCCGGTG
>CALVVZ010000025.1 GCA_944364075.1 uncultured Clostridia bacterium
TTGTCCAGACTTTCACATCCCGCGTCTGCGACGGTCTCTTCATGGGGCTTTCCGCGCTTCTCTGCCAGTTTTCTCATCATGGGACGGACGGCCGTTGCATCGCTGCGGTCTGAGAATGCCTCCAGACCCGTGATGTATTCGCTGCTGACCGCGATCTGGCCGCTATACCCGGGTTTGGGCTGCCCGTTGCGCATGTGGTCTTCCTTCATCCGCATAAAGGTTGCGTCCGAATCTGTTTTGGAATAGCTGTTGCGGCTGCCGCCCATGATGGTCAGTTGCCGTTCGGAGGACAAACCGAATGGTTAAAGCGCCTGTTATGGGCTATCATCCTGCAACCGCTATTTCTTTAATACGCCAGCCACCGGCGCTGCGTCTTGCGGCTGCGCTGGGCCGGAAGCAGGTCGCACCGCATGCCCCGACGGAAAAAATCCCCGCTGTACTGCCGCACCCGGCGGCGGCTGGCGAAATAATCCCGTAAAACAGACCACATCGTTTTTCCTCCCTTGCGTCAACTGTGCTTCAAGGGTATTATACGAACATTAGTTCGCTATGTCAAGAGAAAAAAACAATTTTTTTGAGATTTTCGGACAAAGTTTGCGCGGCGCTTCGACAGGCCCCTTTCCAAAGAATGGCTATACTGGGTGACGTCATGAAGGAGGGCGGCCCATGAGCGTCAGCGTGGAAATCTTTCTGGGGGTGCAGGCTGTCAGCGGCTTCTGCCTGCTGGTAGCGCTGAGCCGCCTGTCGGCCCGGGCGCGCCCGCCATACGGCCGCCTCGCACTGTGCGCCCTGGGGGCGGCCGGGACGGCGTGGCTGCTGCTGTGCTTTGGCGCTCCGCTGTCCTGGGGGCTGGGCACGGTGATGCTGAATCTGTTGGTTCCCTTTGCGGCCCTAGGGAACCTGCCGCGCATCCGCCGCTTCCGGGCGGCAGGGGCGTATCTGACGCTGAATCTGCTGATGGAGGGATGCCTGCGCATGCTGTACAGCGCCGGGCTTCCGGCGCTGCCCGCGGTGCTACTGGCTTCCGTGGGGACATTGCTGCTGCCAGGGCTGGGACAGCGCATGCGTCCGCTGCCTGTCACCCGGGTGGAAGTCCGCTGGCGGGGGCGGAGTGTGTGCCTCAGCGCCCTGGTGGACAGCGGCAATCTCCTGCGGGATGGTGTCACCGGCTTGCCCGTGGTGGTCTGCTCCCAGCAGGCGCTTGCTGCGGTGCTGCCCCGGATGCTGCCCGGCATGCTGCCGGAGGGCTTCCGCTACCTGAGCGTGCGCACCGCAGCCGGCAACGCCCTGATGCCCTGTTTCCGCCCCGAGCGTATGCGGCTGCTGGGCCATGGGGGATGGATGGACGCGGAAGCCGTGGTGGGCCTGACGGTGGACGGATACAGCGGTTTTCAGGCGCTGGTACCCGCCGCCCTGACCCGGGAAGCAACCTTTTCCGCACCGGCGCCTGCGCCCGCAGGCATGTCCCGCCGGGAAGGCTTGTAAGATAGAAAAAAACAGCGCCGCTTCATGCGGCGCGAAGCAGCAAGGAGGAAACAGCATGGCGCTTACCTTTCGTCTGTACGCCCTTGCACGGAAGCGGCTGGAGGAAATGCTCCAAAACCTGTCCAGCCAGGAGCTGCACTACATCGGCGGCCCGGACCCGCTGCCTTCGCCCCTGAGCCATGAGGAGGAGTTGGCCCTGGTGGCGCGCCTCCCCGAGGACGACGGCACCGTTCGTGCGACGCTGATCGAGCGGAACCTGCGCCTGGTGGTGTTTATCGCCCGGAAGTTCGAGAATACCGGCATTGCCCTGGAGGACCTGATCTCCATTGGCACCATCGGCCTCATCAAGGCGGTGAACACCTTTGATCCGGCGAAAAAAATCAAGCTGGCCACCTATGCCAGCCGCTGCATTGAAAACGAGGTGCTCATGTTCCTGCGCCGCAATAGCCGCACCAAGCTGGAGGTGAGCCTGGACGAACCCCTGAAAACCGACTGGGACGGCAACGAGCTGCTCCTCAGCGACGTGCTGGGCACCGAGCCGGACATCGTTTACCGCTCCATGGAAGAGAACGCCGAGCGGCAGATGCTCTTCGCGGCCCTGGGCCGCCTGTCGCCCCGGGAGCAGAAGATCATGACCCTGCGCTTCGGCCTGGGCGGCCGCCGGGAGATGACGCAAAAGGAGGTGGCCGACCAGCTGGGGATTTCCCAGAGCTACATCTCCCGCCTGGAAAAGCGCATCCTTTCCCGGCTGCATGTCGATTTGGCGCGGTTTTCCAGTTAGTTTGCCGCCTGTATAACAGGCCGCTTCCGGTGCCATACTTCTCCTGTCAACCGGCAGGAGGTGCATGGCATGAGTTGTGGCAAGGTAGAGATTTGCGGCGTGGATACTTCCACGTTGCCCGTGCTTACCAATGAACGGATGCGGGAACTGTTCCCCCTGGTGCATGGCGGGGACAAGGCCGCCCGGGAGGAATTCATCCGCGGCAACCTGCGCCTGGTGCTCAGCGTGATCCAGCGCTTTTCGGGCCGCGGGGAAAACGTGGACGATCTTTTTCAGGTGGGGTGCATCGGGCTCATCAAGGCCCTGGACAATTTCGACGTGAGCCAGAACGTGCGCTTCTCCACCTACGCGGTGCCCATGATTATCGGGGAGATCCGCCGCTATCTGCGGGACAACAACCCCATCCGCGTCAGCCGCAGCCTCCGGGATACCGCCTACAAGGCCCTGCAGGCCCGGGACCGGCTGCAATACGCCCTGGGACGGGAGGCCACCGTGGACGAAATCGCCCAGGAGATGCATCTGCCCGTGGAGGACGTGGTTTTCGCCCTGGAAGCCATCCAGGACCCCGTCTCCCTCTTTGAACCCATTTATAACGATGGGGGCGACGCCCTTTACATTATGGACCAGGTGCGGGATGAAAATACCAAGGATGAAAACTGGCTGGAGGAAATCTCCATCAAGGACGCCCTCCAGCACCTGAACGAGCGGGAAAAAAAGATCCTCCGCCTGCGCTTCTTTGAAGGAAGAACGCAGATGGAGGTGGCCGGGGAAATCGGCATCAGCCAGGCGCAGGTGTCCCGGCTGGAAAAGAACGCGCTGCTGCACATGCGCAAGCATGTGCAGGTGCAGTAAAACAGGCAAAACGCCGCCCCGGAGGGACTTCCTCCGGGGCGGCGCGCCGTTCAGGGAATCATGGTATCGCGGAGGCGGGCGCTCAGTTGCTCAGGGCATACTGCGCGGCGCTGCCGCCGGCCAGGGCGCCCCAAACCAGGCTGCCCGTGTTACCCACGCCGCCGATGGTGGTGCGGCCGAAGGCGTTGGCCATGCCCACGATCTCGCCAGCCTGGTACAGGCCGGGGATGGGATTGCCGTCCGCGTCCACAACCTCGCCCTTGTCCGTCATGGCGGGACCGCCGGCGGTAATCATGATGTAGGGCGTGGTTTCAAAGATGTAGTAGGTGCCGCCGGTGAATTCCTTCATCAGGCGGGTACGGCCGAATTCCTCATCCAGGCCGTTCTTGGCATAGGTGTTGTACTTCTCGATGGTGGCGGCCAGGTTCTCGGCGTTGATGCCGGCCTTTTCGGCGACTTCTTCAATGGTAGAGCCGCTGAAGAGGATGTTGCCCTTGGCCAGCTGATCTTCGAAGTTCGCCCAATCCTTGTCGCCGGTGATGATGGGCTTCTCCTGGGCCTTCAAGTCGTCCACCATGGCTTGGTCGAGCATGATGTACACCTTGTTGTCGCCCACCTTCCACCAGGAAGTGATCTCGTCGTAGGAGGAGCCGTCCTCATTGCCCAGCTCGTCCACAAAGCGGTTGCCGTCCTTGTTGACGAAGATGATGTAGGGGAAGTCCTTCACGCGGATGGACAGGGTGCGGGTCAGGCCGCTCTCGGGGGTCTTGAGGCCGCCGGCGTACACGGTGAGGAAGTCCATGTTGGTCAGCACTGCGCCCACTTTTTCGGCCATGAGCATGCCGTCGCCGGTGGAGAACCAGGAGGAGGTGGTGGTGAAGTTTTCCAGGTTATAGCGCTTCACCAGTTCCTCGGAGTAGCCGTAGCCGCCGGTGCACAGGATGGTGGCCTTGGCGTAGAAGTCGCCGGTCTCGGTCTTGGCGCCGATGACCGCGCCGGACTCGTCGGTAATCAGTTCGGTGGCGGGGGTGTTGAACACGATGCAGGCCTGGCCCGCGTCGATGTACTTCTGCAGTTCGCCCATAACCACATCGGTCAGGGAGCTGCGCTTGCAGCTGGACACCCGGTCCACGCTCAGGGGTTCGTAAAGGGTGGGCTGGCTGGGGGTACGGCTGGTGAACTCAATGCCCAGGCTGGTCACCCAGTCCACTTCCTCGCCGCAATGGTTGGCGAAGTACACGCCCAGGTCCTTGTTCCAGGTGTATTCCACATCGGGGTTGCGGCTCTGGTAGCCCGCGTTCAGGCGCTCAAAGTCGCCGATGAGCAGCTCGGGATCGTCCTCGATGCCGGCTTCCTGCTGCAGGACGCTGTTCACGCCAATCAGGGTGCCACCGCCCAGGGTGCCGCCCACCCGGTCGGTCTTTTCCAGGATGACCACCTTCGCGCCGTTCTCGCAGGCCTCGATGGCGGAACGCATGCCCGCCACGCCCGCGCCGATGATCAGCACGTCGGGATCTTCGATAATAACCACTTCCTCTTCCTCTTCCACGATGCCCATGGCCTGGTTCAGGGCGTCCTGAACGGCGGCCTTGATGCCGTTGGAGGAGAAGGTGCAGCCGGTGACGCCGTCCACCTCGGTGCTCTGGGCGTCGATGATGGCCTGGGGCAGCTGTTCAAAGGCGCCGTCGGAGATGCCGGCGGTTTCCTGATGGGCGCCGGGCTCCACGGCGGTGATCTTGCCGCCTTCAATGGTGACGGTCACTTCCATGGCGCCGCCAAAGCCTTGACCTTCGCCCACATAGACGCCGTCGGTCATTTCTTCTGCCACCGCGCCGGTATACAGCGTTCCCAGCATCAGCATGGCCAACAGCAAAGCGAGTAGCCTTTTCATGGGTATTCCTCTCCTTTTTCGTTTTCAAGCGCGCGGCTTGTTATTTCTATCATAACATTGATTGCTTTTTGGCAATTGATTTTTCTTGCTTGAAAATAGAAGATTCTTGCTATATGATGAACTTATAACAACATAGGAGGCGGAACGCATGCGGCGCACGCTGCCCTTTGCCTTGCATGAAATGAATGTGATCCCGGACCTGAACCGGCAGGTAACCTGCGAGGGCGAAGTCGGCCTGGTTTTTGCCCTGGCGGGGAGGCTGAGCGCCGAGGTGAACGGCCGGCGCTATGCTCTCCGGGCCAACGATTACCTACTGCTGGGAGCGGGAGAGTCGGCCCGGCTGAGCACGGGAGAGGGGGCGCGGGTGACGCTGCTGCGCATGGAGACGGCCTTCCTGGACGGAGCCGGGGTGGACGGGGAGGATCTGCTGGCCTCCTTTGCCCCTGCGCGGCTGGAGGAAAACCGGCTGGTAACCTCCCAGAACAACGCCAACCTGCTGATTCGCAGCTTTTTCCAGAACCTGCGCAGGGGCGCCGCCCTGCCCCTGGGGGTGAGCTACTGCCACCATTTGCTGGCGCTACTGGCCATTATTGCCGGGCGCTCCGCGGCGGCGCGCAAGCCCGCCACCGAAGGACGGGGCCAGCATGCCTTTTTCATTAATACCGTGTACTATTATGTGCGGGACCACCTGGGCGAGGACCTGAGCCTGGATACCCTGGCCGAAAAGCTTTACTTCAACAAATACTATATTGCCCATGCCTTCAAACGGGAAACGGGCATGCCGCTGCACCGCTACATTGCCGAAAAGCGCATGGAGCGCGCCCGAACCCTGCTTTTGCGGGGAACGCCGGTACACCGCGCCGCCGCGGCCTGCGGCTATGCGGACGACGCCCACTTCATCCGCGCCTTCAAGAAAAAATACGGCCTGCCCCCGAAAAAATACTGCCGGCTCCACGGGGAGCGGGAGGAGGAAACGCCTCCTTCCGCCCGGCCGTGAAGCCGGCTTTTTTCGCATGGAATTTGCTTCAGGGTTCAAACACCTTGTGGGGGTTTAGGATGCCCTTGGGGTCAAAGGCGCGCTTGATGCCCTGCATCAGCGCCAGGGCCGCGGGGGGCAGGCTTTCCTGGAGGTAGGCACGCTTGGCATAGCCGATGCCGTGCTCGCCGGAGACCTGACCGCCCAGCTCGCGGGCCTTGCGGTAAATCTTCTCCATGGTATCGGCCATGCGCTTTTCCCATTCCTCCTGGGATAGGTCGTCCTTGAGCAGGTAGGTGTGCAGGTTGCCGTCTCCCGCGTGGCCGAAGCTCTTGATGCGCAGGCCCGCGTCCTTTTCGAGGGCGTGCAGGTAATCCACCATTTCATGGATGCGGCTGCGGGGAACCACGCAGTCCACCTCGTCCATGTAGGTGGTGCTGCCCTTGATGGCTTCCAGGAAAGCGCCCCGGGCCGTCCAGATGGATTCGTCCCGCTCCTGGGTATCGGAGATCAATACGTCCAGAGCGCCCTGGGCCAGGCAAAGCTTCGCCACATCGTCGTAGGCTTCCTCAATGGCGGCCAGGGTGTTGCCGTCAAAGCGCAGCAGCAGGTAAGCCGGGGCGCTGTGGTCGGGGAAGCGCTTGCCCAGGTAGTTTTCCGCGTCCAGAATGACCTCCTGCTCCATGAACTCAATGGCCTGGGGCGCGGCCTTGCTGCGCACAATGGCGGGCACGGTCTCGATGGCCTGGCGCAGGCTGGGGAAGGGCACCAGCAGGGACACCGTCCGCGGAGGCAGGGCCAGCAGCTTCAGGGTGGCCTTGGTGATGACGCACAGCGTCCCCTCGGAACCCACCACCACATCCTTCAGGGAAAGTCCGCTGGAGTTTTTCACCGTTTCGCCGCCCAGGGTGAGGATTTCCCCCGAGGGAAGCACCACTTCCAGGGCGCGCACGTAGTCCCGGGTGACGCCGTACTTCACCGCGCGCATGCCCCCCGCGTTGGTGGAGATGTTTCCGCCGATGGTGGCGCTTTTCTCGCCGGGGTCCGGGGGATAGAAGAAGCCGCGCTCCTCCACGTAGGCCGCCAGCTCCATGAGCAGCACGCCCGGCTCCACGGTGACGCTGAGGTTATCCTCGTCCAGGGCCAGAATGCGGTTCATGCCGCTCATGTCCAGCAGCACGCCGCCGGCCACCGGCACGCAGGCGCCCACCAGCCCCGTGCCGGCGCCCCGGGGGGTCAGGGGAATTTCATGGTCGTTGCAAAAGCGCATCACCGCGGATACCTGCCGGGTGTTCTGGGCGCGGACCACCGCGCCGGGCATGCCGCTGACGCCGCTGAGTTCGTCATGGGTCCAGTCGGGGCCGATGGCGTCGCCCCACAGCACCTGGCCCGGGGGCAGCAGGGCTTCCAGTTCCGCAAGCTCCTGAGGGGTCAACATGCGTTTCATGGCCTTGCCTCCTTGTCCGCCCGGATGGCCTGGGTCAGCGCCGGGACAATTTCATAGAGATCCCCCACCAGCCCCACGTGAGCGGTCTTGAAAATGGGGGCGTTTTCGTCCTTGTTGATGGCGATGATGGTGCCGGCGTGGTTCATCCCCGCCACAAACTGAATGGCGCCGCTTACGCCGCAGGCGATAAGCAGCCGGGGGCGCACCGTGCGCCCGCTGAGCCCCACCTGCCGCCGGGCTTCCACCCAGCCGCATTCCACCAGGGGTCGGGTGCAGGCCAGCTGCCCGCCCAGCTCCTCCGCCAAGTCCCTGAGCAGTTGCAGGTCGCTTTCCTTGCGCAGGCCGCGGCCCGCCACCACCAGCACGTCCGCGTTTTCAATGCCGGCTTCCGCGGGCTTGGGGGTCACGGAGAGCACCGTGACGCCGCTTTGCAGCTTTTCTGGGGGGAGGGCGCGGCTTTCGACGGTTCCGCTGCCCTGGGGCTGCCGCGTGGGAGCGTCCATGACCTTGTAGCGCACGGTGGCCATCTGCGGCCGGTGGTTGGGGGTCACGATTTGCGCCATGATGTTGCCGCCGAAGGCCGGGCGAATCTGCACCAGGTCGGTGTTTTTCTCCATCCGCAGCACGGTGCAGTCGGCGGTAAGGCCCGTGTGCAGCCGTGCCGCCACCCGGGGCGCCAGCTGCCGGCCCACGGTGGTGGCGCCCACCAGAATGGCCGTGGGCCGCAAATGCTCCACCGCATCGGCAAAGGCGGCGGTGTACACGTCCAGCCGGAAATCCCGCAGGGGGGGCTGGTCGTACACCAGCACCCGGTCCGCGCCCCAGTGGGTCAGCTCCTCCGCCGCGGCGCTCACACCGTCCCCCAGCAGCAGCGCGTAGACCGGATGCCCGATTTCCGCGGCCAGCTCTCGGGCCTTGCCCAACAGCTCGAAGGTTACGGGATGCAGCGCGCCCTCCACGTGGTCCGCATAGACCAGGATGCCCCGCCAGGCGCTTTTGTCCACCCGGGGCGCGGGGGCGTCCTGCACCATTTCCGCGGCCCCGGCAGGGCCTTTTTTCACGCACAGGCCGCACATTTTGCACCCGGCGGTGGGCTCTATGGCGTCGCCATGCACTTCGATGGCGCCGAAGGGACACAGCGCCGCAAAGGCGGCCTTGTCCGGGATATGCTCGGGATGAAAAATCAGCTTTGCCATTTCAGCGCCCTCCCTGCCACAGCTTTTGTTCCTTCAGCAGGCGGAACAGCCGCCCGGTCAATTCCGGTCCGTCGCCCGTCCACTTCTCCTGCTTGTGGTTGCTCTCCGGGGGAAAGATGCGCTGCACCTGGGTGGGGGAACCGCTGAGGCCGTAGTGGGCCGGGTCGGTGTCCTCCATGTCCGCCAGGGTCAGGCGATGGATGGGCGTGTCCTTCATGGCCTGCTTGCGCACATAGCTGGGCAGGCGCGGCTGGGCGATGTCCTTCTCCACCGAGAGCAGGCAGGGCAGGGACACCCGCACGGTTTCGACCTTGTCGGTGAGGTCCATCTCCACGGTGACGGCTTCCGCCTCCGCGGACAGGATGCGCAGCACCCCCGCCAGGGCCGGCAGGGACAGCGCTTCGGAGATCTCGCTGCCCACCTGGGCGGTGTCCCCGTCGGTGGTCTGCTTGCCGCACAGAATCAGGTCGAAGGGCCCCGCCCGGCGGATACCCTGGCTGAGGGTGTAGCTGGTGGCCAGCACGTCCGCGCCACCAAAGCGCCGGTCGGTGATCAGCCAGCCATCGTCCGCGCCCATGGCATAGGCCTCGCGGATGACCGCCTCCGCCTGGGGCGGGCCCATGGTCATCACGCTGACCCGGCCGCCCAGCTCCTGGCGTAGGCGCAGGGCGGTTTCCAGGGCGTACAGGTCGTAGGGGTTCATTTTGGAGGCGGCGCTGTTGCGGTTCAGCACGCCGGTGACCGGGTCCACCTCCACCTTGTTGCTCTCCGGCACCTGCTTGATACAGACCAATATCTCCATGGGATAACCTCCCTGCGTTATGTTCTTTCCAGGCGAATGATGCCCCCGAAGGCCAGACGGGGCAGCTGTACCCGGCCGTCCGCCACGGGACAGGCCACGCCCTCCTGGGGCAGTTCTTCCCCGTAGGCCCGGGCGGCGCGGATACCTTGCGCCTCCAGCACCGCGCCCTCCACCGGGCGCTCCAGGGGATCATAGTTGGTCAGCACGGCCCAATCGGCCTCCTTACCCCGCAGCAGCCGCGCGTCCACATCCCCATGGCAGCCCGTCAGGCGCAGGGCGGGGCGAAGATTTTCCCGGTCGCACAGGGCGGAAACGCCGTACTGATCGGTGACCACGCCGTGGGCTACCCGCGGCTGCTCCCGAACGTAGGGCCGGAAGCCCAGCCCCTCGTCCAGGTATTCGTATACTCGGCCGCCCGATGCCTGGAAGGCCTCGATCTGCGTAAGCTCCTCCGCGGGCAATCCCCGGCGGTAGGGGAGAATCAGCACCCGGGTGTCCAGGGGATTTTCGGCCAGCTCCTGGGGCCGCAGGAAATCCACCGTCAGCCCCTGCTGGTTGAGCAGGGTGTAGCAGCGGCGCAGGGCCAGGATGCTCCCTTCCGCGCACTGGGCGGTATCCAGGGCGCTCCGGTTGTCCTGCGCGTCGGAGAAGGCGTTGGCCGCGTCGGAGTACAGCAGCGCCACGCCGCTGCGGACCTTTTCCGCCTCTGCCAAAGGCTCCGACAGGCGGTTGACCAGGCGGTTCATGCGCACGCCCATGTCATAGCTGGAAGCCTTGCGCCCGTCGCTGTACAGCATGCCGAACTGCTCCGGCTCCGGTCCGTCTGGGTAGGGCAGGTCCGCCCGCCACTGGTAGTAGAAGATGCCCTTGAAGCCCCGGCCCAGGGCGGCGTAGGTTTCCCGGGGCCATTCCTGGGGCGGCATGTCTGTGCGGGCATTGTATTCGATCAGCCAGGCCTTTTTGCCAAAGCAGGCCGCGGCGCTCTCGCAGGCGTCCAGGGTCATGGCCGCCTGATGGAAGGCCGGCCCGCGGTTGACCAGGTAGCAGGTGATGCCCAGGATGTCCATGCCCTGGGCGGTGGCGTAGTAATCCTCCCCGCGCACGGTGGCGCCGGGCACCAGCGGGCAGCTCATGTGGCAGGTGAGGGTGGCGGGGGCTTCATAGCCCGCCTTGGCCTGGGCTGCCATATCGCACAGGAAGCCGTTGAGCTTTTCCCGCAGGAAGGTTCGCCAGGCCACCCAGCCGGAAACGTCTTCCCCCTGGGCGGGGCGGCTGCGGGGCGCTTCCTGCGGGGGAAGGCCGCGCTCCGCCCGCCAGGCCGCATAGGCCCGGAGGGTTTCCGGGTGATAGTCGTACAGCCCGCGGTTGGGATAGGCGGGCTCATTATAAATCTGGAAGGAGCACACCGCGGGGAACGCCGCGAAGTGCGCCGCGGAAACCCGGGTGCCCAGCCGGTTGTCCTCGATGATGCCGGGATGGTTCACGCAGTTGCGGATGAACCAGCTCCAGGCGTTTTCCATGGCGTTTCCCTGGGCGTCCACCATGGTGGCGTCGGGAAAGTTCCGCAGGTTCATGCTGTACCCCTGCAGGCGGATCATGGCGCCCAGGTCCTGCTCCTCGCACATGCGGCAGAAGGCGTCCGGCAGGGGAAAGTCCACGGAAACCTTGCCCTGGTCATACGCGACCTCTCCCAGGGCCGCCATGCGCACCACGTTGAAGCCCGCCTCCCGCATGGCCCGCAGGTCCTTGGCCATTTCGCCCAGCCGGTCCCCCGTGGGCGGCACGGGCACCTTTTGCGGGTGGTAGGAAGGATAATAGCTTTGTCCCAGGGCGATCTGCGCCCGTCCGTCATGATAGAGTACGCCCCCGCGGATGGTATACGGCATGTTCGCTCCCTCCTGGATGTATGGCTTTTTCGCTCCGTTTTGTTGCTTCTACTTTACACCATGGCGGGCTGCATGTCAAGAACAAGTTCGCTTGTGTCGATTTATTTTCATGAACTAGTCTTGACACGGCTCCGTCCCGCGTGCTATGATGAAGGCAGGAAAAGCGGGAAAAATGCACAGAAAAGAGGGGGACGTCCATGATTCCGTCCATTCGCAAGCCCAAGGCGGGACTGCTGCTGTTATCGCCGGAGCGTTTCGCGTCCATTGGCGAGGGGACTGCCCGGGGAAGCTACCGGGAGCGCAAGGAGGCGGAAGCCGCCTGGATGGTCCGGGACTGCGCGGAACATTTTGACGTGACCTTTCCCGGCATCGTATGGAACACCGGGGACGTGAAGCGCGCCATGGACGCCTTTGTGGCGGACCGGGTGGACTTTGTGCTGGCGATGTACCTCTCCTGGGCGGAGGATTACGCCTGGATTCGCTTTTTACGGGACATGCCGCCGGTGCCGGTGCTCTTCGCCCACCGCATGCGGGAGGAAATCAACCTCAAGGACACCCACGACGACGACGAATTCACCGAATACCTGTGCTGCGGCGGTCTGGTGGGCGCCCAGGAGGCCAGCGGCGACAACGCCGACTACGGCCGTCCCATGCTGGAAACCTGTCTGGGCACCTGGGCGCAGGTGCTGGAGCGCGCCCGCTCCTTCGGCAACGCGGCCCGGGCCCGCGCCCTGCTCAAGGATGCCCGCGTGGGCCTGTTGGCCTGCTATAACGAAGCCATGTGGAGCACCTACGTCCACCCGGCGGACATCTTCCGCAAGGTGGGGCCGGAGCTGCACTTCTATTCCATCGCGGAGCTGTGCGACGAAATCGACCTGGTATCCCCGGAGGAGGCCCAGGCGGTGAAGGCGGACATCGCCGCCCGATACCCCGTCAAGCCCGACGTGGACGAGGAAAAATTCCTGGCCAGCGTCCGGGCCACCCTGGCCATGGAGCGCCTGGCGGAAAAGCACGACCTGGACCTGCTGGTGCTCAACGACATCGACACCATGCTGTTTAAGAAGGTGGGCCTGCGGCCGGGCTTCTATCCCACGCCCCGGTGCGGGCGGGTGGTCATCGTGCCCGAGGGGGACCTGGGGGGCGGCCTGGCCACCTATATCCTCCGCCTGCTCTCCGGAGGCCATGTGAACTTCATCGAGCCTTTCCACATCGACCTGCCGGGGGAAAACTTTGCCGCCGGCCACGCGGGACCCAACGATTATACCGATGCGGGCGTTACCCTGGTCAGCCGGGACGTGCGCTTTGCCAAGAGCGCCTGGAAATATGCGGGCGCGCCCTTTGCCTGGCATGTGTTTCCCCAAGGGCGCAAGACCATGCTGCACTGTTCCCAGCGCAAGGGCCGCTTCCTCATGGCGGCCACGCTGCTGGACTGCCTGCCCTGCGAGCCGTTCCTGGCCACGTACAGCCACGGGTTGTTCCGTCCCGTGGGACAGAGCGCCCCAGAGCTGTTTGAAAAGCTGCTGCGCCTGGGTGTCACCCAGCATTACGGGCTGTGCGCCGGGGAATTCTTGGCCGAGCTGAAAGACCTGGCTATGATGCTGGATATGGATTATGAGCGGGTGTAGCGCCGCCATACAGGAGGAATCGCCATGAGCTTTATGTTTCATCCCTACCCTTACAAGGATTTGCATGCGGTGAACCACGTGACGCCCCGGGACACGGTGGTGGAGGGCGCGCTGCCCGTGGCGCGGCGGATTGCCGCGCTGTTCGCAGCGGGTTGCCGCAGCGTGGGCCTGGACGGCTATGCGGGCACGGAATTTGACGTGCTTTATCAACTGCTGGCGGCGCAGCTGCTGGGGGTGCGCATCGTCCGCACGGAGGAATTGCTGCTGCCCCCGGAAACCATCCGGGAGATGCTCCAGGATTCCCTGCCCGAGGACCGCAGCCTGGACCCCGTGCTTCTCTATGGCGTGCGGATTCCCCGCCGGTACGAGGACTTCTTCCGCCCTGAGGCCCTGGAGGCGCTCCGGGATGCCCTGCAAGGGGAGGAAAAGCTGCTGGTGCTGGGCCGGGGCGCCCTGTGCGAAACCCTGCGCGGACATTATAATACCCGCATCTGGGCGGACATCACCCCCCGTACCGCCGCGCTGAACTACAAGTACGGCAAGGCCCGCAATTTCGGGGAGCCCGCGGCGCTGCCCTTCGGGGCCATGATGCGCCGGAATTATTATGTGGACTTTGAGCTGGCGGTGGAGCTGCGCTGGACACTGATTCGCCAGGGAGCGCTGGACTGGTATCTGGCCGCGGACGATATGGGCCATCCCTCCCTGCTGCCCTACGGGGAGCTGTGCGGGCTGTTCGACGAACTGCGGGCCAAGCCCCTGCGCTGCCGGCCTGTCTATCTGGAAGGGGTGTGGGGCGGCTTCTACATCAAGCGGCTGCGCAACCTGCCCCGGGAAATGAAAAACTGCGCCTGGGTTTTCGATATGATTCCCATGGAGGTGAGCCTGGCGGCGGTGTGGCCGGGGCATGAAATCGAGGTGCCCTTCTTCACCTTTGTGCAGCAGCAGGGGGAGAAGCTTCTGGGCAAGCCCGCCTACGACGCCTTCGGCGGCTATTTCCCCGTGCGCTTCAATTACGACGATACCTTCCATTCCAGCGGAAACATGTCCATCCAGTGCCACCCGGATGCGGAGTGGGTGGTCAAGCAGCACGGGGAGCTGGGCCGCCAGGACGAGAGCTACTACGTCTGCGTGGCCGGGCAGGACGCCTGCACCTACCTGGGCTTCGAAGCGGAAAATACCTGCGAGGAATTCTTTGCCGCGGCGGAGAAGGCCCAGGAAACCGGCGAGACCATCGACTACAAGCGCTACGTTCACGCGGTGCCCTCCAAGCCGGGCACCCAGGTGATGATTCCCGCGGGCACCATCCACGCCAGCGGACACAACCAGGTGATCCTGGAAATCGGAAGCCTTACCGTGGGGTCGTATACCTACAAGCTCTACGATTACCAGCGCATCGACCCGCAGACGGGCCTGCCCCGGCCCATTCATCTGGCCGCGGGGCGCAAGGTGATTCATCCCGAGCGCACGGCCGGATGGGTAACGGAAAACCTGGTGAACCACGGCGGTGTGAAGCGTCAGGGGGACGGCTATGTGGAGCGCACGGTGGGCGAGCATGAGCTATTGTACTTTGCCCTGCATACGGAAACCTTTGACCGCGTGATGGAGGACAATACCCGGGACCGCTTCCATGTGCTGGCCCTTACCGAGGGCGAGCAGGTGCGCATTGAGTCCCAGGCGGACCCCGCCCGACATTTCGTGGCAAACTACCTGGACGTGATCGTGGTGCCGGCGGACTTCGGACCCTACCGTATCGTCAACCTGGGCCAGGGCCCGGTGACGGTACACAAGACCTGCTTGAAGGATTCTTTTGAAACATGCGCGAAATAATTTTGGCATTGGATGCCGGAGGAACCAGCATCAAGGCTGGGGTGCTCCGGGGCGAGGAAATTGTGGCGGAGCGCAGCTTCGCCTTTGCGGGCGAGGAACGGGAGCAGATGTTGTCCGTATTCCGGCAGGCCCTTGCCTGGGGCAGGGACTACGCGCCCGCCTGCCTGGGGGTGGCCTGCCCGGGTCCCTTTGACTTTGCCCGGGGCGTGAGCCGTATGCGGCATAAATGGCGGGGGCTAATGGACGTGCCGCTGCCCCCGGTCTTTCAACGGGAATTGCCGGGGGTTCCCCTGCGCTTCCTGCATGATTCCACGGCGTTTCTGCTGGGGGAAGCCTGGCAAGGCGCGGCCCGGGGCATGGAAAACCCCGCGGGGGTCATGCTGGGCACGGGCTTTGGCTTTGCGGTGATGGAAAAGCGGCGGGTCTTGGTGGACGCTAAGGGCGCTCCGGCCCTGGTGCTGTGGAACGCACCCTTCCGGGACGGCACGGTGGAGGACTATGTGAGCCGCCGCGCCCTGCGCGACGCCTACGGCCCCCAGGCCCCCGACGTGCGGGAGCTGGCGGAACGGGCGCGCGGGGGCGATGCGCGGGCCCGGGAGATTTTCCGCCGCATGGGGGAATGTCTGGGGGAGGTCCTTACCCGCTACCTCCCCGCCGGGACGGACGGCGTGGTGCTGGGCGGGCAGATCGCACGCTCGGCCGAGCTTTTCCTTCCCTGGGCCAAGCTACCGGTATCCGTGACGGTAGCCCGGCATATCGGTAGCGCCGCCCTGCGGGGCGCGGCCGTGTACTGCCGGGAGGAAGCCCATGAATATATAAAGGAGGCCTGACCCATGAGCGCCTTTACCAAGCTGCGGGAGAGCGACTTTTCCGCCACGGAGAAGCGCATTGCGGACTATATCCTGAAAAACGCCCACAAGCTGCCGGAAATCACCATCAGCACCGTGGCGCAGGACTGCGACACCAGCAAGTCCATGGTGGTGCAGCTGTGCAAGACCGCCGGCTTCAAGGGCTACAAGGATCTGTGCAGCCAGCTGCTGGTAGAGCAGGCGCTCAATGATCAAAAGGGCGAAGACCCCATGGATTATGACGAGATCCATCCGGGCTGCACCATGGCGCAGATCTGCCAGATCACCCTGCGGGAAGAGATGCGTTCCCTTCAGGATACGGAGGAACTTCTGGACGCCTCCGCCATCGAAAAGGCGGTGAAGCTGCTGATGAAGGCGGACAAGATCCAGCTCTACGGGGTGGGCAGCAGCGCGGTGGCGGCGCTGGATATGTATAACAAGCTCTGCCGGGTGGGGCTGAACGCCCGCTTTTCCCAGGATGTGCATTGCCAGCTGCTGGACTCCGCCTCCCTGACGCCCAAAAGCGTGGCGCTGGTATTCAGCTTCAACGGCCGCACCAAGGATATGATCGAGGCATGCGAGCTTTCCAGGGAAATGGGCGCGAAGGTTATTGCCGTTACCCGTTTTGGCAACAATCCCATTTCGGAGCTTAGCGACGTGCCGTTGTATGTGGCCAGTAACGAGTCCTTGCGCCGGGTGACCACCATGAGCTCCCGCCTGAGCACCCTGGTGATGGTGGACGTGCTCTTTACCTGTCTGGCCAACAGCATGGGAGACAAAGTCGCCCCCCTGATCCAACGCAATACCATGATCGCCAACCGGCGCAGAAAGTAAGGCCGGTCAAAATGAAACGTACGGAAACGGCAAAGGAGGCAAGCAATATGCGCGGATACCCTGTTCTTAGCGGCGTGGACCGCCTGCACACGGTGGACGACCTGCTCAAGGGCCGCCGGGTGGGCCTGATGACCAACCCCACGGGCATCGACCATGAACTGAACAGTACCATTGACTTGGTACACCAGCGCTATCACCTGACCGCGCTGTTCGCGGTGGAGCACGGCATCCGGGGGGATGCCCAGGCGGGGGCGAAGGTGGAAAATACCGTGGACCCGGCTACGGGGGTGACGGTGTACAGCGCCTTCGGGGCCAACAGCCATTTTAATCAGGAAATGCTGGATGCCTTCGACGTGCTGGTGTTCGACATCCAGGACGTGGGCGCGCGGTTCTATACCTACCTGTATTCCCTCTCCTACGCCATGGAGGCCTGCGCTCGGGGCGGCAAGGAGATGGTGGTGCTGGACCGGGTGAATCCCCTGGGCGGCCTCAAGCGCACGGGCACCATCCTGGACCTGCGGTTTTCCTCCTTTGTGGGCGACTATGAGCTGCCCACCCAGTACGCCCTGACCATCGGCGAATACGCCCGCTACGTGCGGGATTACCTGCACCTGGATGTGAAGCTCACGGTGGTGCCCCTGCAGGGCTGGCGCCGGGAGATGTATCTGGACGACACCGACCTGCCCTGGGTTGCGCCCTCGCCCAACTGCCCGGACCTGGCCGCTTCCCTGTGTTATACGGGTACCTGTGTTTTCGAAGGCACCAACTGCAGCGAAGGCCGGGGCACTACCCAACCCTTCCAGGTGATCGGCGCGCCTTATATCGACGGCGGGGCGCTGGAAAAGCGGATGAATGCCCTGGCGCTGCCGGGGCTGCGCTTCCGGCGCACGGCCTTCTGCCCCACCTTCAGCAAGCATCAGGGTGTGCTGTGCCACGGGGTGCAGATGCACATCACCGATCGGGAAGGCTGCGACGCCTTTGCGGGAGGATTGCTGCTCATGGATACCATTCGGAAGATGTATCCCGAGCAGTTTGCATTCATCCGCTGGTCCGACGAGGCGCCCTATGCGGTGGACAAGCTCCTAGGCACGGATGTGTACCGCACCGGCGCCATGACGGCGGAGGAGCTTATTGCGAGCAGCCGCGAGCCTGTGCGCCGCTTCGGGGAAAGCGTGACGAAATACCTGCTGTATTGACGGAGGCGAACCATGGATTTTATCCTTCGGCCCTTGACGCCCTCGGACGCGGACGCGGCCCTGGCGCTGCTGGCAGACTGCTCCGCCAGGGGCGAGGTACTCTACAAGCCCCTGGAAAAGGAGGATTTTCTTGCGCGATTTTTCGGGGAAAACCGCTGGGGCTTCGCCGCTCAGGCCGGGGACCGGCTGATCGGCTGGGTCCACGCGGCGGCGCAAACCTCCTTTCTTCCAGGGGAGACGGCGGAAAACACCCCCCTGTACCTGACGCTGCTGCTGGTGGCGGAAGGCTTCCGCCGCCAGGGCGTGGGCAAGGCGCTGCTGGAGGCGGTGCGGCAAACGGGGCGTGATACGGGCAAGAACCGCCTGACGGTTTCCGGCAACAACCCCGTGCATCTGACCTGGCTGATTCCCGGCGCAGGGGGGCACGACCACAACAACGCCCCCGGCGTGAATGAGGATACCGGCGGATACGGTTATCTGCTGTCCCAGGGTTTTCAGGACGTATTCCATGAAATTTCCATGTACATGTCCCTGGATACCTACCGATGGAAGCCGGAGCTGGACGAAGCCATGGCAAGGCTGGCGGCGGAGGGCATCTATGCGGGGCGCTGGCAGCCGGGCATGGGGGAGGACTACGACGGCATGTGCGACCGGGTGGGCAGCGAATACTGGCGCAACGTGCTGCGCCAGGAACTGCTGGCCTGGCATACGGGCCGTCCCAACGCCGACCCCGAATGCTGGCCCGACGGCGTGCAGCCTGCGGGGCCGCGCCCCTTGCTGGTGGCCGTAAAGGATGCGCAGATCATCGGTTTCACCGGCCCGGTGGATTTGCAACGCAGCGGCCGGGGCTGGTTTACCGGCATTTGTACCGATCCGGCCTGGGGTGGACGCGGCATCGCTACGGTGCTGTTCAACCTGCTCATGAAGGAGTTTGTGGGCGAAGGCGCGGCCTTCTGCTCGCTGTTCACCGGCGCGGAGAACCACGCCCAGAAGATTTACCGGCGGGCGGGGCTGCACGTCACCTCCCGCTGGGCGGTGCTCTCCCAGTCCCTGGGCCAGGGCGAGCGCTGCCGGCAGGCCTATTTCTAAGCAGCCTCTGATGACAAGGAGGAAGGCACGCAAGCTTATATCCCCATTTTGATTTTAAGATGCAACCCCTGATGGTAAGGAGGAAAGCCCCATGCTGGTGATCCGCAACGAGCGGCCCGAAGATTACGCCGCCGTGGAGGAACTTACCCGGAAAGCGTTTTACAACATGTACATGCCCGGCTGTACCGAGCATTATCTGGTGCATATCATGCGCGAACACGAGGACTTCCTGCCGCAGCTGGACTTTGTGGCGGAACTGGACGGCCGGGTGATCGGCAACATCATGTATACCAGGGCCTGGCTTACCGACGGCGAAGGAAACCGCAAGGAAATTCTTACCTTCGGGCCGGTGAGCATTTTGCCGGAGCTTCAGCGCAGGGGCTATGGCAAGGCGCTCATGGAGCACTCCTTCGCCCGAGCGCTGGAGCTGGGCTATGACGCGGTGGTCATCTTCGGTAGCCCGGCCAATTATGTAAGCCGCGGCTTTGTGAGCTGCAAGAAACATCGCGTATCCCTGGTAGGCGGACTGTATCCCGCGGCCATGCTGGTCAAGGAATTGGTTCCGGGCGCGCTGGCGGGCAAAACCTGGACCTATGCCGACAGCCCCGTGATGCACTTCACCCCGGAGGAAGCCCAGCGCTACGATGACGCTCTGCCTCCCATGGAAAAGCGGTGGATGCCCTCCCAGGAGGAATTCTACATCATGAGCCATGCTTCCCTGACCTGAACGACGGCATGGACGCAAACTAGTTTAGCAAATAAAGGGTTTTTATGCGAACTAGTCTTGACAGAAGTTTGCTTTTTTGTTATAATGAACGCATACAAAGGCGTATGGCGAATATCATTATGAAAATATAACCCGCATGGAAGGAAAGGGCAGTGCATGCCTTCCCATCGCTTCGGTTTTGCGGTTCAAGGCGAATAAAGGAGGAATTACATTGAGCGTTGTCAGAAAGCGTAAAGCAGGGACAAAGAGCGAGTCCGTCCTTCATTCCGCGCGGGCGCGGCGTCTGGTATGGCTCCGGCTGTACCGCAATCGCTATATCTATCTGATGATCCTGCCGGTGATTGTCTATTTCATTCTGCTGAAGTACGTGCCCATGTGGTTCCTGCGCAGCGCCTTTTACGACTACAAGCTGCGCCTGGGCTTCGAAGGGTCGAAATTTGTCGGGCTGAAATACTTTGAGCGTTTGTTCACCAATCCAAACCTGCTGACCTATATCGGAAACACGCTGGAACTGAACATTGCCGCGTTGGTCATCCTGTTCCCCATGCCGGTAATCTTCGCCATCATGCTCAATGAAATGCGCAACGCCAAGTTCATGAAGTTTGTGCAGACCATCTCCTACCTGCCGCACTTCGTGTCCACGGTGGTGCTGGTATCCATGATTACCACCATCGTGTCGCCCAGCATCGGCTCCCTGGCAAAGCTGACCAAGCTCATGGGCGGCACGCCCATCAACTATTTGAGCATCCCTGAATATTTCGTGCCCATCAACGTGATTTCGGGTCTGTGGCAGGGGGTCGGCTGGGGCGCGGTGATCTACGTCTCCACCCTGGCGGGCATCGACCGGGTACTCTATGAAGCGGCCAAGATCGACGGCGCCAGCCGCTGGCAGCAGATTATCCATGTGAGCCTGCCGGGACTGGCGCAGACATTCGTGCTGATGCTGATCATGCAGGTAGGCCAGCTGCTGAACGTGAATTTCGAAAAGGTCTACCTGCTGCAAAATACCCTGAACCTCAGCGCTTCGGAAATGCTGCCTACCTTCGTGTACAAAACCGGTATGGAAAGCCATAACTACGGTTACGCCACGGCGGCTGGGTTGTTCAACTCGGTGATCAGCGTGCTGCTGGTGCTGGTGGCCAATACGGTGAGCAACCGGGTCAGCAAGATTTCGCTATTCTGACGAAAGGGGGAAGGTACCATGGCACAGATGGGAACGGCAGCCCTGCGCGGGCGTAAGCGCCGCGGCGATTATATCCGCCGCACCCGGGGCGAGAAGATTGCCGACGGCATCCTCAACGCGGTGATGATTCTACTGCTCTGCTTTTTCCTGTATCCGCTGCTGAACATGATCTCCATCTCCCTGAGCGACGAGTTTGCCGTGCTCCGGGCGGATGTGACGTTTTATCCCATCGGATTCAATCCCCAGGCCTATGATCTGATCCTGCAATCGGAGGACCTTTGGCGCTCCATTCTCAACAGCACCTTTGTGGCGCTGGTGGGCTGCGTTTGCAGCCTGGTGGGGCTCAGCCTGGCGGCCTATCCGCTGGCCTTCGCCCAGTTTTATGGCAAAAAGCTGTATAATGTGCTGATTCTGTTTACCATGTGGTTCCAGGGCGGCATTATCCCGCTGTTTCTGACCATGCAGAGCCTGGGGCTGTACAACTCCCTGTGGTCGCTGATCCTGAACCTGATGCTTAGCGCCTACAATGTGGTCATTGTGCGGAGCTATTTCTCCGGCCTGCCCATCTCCATTGTGGAGAGCGCCCGCATCGACGGCGCCAACGATTTCTGCATTCTGTTCCGGCTCATCGTACCGCTTTCCAAGCCTGTGCTTGCCACGGTGGCCCTGTGGGTGATCGTTGGACACTGGAACGACTACCTGAACCCCTTGATGTTCCTGTCCGACCGGAAGAACTACACCTTGCAGCTGATTTTGAAGGAACTGGTGCTCAATGCCGAAAGCTCTATCCATAACGTCTCCGTAGCGACCTCCGGTTCCACCGCGGGGGCGGCGGCCCTGGGCCAGCAGACCCGCAATGCGGTGCTGGTGGTGGCCATGATACCCATGGTGGTGCTTTACCCCTTCGTGCAGCGCTATTTCGTGGGCGGCGTGACCCTGGGCGCGGTGAAGGAGTAAGACGCGCTTTTTCAAGGAATTTCCGCGGGTACGCCCGCGAGAATTTAATTCCCCATCAACCAAATAAGGAGGCAGTCACATGAAAAAGGTTCTGGCAATCGTCCTGGCTTTGGCAATGCTGCTGAGCGTCACCGCCGCCATGGCGGAGGATGTCTCTGCGGAAGTGGCCGAGATGAACACCGCGCTGATCGAAGCCGCCAAGGCGCTTGAACCCAGCGAGGCCCTTCACTTTGAAACGCCCCTGGAAATCACCGGCATGGGCGTTCACTTCAACAACTACCCCACTGAGTTTGACGGATGCTACTATTTCCCCGCCATCCAGTCCTTGACCAACGCCACCATCACCATTGACTGGCGCGTGCAGGACAACTATGCTACCCAGGTGGCTACCGCCCTGGCCTCCGGCGCGCTGCCGGACATCATCAACGCCGGCGACTACGGTGTGATGAACCTGGTCAACGAGGGCGCCGTGGTGGCCCTGGATGAGTATCTGGAACTGATTCCCAACATCGTGGCGGCGGTGGGTGAGGATCGCATGGCGGACTGGCGCCAGGCGGACGGCCACATCTACACCATCCCCACCATCGTGAACGTACCCGGTTCCCAGTCCGTGATGATCCGTCAGGACTGGCTGGACGCCCTGGAAATGGACGCCCCCACCACCTGGGACGAGTGGGTGGAGCTGTGGCGCGCCATCAAGGCCAATGACCTCAACGGCAACGGCGACCCCAATGACGAGATCCCGCTGGCCCTGGAGCAGGGCTCCAATGGCGAGCGCAGCATGGCCAGCCTGCTGAACGCTTTCGGCATCCGCGCTTCCAGCGACTGCCAGTTCTGCGTGCTGGACGACGGCACCTATACCATGGTGTATGAGCATCCCCGTTACCGCGAATTCCTGGAGGCGGTGCAGGGCCTGTTCGCGGAGGGTCTGATTGACCCCGAGTTTGCTACCCGTACCCAGGCGGAACTCTTCACCGCCATGGACAGCAACCTGGTGGGCACTACCATGACCTGGGCCGAGCGCGCCCGCATCTCCACCACCACCAACCGCGATGCTGGCGATGAGGATGCCCTGTGGACCTGCGTGGCCCCCATTGTGGGACCCTATGGCGATCAGATGACCCAGGAGCGCGCCGCGGTGAGCAGCGTGTGGTGCATCAGCGCCGACGCGGCGGCCGCCGGTAAGGTGGAAGACATCCTGCGCCTGTTCAACTGGTGCTACTCTGACGAAGGCAAGATGCTGTACAACTACGGCATCGAAGGCGTGAGCTATGATCTGGTGGACGGCGCTGCGGTGCTCAAGCCCGTGATGGTCGCCAACGGCTTTGTGGACTATCGCGCGCTGGGCTGCGAGTTCGAGCCCTTCGGCGGTGAATGGCAGACCGACGCTTTCATGCAGTGCCTGTTTGCTGGCATGACCCTGGAAGAGCTGGATGATGCTTCCGCTTCCTTCTACAACGGCCTGGCCGTGGTGAACAACGATTACTTCTACGCCATGCCCCAGACCCTGGACACCGAAGCGTACGTGGAATACCGCGCCGAGCTGATCACCACCGGCGTGTGCGTGCTGCGTGACCAGACCATCGCCGGTCAGATGACCGTGGACGAATTCTTCACCCAGTACGAAGCGCTGAAGGCCCAGGGCCTGCAGGAAGTGATTGACGCCGGTACCGAAGCCTACGCGTTGCTCAGCGGCGCTGTGGCGGAGTAACCCGCGGAAACCTGCGCGGTCCTCGTTGCCCGCGTTACCTGAAACAAAAAAAAAACGGGGCTGCCGTGCTGCTGCGCGGCGGCCCCGTTTGACATCGGGGTGGAACCGAAAGGAGACGATACC
>CALVVZ010000026.1 GCA_944364075.1 uncultured Clostridia bacterium
ACCACTTTTTCGAGAAGGCACCTTCGGCCAACCAGAGGTCGTCCGAAGGTGTAAGGAATTGATTTTGCAAGCAAAATCAACGACCCGCCCCGCCGGCAAAGCCGTCGGATACGAATGAAAGTCGGAGGGGCTGCGGCCCCTCCGACACCTCCCTGGGGCTTTTTGACAGTCTGTAATATTATCACCATAGTGAACAAAGAAAAGAAGTGAGCACATGTCGCGTTGGCTGTGGGAATGGTTCCGCCGTTATTACAGGTCCCTTCCGCCGTGATTATGCCTACGTTTTCCTCTGCGGCTGTGCAAACCATCGCATCTTTTGGTTTTGCGGTATCCACCATTTCCTATGAATACCTACGACCGGCGCTATGCGGATGAATAAAGCTTCACGCCACATGGGTGAGACCGCGGCAGAGGCGCTGGATGCATTGCTGAATTGTTCGCTGTACCGCACGCCCCCGGAGATGATGCCGCAGGATCGGCTGCTGAAGCTGGTTGCCTGCGAGGAAGAGATGATCTTCGCCGTGTGGTGCCAGCCCGCAGGATTCGTGAGGATGAAGACGAGGCAACGCTAACTAGCGCTATCCAGTGGGCGATTACCTGTTGAACACAACCGTTCGGGCAGTTTTTCGCCTGAGCGGTATGGAAGAAGGATTCGTTTTCACTATTTTACAGCCTGTCGGGCGGAAAAGGAGGGCTGCGCTTGTTCGGACGCAAACAGAAAAACGTTGCTTTTGATCCGGAACGGCAAACGCCGGTGCTTCGATGCAGTATCTGCACTGGCGAGCAGGTCGCTTGCTTTCGGGACAAAGCATCGGGACGGCTGGAAGAGATCATGTTGATTCGGAATGCAAAAGATATGGAAGCATTCTGCCGCAGGTATGGCATTGGGGAACCTGTGGAGAAAATTTACTGAGAAACGGCATTCGCCGCCCACAGTGTGTCAAGAAAGTACGCTGCATTCTTGCAAACATCATGAAGCCACATGCTTGCGCAACAGCTGAAGGAGCTACCCCCCTCCGGCGCGTTTGCATGGGGATGGAATCGGGCTGCGTCATAAGATGCTGCGTTCGCTGTTATCGTAGATGCTCGCTTGAAGAAAAAGCAGCGCCCGTCCAGGCTTGCTGAGGCGCAAACGGGGAACTCAAACCAACTTTGCCAACGCAGCCAGGACAAGTAGATCCAAAGCTTTGAAAAAGGCCTCCCGATAGCTTCTTTCCCGCTGGGCCGAATACAGGAATTTCTGGATGCTTTGCAGGTTTTTCAGACGAGGATACGAATTACTTTCATCAAAAGCAGACGCGGTGGAGGACGAAGCAGGCATTCCCGGCCCGCGCATGCTGGAAAGGACAGAGTACGCTGTGATGAAGGAACTGATCAGTCAGAAAATGCGAAAAGCCGCACCCGAGCAAGATCCGCTTCGGCTGGGCACCGGATGGAAAATCGCTGATCTGGGTAAACCACAAGTGTATATAGCGAGCACCTTTGGCGACAGCCATCCGGGCAGCGGGCATCTGGACCGTCTGGTGGAGGCAGCGCGAACGGGCGTTGCCGAAGCAGGGGGACATGGCGCACGGTATTATTGTACGGATATGTGCGACGGAGAGAGCCAGGGCACAGATGGTATGAATTATAGCCTGGTCAGCCGCGAAATGATTGCCAATATGATCGAGATTCAGGCAAATGCTACGCCCTTCGATGCCGGCGTCTATATTGCCAGCTGCGACAAGGGCTTGCCGGGCAGTTTGATGGGGATGCTCCGCGTCGATATTCCCGGCGTCATGGTAACAGGAGGAACCATGAACGCGGGACCGGAACTGCTGACCCTGGAGCAGCTGGGTATGTACCATGCGCAATATGAGCGCGGGGAGATCAGTCAGGAAAAGCTGGCCTGGGCCAAGACAAACGCATGCCCCGGCTGCGGCGCGTGCAGTTTCATCGGGACTGCGTCTACCATGCAGATTATGGCGGAAGCTCTGGGACTATCCTTGCCCGGTAGCGCTTTGCTGCCTGCCAACAGCTCGGAACTTGTGGCATATGCACGGCAGGCGGGGAAGCTGGCGGTAAAACTGGCGTATGATGGGCTCCGGCCAAGCGATCTACTGACCCGGAAAAGCTTTGAAAACGCCATTTTGATACATGCGGCAATTTCTGGCAGTACCAATAGTCTGTTGCATCTCCCGGCAATTGCTCATGAACTGGGGCTCGCAATAGATGGAGATACCTTTGACCGGTTGCATCGAAATATGCCTTTTTTGCTGAATCTACGGCCGGCAGGACAGTGGCCGGCGGAGTTCTTCCGGTATGCGGGAGGCGTTCCGGCGGTGATGGAGGAACTGCGGGATATGCTCCATCTGGATGCGATGACGGTTACCGGAAAAACCCTGGGGGAAAATCTGGAAGAGTTGCGTCATGGCGAATACTATGCGCAATGCCAACGGGAACTAGATGCCGCAAACAAAAAATATGGGTTACGGCTGGCGCGTGAAGATATCATTCGCAAGCGGGATCATCCATTGGGCACCCAAGGCAGCGTCGCGGTGCTGCGCGGAAATCTGGCGCCCGAGGGAGCTGTCATCAAACATACGGCCTGTCCCCCGGAGATGTTTCATGCGATTCTTCGGGCACGGCCCTTTGACAGTGAGGAAGAATGCCTGGATGCTGTACTTCATCATAAGGTTCAGAAAGGGGACGCTGTTTTGATCCGCTACGAAGGACCTAAGGGAAGCGGCATGCCGGAGATGTTTTATACCAGCGAAGCCATCAGTTCGGACAAGGAACTGGGCCGCTCCATTGCTTTGATTACCGACGGCCGGTTCTCCGGCGCTTCCACGGGACCGGTTATTGGCCACTGCAGCCCCGAGGCGCAAAGCGGTGGCCCGATCGCCCTGGTGGAGGAAGACGACTTGATCGAGATTGACATTCCCAGGCGCGTGCTTGCCATTGTGGGAATCGCCGGGGAAAGAAATACGGATGAGGAGATCGCGGCAATACTGGCAGCGCGTCGCGCTGCGTGGCAGCCCAAACCACGCAAATACCGCACCGGAGCGCTTCGCCTGTATGCGGAGCATGCGGCTTCTCCCATGAAAGGCGGCTACATGGATTTTACGCCTTGACGGCAAGTGCGCTACGGCGCGGCAGACCAAGGAGCCGGAACTGTTGCGTAATGACCTGCAACAAACCTCTAACCCGGCCCTCAAAAGAAGCGCATCTTCTTTTGGGGGCCGGGTTATCGTTTTGCTCCGCATTTCATGAAAGTAGTCGTTGCATCTTTGACTTAGGCAGTCGCTGCGGATAATCAGCAGAGCATATGGCAGGAGGGAAGGCAAAGGGATAGATTTCTCCTGCCAGAGGCAGGGCGTTCCGTAAAAACAATGCGCCGCATAGCCTGGCTGTGCGCCTTTTGGACCGGTTGTATCTTTTTTATGGATGCTGAAGGCGTGACGATTTGCATGCAATGATATGTAAATTTTTATTTTACACATTTTTGTCGAAAAACATATTGATTTTTGATGAGTGTATGCTATAATAAAGTAAACAGTATTTAGGAAAACTGTTTCCCAAAAGCGCAAAGGAGGTGGCACATGAATATTCGCGATGTGGCGCGATTGGCAGAGGTTTCTGTTGCGACCGTCTCCAAGGTGATTAACAAAAAAGATGCCAGCGTTAGCGCGGCCACCCGGGAGAAAATTCTCCGAATTGTCAAAGAGTATAACTATACCCCTTATGCGAATGTAAGGACGCCTGTCAAAGGGACGACGCTGGTGATTGGCGTGCTGGTGCAGGGGGCCCATACGCAGAGCGCAAAGCTGATGGGTATCCTGTCCGAAAGCCACCACTGGGGTTATGGCGCGCTGGTCTATGGATGCTGCAATACGGAAGAAGAAGAAAAGAACATCCACGTACTTTCTTCTTATAATGTGGACGGCATTGTATGGGAAAGAGCCGCACCGCCTGAGCCGCGTACCTTGGAGTTGATGCAATCCCTGGATATTCCTTTTGTATCCATTGGAGAGGATAGCGCGGGAGAGGATATGTTTGGCTTTCACTACCGGCAGCTGGGGATGCTATGCGCATCCCATATTACCGGCGCGTATCATACGAAGATTTGCTGTATCGTACCGGATGAAAGCGCACGGTCCCGCGAATTCGGTCAGGGCGTATGCCAGCAACTGCGTCTGGTAGGCATTGCGCATACGGAGCAGGTGTGCCAGGTGCTTACGCCCCAGATGGACCTGAAAATGCTGCTGTGCAACTGTACAGCGGTGATCTGCATGAATTCCTGCATTGCGGAGAAGGTTGCGGAACAGGCGGATAACCTGGGATTGCATATTCCCCGGGACTTGTCCGTGATTTGTATGAATTGCAATTGCGCGCAAAGCGTGCGTAGCCGCCGGATTTCCACGGTGCAGCTACCCTTTGAAGAAATGGGCAGGTTTGCGGTGGCGTCCCTCCTTTCCAAGATCGAATCCAAGGAAGTGCAGGAGGAATCCTTTGCGCTGGAGCCGGAGCTGGATCATCGCTTGAGCATCGAGCCGCCTAAGCCGGTACGGGACAAGAAAATCATTGTCGTAGGCGCCATCAACATGGACGTGCTGATTGGCCTGGACGAGGTATTGCAAAGCGGAGAGTTTGCCACAGCCACCAGCTGCATCAAGGTCCCGGGAGGCAAGGGACTGAATCAGGCCATCGGCGCGGCGAAGCTGGGCGCGGACGCCTATCTGATCGGGCGCGTAGGCAAAGATTATGAAGGCAGCGTGATTTATGACTTTTTGAAGAATAACAAGGTCAATATGGACGGCGTCATCATAGATGAACACGCCAACACGGGCACGGCCTATATCCATGTGCTGCGGGACGGCGAAGCGTCCATTGTCGGCTATTATGGCGCCAGCGATCTGCTGTGCGCCAAGGACATTGAACAAAAGGCATACCTTTTCGATAACGCGAGCTACTGTTTGGTACAGTTTGTGGCCATACCGGACCCTCAGATGGTGGTAAGGACCGTGGAAACGGCTTGGAAAAAAGGTGTTAAAGTTTTACTCAAGCCCTGTAAGGTCGGCAGCATTGACGAGGAAATACTTCGCAAGGTGGATATCCTTGTACCAAACCGAAAAGAGGCTCAGCGCCTTGTACCAGAGGCAAACTCCTGGGAGGAACGCGCGCAGTATTTCCTGGACCGGGGCGTTAAGCATGTAATCATTACCCTGGGACATCGCGGCTGCTATTTCCGGGATGCGCAGCATTCGCTCTATTTCCCTGCGGCCAGGGTAACGCCGGTGGATACCACCGGAGCCGGCGATGCTTTTGCAGCGACGCTGGTTTCCTACCTTTCCGATGGCCGGGAGCTGACGGAGGCCATTCGCTATGCCACGGTAGCCGCGGGCTTGTCCACGGCCCGTCAAGGCGTGCCGAATTCCCTCGTGGATCAGGAATCCATCGAACTGTATTTATCCAAGGAAAAAATCGAACCCAGGGACGCTGCTGCATCGTGCCAAATCTCCCAGAGAGATTAATATAGGCAAGGAGGTAAGGAAAATGAAGAAACTGGTTTCCCTGTTGCTGGTTACCCTGTTGCTGGCAAGCCTGCTTCCGCTGACCGTAATGGCGGAAGAGGAGGAAGTCATCACCATTACCTGGATGGACGACCGCACCGGAGAGGACGGGTGGTATCAACGCTATGAATTCCTGATTAAGCCGTTCCTGGAAGAGCATCCGAATGTTGAGATCGACTGGCAACCCACGCAGGACATCACCAAGCAGGTGAAAATCGCCCTGGCTGCCGGTACCGGTCCGGACCTGATGAGCATTGACGGTCCCTCGGATGCCCTGGAGCTGTATGAAAGCGGGCGCACGGTAGACCTGGCGCCTGCTGTGGAAAAGTACGGATGGGATAAGGTTATCTACGACTGGGCGCTGGATGTTACCACCACCCCGGAAGGCGTGGTTACGGGCGTGCCGGCTCAGTACGAAGGCATGCTGTTCTATGGCAATAAGGACATTATGGATCAGTATGGCTGGACCATGCCCACTACCTATGAAGAGCTGAAGACGCTGGCAGCGGAAATCCGCGAAGCGGGCTTCGTGGCGCCCATGATCCTGGGCACCCAGAATATCCCGCGCCGTAACGAATGGTGGTACTCCACGCTGTTCGGCTGCTATGCTGGCCGCGAAGCCACCAAGGACCTGCTGGAAGGACACAAGACTTTCTTTGATCCGGAAATTTCCGGCGTGTTCACCACCTACAAAGAAATGTGGGATACCGGCATCATCGGCAACCAGGATACCTTTGCGGTTACTACGGATGACGGACGCGCCATGTATTACAGCGGCATGACCGTAATGAACATGGAAGGCGACTGGTTCGTACTCAATGGTATTGAGAACAATATGAACCAGTATATCACCCTGCCGCCGTCCTTCCGCGAGGGCGTTCCGCAGACCTATGCGCTGTCCGTGGGCGGATGCTATGCGGTCAACGCCAGCTGCTCTCCCGAGAAGCAGGAACTCATTTTTGAACTGCTGGATATCCTCTACTCCCGCCCGGACCTTTATGCCGCGAGCATCGAGGCTGGCGCGCAGGTGAACTGCATTCCCCTGGACGAACAGTATCTGACCGGCAAGCTGGCTCAACCCGTGCTGGACAAGCTTGCGCTGACGGAAAAGGCCATGGAAGAGGGCAATGTGGGACACTGCACCTGGACCTTCTTCCCCCAGGATGTGCGCGTCTATATGTATGAAAAAGCGGATGCCTACCTGATGGGTGATCTGGCCCTGGAGGATTACCTGGGCGAAATGCAGAGAATGCTGGATGTGCATTTGGAAAACGGTACCGTGCCTCCCGTCATGTAATGAACTGTTCCAGAATGCGGGGCCGCGAGATAGCATCTCGCGGCCCTCTATGAAAGGAGCTTGAATATGCAGGCTACCACTGTGCCCCGCCCGGCAAAAAAACACAGAAAATGGCTTGTTTACTTTTTTGTGTTGCCTGCCTTTCTGCTGCATTTTATCTTCATCGCGCTTCCATCCCTGGCTACGGTATTCTATTCCTTCTTTGATTGGAACGGCATCGGGCAGGCAACCTTTATCGGCTTGCAGAATTACCGCGAAATGTTCCAGGATGCGGACTTTTACGTGGCGCTTCAGAACAACCTGAAGTGGATTGCGATTTTCATCACGGTGCCTGTGGCGCTGGGATTGTTGATGGCCCTTTGGGTCAGCCGGCTGCAAAAGACGCAGATGTTCTTCCGGACGATCTATTTTTTGCCATATATCATTGCTGCGGCCATGGCCGGACGAATCTGGTGCTCCTATCTCAATCCCTACTTCGGTATTAACAGCGTACTGAAATCCATTGGCCTGACGGAGCTGGGCAAGACTCTCTGGCTGGGAGACAAGGAAATTGCGTTGTATTCTGTGGCGTTTGTGGATCTGTGGCATTTCTGGGGCTTCGTAATGGTTATGTTCCTAGGCGCGCTGCAGCAGGTGGAGCCTACGCTGTACGAATCCGCCAAGGTCGAGGGCGCAACCAAACTTCAGGAGTTTACCAACATTACGATACCCAGCATCATGCCCACGCTTACCTTCATCGTCATTACCATTATCATGTGGTCCTTCCTGACGTTTGACTATGTATGGGTTATGACCGGCGGCGGCCCCGGTAACGCCAGCGAGTTGATCTCTACGCTGGTTTACCGCAATGCATACTCCTTCTACCGTACCGGCTATGCCAGCACAATCTGCGTGGTGCAGACGCTCCTGTCGGTGCTGGCATACGCGATCCTGCAAGTTGTAAAGAAGAGAGGGTGGGACGTATGAAGAAGCTCCGGCCTGCTGCTGTGATTGGCAAAACCGGCAAGTGGACGTTGCTGATGCTGTTGGCCGTATTTGAAGTTTTCCCGCTCATCCAGCTGCTGTTCAATTCATTTCGGCCGGATTCGGAAATCAAGGCGCATCCGTTGGGATTACCGGTCACCTGGACGCTGGAAAACTATGTGGATACCTGGGAGGCGGGCGGCTACGCGCAAGCGTTTCTCAACAGCATTTGGATTTGCCTCTGGACAATCCTGATTACGATTGTCGTCATCAGTCTCGCTGCCTATGCTCTGGCAAAAATCAACTTCAAAGGGCGCGAGTTCTTTGTGGCGTACTTTCTTTTCGGTATGGCCATTCCGTCCTTCGCCTATCTGATTCCTACATACTACCTGTTCAATCAGATGGGATTAAGCAACACGCATCTGAGCCTGATCATTGTGTATTCGGCCAGCAACATTCCCTTCAAGCTGCTGCTGTTGCGCACCTTCCTGCTGGGCATTCCCAGGGAGCTGGAGGAATCGGCAAAGGTGGACGGCTGCACGGAGCTTACCGCGTTTTTGCGCATAACGCTTCCGCTGGCTAAATCCATCATCATGACGGTCATGCTGCTGACCATCCTCTCCTGCTGGAATGAATTCACTTTTGCTAACACCTTTGTTACCCGTGATTCCCTGCGGACCGTTTCGACCCGCTTTGTAAAGTTCACCACGGAGTACAACAACAATTTCGCGCGGGTCTTTACATCAGGCGTTATTTCCATTGCACCCATGGTGATTTTGTACCTGCTGATGCAGGATAGCTTTATTGAAGGGTTGACGAGCGGTAGCGTCAAAGGGTGAAGAATATGTTGAAGATTTGGGGACATCGCGGCGCATCGGCATATGCGCCTGAAAACACGCTGGCATCTTTCCGCTTGGCAAAGGAAATGGGCGCGGATGGCGTTGAGTGCGACGCGCAGTTTACGAAGGACCGCCAGGTTATCATCATGCATGACAGCGATACCTATCGGACAGCCGGTGTGCATCGCTTGTTACAGGATACTACATTGCGGGAACTGAAACAGATGGATTTCAGCTATGGTATGGCGAAGTACCGTGGCGAAAGCATTCCTACGCTGGAAGAACTCCTTATAATGGCCAAGGAAATTGATCTGGATGTGAACATCGAGCTCAAAACCAACCTGGACCAACCCTGCGGCCTGGAGGAAGCCATCTGTGCCATCGTAAGCGATTGCGGCATGGAGGACCGGGTCATTTACTCCGGCAACAATCATGTTTCCCTGGTACACATGAAACGGATTAATCCCAGTGCGGAATGCAATCTCGGCTTTTTCCAACCCATATACCGTCAGGTGGATTACACGAAGATGTTGGGGTGCGATGGTATCCATCCGGACTTCCGCTACACCTATATTCCAGGGTATGTGGAGGAGTGCTTGGGCGCAGGGCTGAAGTGCCGCGTTTGGGCGCCGGACGAGCCGGAAGAACTGATGTATGTCATGCGAATGGGTTTGGATGTCATTACCAATAAGCCGGATGTGGCGTTCAGCGTTCGTCAAGCGCTGCTGGAACAGAAAGCCTTTGCCTAATCCTGCGGCGGTGGACGCTGTGGGCGAACAGAACCAGATCCGGTAAAGGTGAGATATTCCCGGGCGCGTTCCAAACTTTTGAGGCTGCGCGGTGTTTCAGCGCCAAAGCATACAGGCTATCTCAAAACCTAGCGAGGCGTGGGGGGACCACATTCCTTTCCACGCCTCGCTAAGCTTTTTGGGCGGCATGAGCGAAGAAATGTGGCTTCCTCTCGTGCTGAGCATATGGACAACCGCACAGGCTAAATCCCGTTATATCTTTTTTTGCAAGTTGCGCATTGTATTCTTGCAAACACGAAGATTTCGCGCCTGCAAGGTTGACCTTTCTGCGAAAGGTCAAGGTGCAACGCGACCAAAGGACTTTCCGATCGTTCCGCAACCTCAATCGTCGCGGCGTTCCTCCGCACGTTTCGGTTGAGAAAGGCGGTCATACCACAGCTCCTTTTTCTGAAAAAACGCGATCGAAGCCGTTGACGGCGTTTACAACACGTTTACATCTATGCCATTTACGCGGCTCCGGGGCAATGCTATACTGAACTCGGGGTGATGCTGTGAAAAAGCGAATTTTAGTCGTTGAAGACGATCCGGCCATTTCCCGCTTGCTGGAGAGCAATTTGGCCGTGACAGGATACGATACGGTTTGCGCCATGGACGGGCAACAGGCGGTTGAACTGGCGGCAAGCCAGGCCTTTGATCTTGCCCTGTGCGACATTATGTTGCCGGAATTGGATGGCTTTGAGCTGCTGCCACACTTGCGGCAGCGGAATATCCCTGTGATCTATGTGTCAGCCAAGGCGGACGCATGCAGCCGCGTGTATGGTTTGCGACTGGGGGCGGAGGATTATCTGGTGAAACCTTTCGATATGATGGAGCTGCTTGTTCGCATGGAGAAGGTGCTGGCGCGCAACACGCCCGCGGAGCACAGACTTGCCTATCAGGACATCACCATCGACCTGGATAGCCGCTCCGTGTACAAGGGACGGGCGCCGGTCGCCCTCAAACCCATGGAATATGAGCTACTATGTACCTTTATGCGGCATCCTGGCATGGTGCTGACCCGGGAAAAACTGTTGCGCCAGGTATGGGGGGATATGTACATCGGCGAAACCCGTACGGTGGATGTGCATGTGGCGGCGCTGCGGAAAAAGCTCGGCCTGAATGAACGGCTCACCACCATCTTTAAGCTGGGATACAGGCTGGAGGCGGAAAAATGAAGCTGTGGCTGAAGCAGACGCTGATCTGCCTGTGGGTGATGATGCTGGCGTTTGGCGGCTGCGTGTACTTCTTTGTGGCCCAGCAGACGCGACAACTGTTGGATGAAGCCCAGGCCAATGCCATGCATAATATCCATGTGTTTTGCGAGCACCTTTTCACGCTGGAGCGGACCGGCATTCCGGAGGATGACAGGGACGGCACCACCGTGCGCGCGTTGATCCAATATACTTTTGCCAATTACGCGCGTCTGCTTCAGAGCGGCGAATGCGCATACTCACTGGTAGCGGAGGGCGCGTACCTTTACAATGTCACTGCGTATCAGCCCATGGAGCTGCTGCCCATGGAGGCAACCATCGTGGCTGCCCAGCGCATGACGCAAGCGGACGGCAGGCCGTTGCTGCTCTGTGCCCGGAACATTGCGGTGATGAATATGCCGTTTACCGTGTACACCGTGACGGATGCGTCGGATACCATTGCACGGATCGATACGCTTACCCGCAACGCGCAGCTTTCGCTGCTGACATGCCTGGTCATATGCGGCATCCTGCTTCCTTTGACATTGCGCCGCACCCTGCGGCCGCTGCGCAAGCTTACCCGGGTTAGCGAGGAAATCTCCGGCGGGCGCTACGCCCTGCGGTCAAAGATTCATGCGCAGGATGAGGTGGGCGAACTGTCCGCTTCCTTTGACCACATGGCGGAAACATTGGAGCAGAAAATCCATGATCTGGAGGGGCATGTTCAACGCCGGGAATTGCTGCTGGGCGCGCTGAATCATGAGATGAAAACGCCCATGACGGCGATCATCGGCTTTTCCGACAGCCTGCTGTCCATGCCCCTGACGGAGGAACAGCGCTTGGAGGCCGCCCATGAGATTCATGAAGCCGCCTTGCGCACGGAACGGCTCAGCCAGAAAATGATGCAGCTGATTGCCATGACGGATTGCCCGGTGCTGGTGAAGCGCAGGCTAGCGGCGCAAGCCTTGTTTCAACAGGTGCAAAGCATGATGCAGGAACAGTTGTCGGCAAAAGGACTGACGCTGCGCTTGCAGGGGCGCGGCGAAACGCTGTATGGCGACGCTGACTTGCTCCTTTGCCTGCTGACCAATCTGCTGGACAACGCCATCAAGGCTAGCGAGGCCGGAAAGGACATTGCCTTGACGGCATCGATGAGCCGGAACGGTTATGCGCTGTCTGTCAGCGACCAGGGAAGCGGCATTCCCGCGGACAAAATTGCACTGGTAACCGAACCTTTCTACCGGGTGGACAAGGCCCGTAGCCGCAAGCTGGGCGGGGCAGGTCTGGGCCTTTCCCTGTGCCGGATGATTGCCCAGGCCCATGGTGGAAGCCTGCAGATTCAAAGCGCCGTTGGCGTAGGCACAACCGTTTCGATGGTATGGCCGTTGGAGGAAAACCATGCATAAGAAAAGTATCCTGGCCCTGGTGGCGCTTTTGCTGGTGGCCGCCGTTTTGCTGATGGGCTTGCCGGTGATGACGGGGCAGATCGTCGAAAGCCGCATGCAACGCACGGTTACGGAAACCGCAACGCCTTCGGCTGCGTTGGAAAGCGATGCGGAATAGGTCAACATTTACAAATTGCAAACAACCTGCTTACGGGTTGATGAATACTTTTGAGCTGCGGATATGGTATGCTGACGCCGGAGACAAAGGGAATCGGGCAGCTGCTTTCAGGGTTACGAAGCCCCGAAAAACCGTCGCTTTGGCGACTCGTCTGTTGTAGAGGATGCCCAAACCTCTGTTCTTTCCTATGAAGAAATCGACGGAGCGGCGTGGTAGCCGTCCGCGCGGAATCCGCACAATGTGTGTTTTCCATTCACCACCGGTAATGCATAGGCGCACGGATCTGGAGGGGTTTGCCTGGAATGCGCAGGGAGGTCAAAGGGGGAATTTTCATGCAACAAAAGCTGAAACGTTTTTTCACAGCGCTGCTGGCGATAACGCTCCATGCGGTCCCGGCCGGAGCCGTATCTGTGCGGGAGCAGACGGAGGCGCCGTGGAGCTATCAGAATACCTACTACTCTAATACTTCTCGCACGGCCGTTACGGTGGACGCATCGGTATATGTGCCGGAGGTGGAGGAGATTCCTTCCTATGCTGTAACGGTACGTGATTTTACCGTGCAGGAGGGTATCCGGCTGGCGCAGCTGCTCCATCCGGATAAGACATGGGAACTGGATGCTTCGATGCAGGGCCTTCCCGATGACGAATTCCGCGTGGAACGTTACGGTTCGAATAATCAGCGTGAAAGCGCGTTCTGGATGGCGTATCTGCCGAGGCCTGACCGTGCGTATGTGAGGGTTTCGAATAGCTATGTTACCGGCGTGTTCACCCGTCAGCCCGATTATCGGACGCTGGAATACCAATGGACGGACCCGGAAACCAATTTATTCTTTTATCCCAATGCCTGGTGGGGGCATCCGGAAACCCAGGGAAAAACGCTTCAGGGGCAGCGGCTGACGGTAGAGGAAGCCACCGCCATGGCGAATCACTTGATCGATGCTTTTGCTCCGGACTATGAGTTGCGCACGGTATTTGGCGTGGAAGGCGAAAAAGGGGACGGCAAAGTGTACGATACCTTGGCCTATTGCTTCTTTTATACCCGGACGGTGGGGGATGTGCCCATTACCTATGCGGACTACAGCCACGTTACCACGGAATTTCTGGACACGGCCATGGCGCCTGCGCCGGGGCAGGAGTACATCACGCTGGCGATCCATCAGGACCGGATTGTGAATTTCATCTGGCAGGACCCCTATGAAATCGGCGAACGCATTCCAGGAGATACGGCGCTTTTGCCCTTTGAGAAAATCATGGACATATTTGGCAGGATTGCCCCGCTGTCCGTGCAATTTACAGAAACCAGTACAGGAAAAAATGGCATGCACATTACCGAGATCCGTTTGGGCTATATGCCGGTGCTTTGTGAAGATAACCCCAACCAATGGGAACTGCGTCCGGTATGGGATTTTATGGGCAGCAGAATTCTTCCCTTGGAGACCTACGATACCCCCTGCTATTCCCTTCTGACCCTTGATGCCAGGGAAGGGACGGTCATTGACCGGAATTATGGTTACTGAGACGGCATGACCGGACGCGGAATGGCGCTGCCACAAGGCGCGAAAGGGGACGGACACATGAAGTGCATATACGCTGATTTTCGCCGCGCAATCACGGGGCGCTGGTTTCTTGCGGCTTTTCTGGCGTCCATGGCGGCGCTGTATCTGTCCATGGGCGCGCAGTCCTATGAGCTGCTCAACCTGCTTTCCCAAGTCAGTACGCCGGAGGAAGATTTCCAGCTGGATGGGTCAGCCATGCTTTTGCAGGCTTTGCAGGGGCATTTCGGCATGCTGGTTTTACCGGCGCTCTCCGCGCTGCCTTTTGCGGGCCAAGCATTGCAGGAAATGCAATGCGGCGCGATTCGCCCTGTGATATTTCGTGTGGGGCGAACCCCATGGATTGCGGGAAAATGGAGCGCCACCCTTGCCAGCGGAGCGCTGGTACAGCTGGCGGCGGCAATGGGGTTTCTGCTGACGCTCCAGCTGGCGATGCTGTGCTGTGTCGGAACGCTTTGTCCCTTGGCAGACGGGGGAAGCCTTTGTTTTCTGTTGCTGCGGCGGATGCTCTGCGGAGGCATTTGGGCAGGGGTGGGGTGTCTTGCGGCGCTGCTGACAGAAACGGTCGCTGCGGCATGCTTTGCGCCCCTGTGCCTGTGCTATGCCATGATGATGATCGGTACGCGCTTCTTCCCCGGCATCGTGCGACTTAACCCTGTCAGCTGGTTCACCGGCGGGGCCTTGCCCCTGCTGCTGACGCTGGCCGCGCTGGCCGCCGCTTTGAACTGGATGCTGCAAAGGAAGGTGAACGCCTGTGCGTAACCTGCATGGCGCTCTCGTCTGCGCGGGGTGGAATCTGTTCGCGCTGCGGAAAAATCCACGATTTTACATGAGCTTGCTACTGGGGTTTCTGCTATGCTGGCTGTTGACGGACAAGACCATGGCGATTTCGCGCACGTACCAGACCAATGTGCAGCTCTTGGAACCCTTTGTCTGGTGCTACGCGGATGACGAAAGCATTCTGTTTTCTGCGCTGGTCATGCTGCTGATGTTTTCATCCTTTCCCCGGCTGGATACGCCGGCCTCCTATCTCATTTTCCGAACCACGAGAGGAAGCTGGCTGCTGGGGCAAGTGATCACGGTATTTGTCCTTACCCTGGGGTATACGCTGATGATTTTATTCTCCAGCATGGCCTTATGCGTGGGCTGTGATGTGTTTGCCGGCAATCACTGGTCGGAAACGGCGACGATGCTTTCCTTTTCCCCGGCGACCTTTGAAGTGGCGCTGACGGTGATGCGGAAAACCGTCAAGCTGACTACGCCCTATGGGTGCGCTGTACATATTTTTCTACTGCTGTTCCAATATGTGCTGTTGGTATCCATGCTGCAGCTGACCTTGACCCTGCTGCTTAGCCGAAAAGCTGGTGTCTTGGCGGCGCTGTTGGTCAACTTTGCTGGATACATCCTGACACCGGAGCGCCTGATGACGTGGCTTTCTTTGCCCAACGAAATCATGTACTATGCCAACCTGTTATCCGCCTGGCTGTCGCCCTTGCAGCATGCGACCTATACCATGCACAATTTTGGCTACGATCTGTTGCCGCGCTTGAGCACCTCGCACCTGATGCTGGGCGGCGCGTCCGCGGCGCTGCTGGCCGTGTCATGGTTTGCCATGCGACGGTATGCTTTCACCTTTACGGGAGGATACGCTGATGAGTAGAGCGGTTGTCACCGTGCAACACCTGACCAAGCGCTTTGGCATGGAAACCGTCCTGAATGATGTTTCTTTGACGCTGACGGAAGGCCATATTCATGGGATCATCGGCCGGAACGGCAGCGGCAAAACCGTGTTGATGAAGTGCATCTGCGGTTTTCTGCGGCCCACAAAGGGCGTGGTGACGGTGTTCGATCGCGTCATTGGGAAGGATTGCGATTTTGCGCCGCGCACCGGCATGCTGATTGAAACGCCCGGCTTTCTGCCCCATGAAACGGGCATGCATAATCTCCTTTGGCTGGCGCGATTGGGAACCAATGCGACAAAGGAACGTGTAAAGGCGCTGATTCAGCGCGTTGGCCTTGACCCGTCCCTCCGCAAACCGGTCAGCCAGTACAGCCTGGGTATGCGGCAGCGGCTGGGCATTGCGCAGGCGTTATTGGATGATCCGGCCTTGCTGGTTCTGGACGAACCCATGAACGGCCTGGACAAGCAAGGCGTCGTCAGTATCCGTGAGCTGCTGCTGTCGCTCAAAGCGCAGGGAAAGACCATCCTGCTTGCCAGTCACTTTGCGCAGGATATTGACGCCCTGTGCGATACGGTCCATGAAATGGATCAAGGCGTGCTGCTGGCCATGAACAGTAGTGAGAAGCATAGGAGAGTCAGCCCCCCTAGCCTCGACAAAGCGAATAGCGCGCGCTGACGAAGCACGCCTGCATACGCCCTGATGCGATGATCGGATTGTCTTGAGCGGGACTGCTTATGCCTGCCTGTACAGCCTGTGGGGCCATGCCATTGCGTATCTCAAGGCGAAACCTGGGTTACCGTTTATGGGAAAGTAAAATCGAAAAACGGACACAGAACGTTCAGGCCGTTCTGCATCCGTTTTTTTATTCGGTCAATTCTTATGTGGCGTAACAGATGCCGTTGTTCCCCGAAGAACAATGGTCGGCGTCGTGATATAGGTCTGAATCTGTGTCGCTGGATGCCGCAACTTCTGCAAAACAAGCCGTCCGGCTTCCTGACCCATCTCATACATATTGATATCTACGACTGTCATGGGCGGTTCAGTAAACATGGAAAAGGGATACGAGTCAAATGTGATCAATGCGATGTCTTCCGGAATGCGGATGTTCTTGGCCTGCAGCGCCTGCATAAGCCCTAGCGCAATGGGATTGTTTGCACAGATCACGGCCTGCGGTCTGGGCTTCATGCGAAGGAGCTTCTTCAACGCCCGTGCGCCGTCCGCCAGAGTGGACTGGCTTTGCAGCACACGCTCATGAGGCAGTTCAAGCCCCATTTCCTGAAGCGCCTGGCGCACGCCCTGCAGCCTGCGCCAGGAGATCATATCGTCTGCACGGCCGCCTACAAAACAGAAGTCCTTGTAGCCCAGCTCTGCAAGATGGCGGGCGGCGAGCTCCCCAGAGAGACAGTTGTCCGTGTCAATCCAGCACAGGTGATTATCGAAATTCGGCTTGCCAATCACAATGTGCGGGATGTTTTCACGGCTGATCAACGCGGACAGCTTCTTCGTCATCACAGACATATGCAGCACAAAGCCGTCCACCAAATGCTGGGACCAGGCCTGCTCCATATATGCAATGGCATCCTTGCTGCTCAGATGCTTCATCACCATGGCGTAGCCCTTTTTGTCCAACGTATGCTGAACGCCGCGCATGATCTCGAACAAGTGCGGATTGACAAACGCCGCGTCAAAGGGGAAGTCTGCAAGGAATGCCATCTGGTAGGTTGCGCGGGTCGCAAAATTGCGGGCGCGGGCATTGGGCTGGTACCCCAGCGCCTTGGCGGCCTGCTTGATCTTCTGCTGCGTTTCCTCGGCTACTGAGCCGGAGCTGTTCAGCGCCTTGGACACAGTTGCGGGGGATACCCCTGCTTTCAGTGCAACATCACGGATGGTGGCTGGCATGCTGCTACCTCCCCGGCTGCTCATTTGCGGTAGAGAATGAATCCATACGCACCCAGTATATCACAACCCATATGCTCCTGCCACAGGATTTCACCAGGAACGCTCACGGGAACGGACTCGGCGGAGCGATTCATTATCACGCCGATGACTTCGCAAGGCGTCTCTCTGGCGTAGTGATACAGCCCTCCGCCGCATTGCGCAAAGAGCATGCGGAAGCTGCCCTGCCGGAGCGCGGCGTACTGCTGCCGCAGATGAGCCGCTTTCCTGTAGAAGGCCTGAAGCTCGCCACCCGCGTTGCTCCAGGGCATGGGCTGACGGTACTCTTCTTCAAGCACGCCGGTCATGCCTTTTTCGTCGCCATAGAAAACGCAGGGCATGCCGACGAAGGTCATTTGGAACAGGACGGCCAGTTTCATTCTGTTGATGTCCTGGTTACACAGGGAAAGGAACCGGCTGACATCGTGGCTGTCCAGCAGGTTCAGCTGTCCATAGGCTATCTGGAGGCGGTAGCGCATGAGCATGTCCGTCACGCGGCCGTTGAAGGTCTGGGCGTCCATATCCTGCAAGGCAAAGAAGCGGCGGCAATGACGCCGGAAGTCATAGTTCATGGTGCTGTCGAACATGCTGCCATCCAGCCAGTGGGACGCCGTTTCCCATACTTCGCCGATGAGCGCACAGTCGGGTTTGGCAGCTTTGACTGCGCTGCGGAAAGCGCGCCAGAAGCTGTCATTCACTTCGCTGGCTACATCCAGCCGCCAGCCGTCGATGTCGTACGCCTGGACCCAGTGAACGCCCACGTGGCAGAAGTAATCCTGCACGGCGGGATGGTCCGTAGCCAGTTTGGGCATCATGCGCTCATAGCCGAAGCACTCGTAGGCGGGATAATCCTCCATGCGATCCGGGATCGTGACCGGCTCCTGCAGGCGGAAGAACCAATCCCAGTATTCAGAGGCTTTGCCCTTGCTTATGACATCCTTGAAGGCGGCAGACTTCCAGCCCGCATGATTGAACACGCCGTCGATCATCACGCGGACGCCCATGCGGTGCGCCCGCTGGACCAGTTCCTTGAAATCTTCGTCAGTTCCAAAGGCAGGGTCAATGTGAAAGTAGTCGATCAGGTCGTATTTGTGATATTCGCCTGCCACAAAGATGGGGTTCATGTAGATGCAGTTGAAGCCCATGTCCTTGATGTAGGCCAAATTCTCCATGATGCCGCGAATGGTCCCGCCCAGCTTGCCGCGCACACTCTCGCCCTTCCAGGAAAACACTGTGGGTTGCCCGGTGATCATACCTTCAGCTGTCGCGAAGCTGTCCGGGAAGATGTTGTAGACAATGGCGTCCTGCATCCATGCGGGAATGTCTGCCCGGTCGGCGCGATGATTGTAGGGCAGCTGAAAATATTCTGAGCGGTCGTCGGTCAGGGCATCGTTAAACTGATCGCCATAGTACAGCGTGCTTTCGTCCATCTGATCCACCAGGCGGAAGCCATAGCACAGCCGCTTGATGTGCGTCTCCAGCGTGACTTCCCACCAGTCGAACAGATTGTCCTGGCAGACCTTCTCCATCTCCGCGCGGAAATAATCCACCGGCGTGCGACGGCATGAGCGATCGCCATAGATCAGCGTGCAGCTTTTCAGGTCATCCCGTGCAACCCGGAGCCGGAACACCACATGGGTTTCGTCCAACCCGAAGGCATATTGCGACATGGGTATATGAAGCATGGCTTCGTATTTCATGGCCGGTCATCCTTTCACTCCGCCCGAGGTCAGGCCGGAGACCATGTGTTTCTGCGACAGAAAGAAGATCACCAGCACCGGAAAGCTCACCACCAGGGAGGCGGCGGCAAACACAGGCCAGGACCCGCTGGTTTCCGTGGCCTGCAGGGAATAGAGGCCGGACGCCAGCGTCATTCTGTCCGAACCGGTGAGAAAGTTGATGGAGAAGATATACTCGTTCCAGACGAAATTGACGATCATGACGCCCGTCACGATCAACGTGGGCCGTGCCAGCGGCAGAACGATTTTCGTTACGATGTTCAGATCGTTGCAACCATCCATGCGTCCGGCTTCTTCGATTTCTACAGGAATCGCATCGAAGTAACCTTTCATGTTCAGCAGCGCAAACACGGACATGGTGCCTGCGTAAATGACGATCAAGCCTATATGAGTGTTGACCAGGCCCAGCGTGCTCATGAGCTTGTAAATGGCAAACATGGACAGGATGGACGGGAAGGAATACAGAAGCAGCAGCACGCGCAGAACCGCAGTCCGTCCAGGAAAACGTTTGCGGGAAAACACGTACGCTGCCGGGACTGCCGTGGCCATGGCAAGAATCACCGTAGCCGCTGTCAGCAGCATGGTGTTCTGGAACCAGAGAATGACGGGTTCTTCCATAAACACCCTGGCATAGTGCGCCAGCGTGAATTCCTTGGGGATGAAGGAGAAGTTGGACGAAAGCAGGCTGCCTCTGGCGTCCAGCGAAACGGACAGCGCATACAGGATGGGCAGCAGCGCCAGGAAGCAGCAGGCCACAAAGAACAGATTGATGGCAGTTCCGGATACCATGCGCTTGACGGTTTTTGCCTTCATGCGTTTGCCTCCTTACTGCGCCGGTTGGTCACCTGTGCAAAGATGATGAGCATCATAAAGATCATGATGGAGATAGCAGACGAGTAGCCGTAGTTGTTGGTGATGAAGGCGTTCTCGTATGCGTAGGTGATGATGGTATGAATATGGGCGCCGGTCTGGGAACCTACCTGCTGCGTCATCAGGTAGATGACGTCAAACTGCTTGAAAGTAGTAAACAGGGTAATCATCACCGACGGACCGATGATGGGCTTCAGGCAGGGCAGGGTAATGGCAATCGCTTGACGGATGGGGCCAGCGCCATCCAGTGTGGCGGATTCATAGTAACTGCGGTCGATGGACTTTAGACCGCCGTCCATGATCATGATCATGAACGGAAGCGCCAGCCACAGGTTCACCACCGTACAGCAGATGAAGGCGCTCACATCGTTTTGCAGCCAGCGAACAGTCAGTCCGGAGATGTCTTCCATCCATTGCGTAAGCAAACCGAACTGGCTGTTGAACATGCCTGTTTTCCACAACAGGATGCTGACGTAACCGGGCATGGCCCAAGGAAACATCAGAATCGTCTTGTACACGTTTCGCAGCGGGAGATGCTTCACATTCAGTAGGTTTGCGATCAGGAAAGCAATCATCAGCTGCAACGCCATATTCACCGCGGTCCATACAACGGTCATCAGCAGCGCAGACAGGAAGCCGGAATCAAAGACCAGCAATGCCCGTCCATAGTTGCTTAGGCCGATGAAATCGAAGTTGAACCAGTGGTAGGTGTTCATATTGGTAAAGGAGATATATCCGGTATAGAGAATAGGGAACACCACAATCAGGAAGATCAGCACCAGGGACGGCGCGGAAACCAGGTAGGCCATCGCTGCTTTCTTTCTGGCCTTCTTCTCGGGAGACTGCTTCATTATTTCATCGCCTCAATCAGTTCGAGTGCCTTTTTTTGCGCCGCGGCAGCGGCGGATTCAATATCCTGTCCGCTCATGTTGACGTTGGTTAACAAATCGCCGGCAACCGTCCACATAACGTCCATTTCGGGAATGTTGGGCATGGGAATGGCGGTTTCAGCCGTCTGCTTCATGGCCATAATCAGCGGATCGGCCGTCACTTCTTCCAGTGTGTAGCAGCTTTCCACAGCGGGAGCGCAGCCGCTGACCTTGGCCAGTTTGACGCTGACTTCCGGCTGCATGAGCACCTGCAGCACCTTTACAATGGCGTCCTTCTTCCGCTCCGTCTGCACCTTCAGCACATGCAACCCCTGAATCCCGGAGTACGGGGCCAGCGGCAGAACGGTTTCATCCACAACTGGCATGGGCGCAATGCCCACGTCGATACCGGCAGCGCGGACAGTCGGCACAAACCATGGACCGGCAATGGTGGCATGCGCCATGCCTTCCATAAAGAGCGTATTGACCGTTGCATACTCTGTTTCACCGGGCATGTACGCTACAAACTTCTTGTGGTAGTCCAGCGCAGCCTTGACCTCGGCGCTGTCCAGGCAGGGAACGCCGGCATCGGTAATCAGACTTCCGCCGAAACCATGAATCCAACCGGCGGCATAGTAGGGCGTGGAATGCTGCTCCACAAAGCCATAGTGACCGTACTTGGTTTTGCGCTGCATGTAGGAGTAGAGCTGCTCCGTGGTTGCGGGCACATCCTCTTGCGCCATGTACTTCTTGTTATACATGAACAGCAGAGTTTCAAAGTACAGGGGCACCTGATAGATCGTTCCTTGATAGGTTGCGCCTTGGATGGTCAGGGGTACATAGCCCGCCAAAGCATCCTCGCCCAGCAGTTCCGTGATAGGCGTCAGAATCCCCATCTCCGCGTACACGCCAATCTTGTCATGGGCAAAGAAGTACATATCCGGCGCTGCGTTTTGATCGTTCCCCACCAGCTTCAGAGATTCCGTCATGCCGGTCTTCTTTTCGAATAGCACCGTCACCTCGGGCTCCAAAGCCTGGACGGCTTCCTGCAGCACAGCGATTACGGCATCTTCCTTATCGTGCCAAATGGTAATGGTCACAGGGCCGCTTTTGGCTCCCTGCGGGTCAGTGCTGCCGGAACAGCCGGTGAGCAGGAAAAGAACGCAGACCATCAGGCTGCACAACACCTTACGCATGATGAATTCCTCCTGAAAGAACGGATGATAGCGAAAACAGGAGAGGAGTACAGCGCTCCTCTCCTGTGAAATACGACGCTTTATTCGGCAGGCTTTTCGTAGGCCACAGTCGCTTCCTCTGCGCTGACGACAGTCACGTACAGATCCTTGCCAGCGTCGACGCGAAGATCGGAGGTTTGAATGCCGCCTTCGTTGGCATTGATAATTACGCTGTTAATCCAGCCGGGAACGGTCATGGCGTACCAGCCGTCTTCACCGGCGGTCAAAGCCTCGCCGGGCCAGCCGGCAAATGCGTTGGTTCCGGAAGGATGCTCCCAGGCCCACAGGCAGGGATTTGCCCAGTCATCGGGAACCTTGACGTAGACGGTGATGTCATCGGCTTTGGGCGCGGTGGGGTCATCATAAGTCACATCGATAGCGGCGTCAGCGCCCACGGTGATCCAAAGATCGGCAGGGTCCAGATCCTTGATGTCGGCGGTCTGAACAGCGCCTTCGTTGGCATTGATGATCACGCAGTTGCACCAGGCAGGAACCTTCGCAGAGTACCAACCATTTTCATTGGCCTTCATGGCGCGGCCTGGCCAGGAAGCAAAGGCGTTCTTGCCAGAGGGGTCTTCCCAAGCCCAGATGCTGGGATTCTCCCAGGAGGCATCGACCTGGGCATACACGGTGTAGCGCTCGGCATAGGCAGGAGCCTCGCCGGTGGTCTGCGCCTCGAAGGATACGGCAGCTGTGTTGTCTTCAGCAACGGTGATCCAAGCGGATTGCTTGTCAATCTTGACTTCATCGGTCTGGACGCCGCCGTCGTTGGCATTGATGATTACGCTTTCCATGCCAGCGGGCAGGTAAATGTAGTACCAGCCCTCATTGGCAGGATCGGGTTCCATCTGATCGCCCGGCCAGGCGGCAAAGGCGTTGGTGCCATCGCTGCTCCAAGCCCAAACGCAGGGCCAGGTCCAGCCGGCGGGAACCTGGGCGTACACAACCAGCATTTCCGCTTCTTCCGCCATAGCAGGCAGCATGGGCAGCATCATGAGGCATAGCAGCAAAGCAAGCAGTTTCTTCATCATTTTCTCCTCCTTATTAGCGTTCAAACGGTAACTCTGTGATTCAAGTATATCGTAGCAAAAAGGAAAGTCAACCTAAAAAAAGGAAACCGGTTTCCTTTCGAAACGCTAGGTATATCAATATAAATCCGGTGTTATTTGGGGTGTTTTTTCGATCATAAAGCGCTATGTTTTCTTCGTTCCATTGATACCGATTCAAAAATATTGCTCCGAATGTACTTGTGATTTCATAAAAGGGGTAACCGCTCAATAATCCCGCGGTACAGAAAAGTCGTGGTTTCCGGCACTCACACCGCCGAGAACCACGACTTCATT
>CALVVZ010000027.1 GCA_944364075.1 uncultured Clostridia bacterium
CATTCGTATCCGACGGCTTTGCCGGCGGGGCGGGTTGTTGATTTTGCTTGCAAAATCAATTCCTTACACCTTCGGACAACCTCTGGTTGGCCGAAGGTGCTCCCTCAAAAAAGTGGCGACGCCACTTTTTTGACACGCTGCGCGCCGCCTGTACGCGGCGCTTTCCCCGTCAGGGAGACGAAGATATTATACCATCCCCGTGGGTTTCACGCCAGGGTCCGGCGTTGACTTTTGGCCGTGAACCCGGTATCATATCAGGAAGAGCGTTTGTTCCCCCCTGAGGGGAACGGGCGCGGCTTGGACGAGGTGAAGGGCATGATCGTGTTGGGCATCGACCCCGGCTACGCGCTGATGGGCTGGGGTGTGGTGGAATCCCGCGGGAGCGCCATGCGCCTGCTGGGCTACGGCGTGGTGGAGACCAAGGCCGGGGTGCCCGTGCAGGACCGCCTGCGCACCCTGCAGCAGGGTATCCGCCGCCTGGTGGCGGAATACCATCCCGACGACGTGGCCTTTGAAGAACTGTTCTTCGCCCGGAACGTGACCACCGCCCTGACCGTGGGCGCGGCCCGGGGCGCGGCCATTATCGCCGCGGCGGAATACACGGAAAACCTCTACGAATACACCCCCATGCAGATTAAGCAGGCGCTCACCGGCTGGGGCAAGGCGGACAAGAAGCAGATCCAGCAAATGGTGAAGTTCCTTTTGCACCTGGAGGAGATTCCCCGCCCCGACGACGCCGCCGACGGCATCGCCGCGGCCATTACCCACATCCAGGCCGGCGCGGCCAAGAGCCAGTTCAAAATGAAATGACGCCATAAAGGAGAAGGGCATGTACGCGTTTATCGAAGGCAAGGTATGCGAAAAGAACGCCGGGGAGCTGATTCTGCTGGCGGGGGGCGTGGGGTACCGGATCAACTGCTCCATGAATACCCTGGCCGCCGCCCCCGCCCTGGGGGAAACCATGCGCTGCTACACCTATCTCTCCGTGCGGGAGGACGCCATGGAGCTGTTCGGCTTTGCCTCCCGGGAGGAAAAGCGCATGTTCCTCTCCCTGACGGGGGTTTCCGGGGTGGGGCCGAAAATGGCCCTGGCGCTGCTGGGCAGCATGCCCCTGAAGGAGCTGAACCTGGCCATTTTGCTGGGGGACGTCACGGCCCTGAGCCGCGCTCCGGGCATCGGCAAAAAGACCGCCCAGCGCATCGCCCTGGAGCTCAAGGACAAGGTGAGCCAGGAGGATGTGGGCGCCGCCGCGACAGGCGGAAGCGCCGTTCCCGCGCAATCCATGGCCGCCGACTGCGTCACCGAGGCCCTGGAAGCCCTGCAGGCCCTGGGCTACACCCCCGCCGAGGCGCGCAGCGCCGTGCAGAGCGTCCGCGACCAGAGCGACAAAACCGACGAACTGATTAAGCTGGCCCTGCGCAGCATGGCCGGAATGTGAGGCGACCCATGGCAGAAGATCGATTGATGACCGGCGGCTTCCGGGAAGAGGACAGCGCCGTGGAGCAAAGCCTCCGCCCCCATACCCTGCGGGAATACGTGGGGCAGAAGGCCGTGAAGGACAGCCTGGGCATCTATATCCAAGCGGCGCTGACCCGGCACGACGCCCTGGACCATATGCTGCTCTACGGCCCGCCGGGCCTGGGTAAAACCACCCTGGCCTGCATTGTGGCCGCGGAGATGGGGCAGAACATACGCATCACCTCCGGCCCGGCCATCGACCGGCCGGGGGACCTGGCCTCCATCCTCAGCAACCTGACGGCGGGGGACGTGCTGTTCATTGACGAGATTCACCGGCTTTCCCGGCAGGTGGAGGAGGTGCTTTACCCCGCCATGGAGGACTTTGCCATCGACATCATGATCGGCAAGGGCCCCACGGCCCGGTCCATTCGGGTGGACCTGCCGCACTTCACCCTGGTGGGAGCCACCACCCGGGCGGGGCAGCTTTCCGCGCCCCTGCGGGACCGCTTTGGCATGCTCTTCCGCCTGGAGCTGTACACCCCCGAGGAGCTGGCGCAGATCGTGGGCCGCAGCGCGGGCATCCTGGGCGTAAACGCGGAGCGGGACGGCATTCTGGAAATCGCCAGCCGCAGCCGGGGCACGCCCCGCATTGCCAACCGCATGCTCAAGCGCGTGCGGGACTACGCCCAGGTGCGGGCGCAGGGCACCATCACCTACGAGGTGGCCCGGGACGCCCTGAACATGCTGGACGTGGACGAGCTGGGCCTGGACCGGGTGGACCGGAACATGCTGGCCACCATGATGGACAAGTTTGGCGGCGGCCCCGTGGGCCTGGACACCCTGGCCGCCACCACCGGGGAGGACGCCGTGACCATCGAGGACGTGTACGAGCCCTACCTGATGCAGCTGGGCTTTTTGATGCGCACGCCCCGGGGACGGGTGTGTACCCCCGCGGCCTACGAGCACATGCGGCGCACGCCCCCCGCGCCGCCCGCCGGGAACGACCATCCCGACCAGCTGCGGTTTGACCTGTAAGCGGGCAGGCATCCGCCCGCGCCGAACCTATGAGGAATGGAGAAGAAGCGTACCCCATGAAAACATCCGATTTTGATTATGTGCTCCCCGAGGAGCTGATTGCCCAAACCCCTATCGAACCCCGGGATCACAGCCGGCTGATGGTGGTGCACCGGGGCACGGGCGCCATTGAGCACCGGCATTTCTACGACCTGCCCCAATACCTGCGCCCCGGGGACGCCCTGGTCATCAACGAGACCAAGGTGATTCCCGCCCGGCTCCTGGGGGTGAAGGAGGACACGGGCGTGCCCGTGGAGGTGCTGCTGCTGCGCCGGGAAAACGCCACGGATTGGGAAGCCCTGGTGAGGCCGGGCCGCCGCCTGAAACCAGGGGCAACCTGCGTTTTCGGGGACGGGCTGCTGCGCTGCACGGTGCTGGAAAACGTGGCGGAAACCGGCGGGCGGCTGGTGCGCTTCCAGTATGAAGGCGTGTTTGAAGAACTGCTGGACCGCCTGGGCGAAATGCCCCTGCCTCCCTACATCCATGAAAAGCTCCAGGACCAGACCCGCTACCAGACCGTGTACGCCAAGGCGGAGGGTTCCGCCGCCGCGCCCACGGCGGGGCTGCACTTCACCCCCGCGCTGCTGGAGCAGGTGCGGGCCATGGGCGTTACCGTGGTGCCCGTGCTGCTGCACGTGGGCCTGGGGACCTTCCGCCCGGTGAAGGAGGAGGACGTGGACAAGCACGTCATGCACTCGGAATACTACCAGGTGACCCGGGAGGCGGCGGACACCCTGAACCGCATCCGGCAGGCCGGCGGGCGGCTGGTCTGCGTGGGCACCACCTCCGTGCGCACCATGGAGACCGTGGCCGACGACGCGGGGGTGATTCATCCCGGCGCGGGAGAAACGGCCATTTTCATCAAGCCCGGCGTGAAAATCAAAGCGGTGGACGCGCTGATTACCAATTTCCACCTGCCCCAAAGCACCCTCCTGATGCTGGTGAGCACCTTTCTGGGCCGGGAGCAGGCCCTGGCGGCCTATGAGCTGGCGGTGAAGGAAAAGTACCGCTTCTTCAGCTTCGGGGACGCTATGTTCATCACCGGGGTAAAGGACTGAGGGACGTTTTCCGCAAAATTCCGAACCGGCCTCCGCATCCCAGTATGGCGGGGCCGGTTTTGTCTGCCCCTTCGCAGCGCGAGAGAAAGCCGTTTTTTACTGGCAATGCACCCGGACTGACGCAAGAGCCGTGCCGCGCAAAGGCATTGATGCGGCATGGTCCAAGATTTTGTTCGGGCGCATTCCTGCGCGGGAAAATATGCAAGACCGGCCGACGGCGTCTTTCCCTCTTGAAAATCCGGCCGAACCATTTTTCCCATGCAACATGTGCTTCTTGAAAGCGGAAAACGTTTGCCGGCCGTTCTGCCAAAGGGACCGTGCCTGCGGTTTCACATTTTGTACACAAAAAAACCCGGTGCGCCCTTGCGGGACACCGGGGATTCATGTATAATGATGCAAATTCGCGTATGAAGGAGGTATCCATTCATGTCCGAACAGGTAAGGCAGATCGCCATGCGGATTACTGACTTGCGTGAAATCTCGGACTACACCGTCGAGCAGATGGCGGCCTTATGCGAGGTATCCCCCGAGGAATACGCCCGCTACGAAAGCGGAGAGACGGATATCCCCATCAGCTTCCTGCTCAAGCTCAACGAGCATTTCGGCGTGGATATGACCGAGCTGCTCACCGGCGAGGCGCCGAGGCTGAACCTGTATTCCGTCACCCGCGCGGGCAAGGGACAATCCATTAACCGCAGGGATCAGTACATTTACAAGAACCTGGCCTACAACTTTGTGCACCGGAAGATCGAGCCGCTGTTTGTGACCATCCCTCTGGAGGACAACAAGGGACTCCATCCTAACAGCCATGACGGGCAGGAGTTCGATTATATTCTCTCCGGGGTGATGAAGATCGTCGTGGCGGGGCATGAGCTGCTGCTGCAGCCCGGGGACAGCATTTATTATGATTCCCGCGCGCCCCACGCCATGACCTGCGCGGGCAACGAACCGGTGCAGTTCCTGGCCATGGTGATTCCCGACTGATCTCCCGCGCCGTAAAGAAAGGAATCAATGCGCCATGCTGGCTGACCGTTATGTGAGAATGGACTTTTCTTCCCAGGAGGATTTCGAACGGAACTATACCCTGCGCATCCCGGAACGGTTCAATTTTGCTTATGATATTGTGGACGAGTACGCCCGCCTCTCCCCCGACAAGCCCGCCATGATCTGGACCAACGTGGCGGGGGAGGAGCGCCGCTTCTCCTTCGGGGACATGAGCCGCAAAAGCAACCAAGCCGCCAACTTTTTCCGCTCCCTGGGCTTGAAGAAGGGCGACCCGGTCTTGCTGGTGCTCAAGCGGCGGTATGAATACTGGTTTTGCGCCCTGGGGCTGATGAAGCTGGGCTGCATCCTCATCCCCGCTACGGCGCAGCTGGCCAAGAAGGACATCGTTTACCGCTGCGAGGCCGCGTCCATCCGGGCGATTATCGCCGTCCATTTGGACGAGGTATGCCAGCATGTGGAGGCCGCCCGCCCGGAATGCTCCACCCTGCAGTACTGCATCACCCTGGGGGTCCGCCCCGGCTGGCTGAACCTGGAGGCGGAGATGGACCGGCAGCCCGAAACCTTTGTCCGCCCTGAGGACGCTGAACTGCCCACCAATGACGATTTGATGCTCATGTACTTCACCTCGGGCACCACGGGCATGCCCAAGATGGCCGTGCATACCTATACCTATCCCCTGGCGCAGATCGCCACCGCCGCCTACTGGCACAACCTGGACGATACCTCCCTGCACATCGCCGTGGCGGATACCGGCTGGGCCAAGGCGGGCTGGGGCAAGATCTACGGCCAGTGGATCTGCGGCGCGTGCCTGTTCGTGTACGACTTTGACCGCTTCGTGGCCACGGACATGCTCCGCATGCTGGAGAAATACCAGGTGACCAGCTTCTGCGCGCCGCCCACGGTGTACCGCTTTATGATCAAGGAGGACATGAACCGCTACGACCTGAGCCATTTGAAGTGGGCCAATACCGCCGGAGAACCGCTGAATCCCGAGGTGTTCAACCAGTTCAAGCGCTTCACCGGCGTGGAGCTGCACGAGGCCTTCGGCCAGAGCGAGACCACGCCCCTGCTCATGACCAGCAAATGGATGACCCCGCGCATGGGTTCCACGGGCCGGCCTTCGCCCCACTACCACATCGACCTGGTGGACCAGGACGGCAACTCCGTGGAGGACGGCGTGGAGGGCGAGATCGTCGTGCGCCTGGACGGCGGGCATCCCGCGGGGCTGGTCCAGGAATATTACCGCGACCCCGAGAAAACCGCCGAGGTGTTCCGGGGCGGCATGTACCACACCGGGGATATGGCCTGGCGGGATGTGGACGGCTACTATTATTTCATCGGCCGCAGCGACGATGTGATCAAGTCCAGCGGCTACCGCATCGGGCCTTTCGAGGTGGAAAGCGCGCTGATGGAGCATCCCGCCGTGCTGGAGTGCGCCATCACCGCCGTGCCCCATCCCGAGCGCGGCCAGGTGGTCAAGGCCACCATCGTGCTGACCAAGGGCTATACCCCCTCCGACGCCCTGGTAAAGGAACTGCAAAACCACGTCAAGCACGCCACCGCGCCCTACAAATACCCCCGCATTGTGGAGTTTGTGGACGAATTGCCCAAGACCGTTTCCGGCAAGATCCAGCGGGTCAAGATCCGCAACGGCGATATTCAGGCGCACAGCTGACGCTTTGCAACGGCGCGCCCCCGCGATTTCCGCGGGGGCGCGCTTTTTTGTCCCTGCGCCGCCGCGGAAAATTTTGTCCCTGCGCTGCCGCGGAAAATCAGTTGACGGTATTCCCGGGAAAAGCTATAATAAACAGAAGCTTTTTCCCCGTGGGAAAAGGCGTTTCAACCAAGGAAGGCTGAAGTGATGGAATGAACGCGGCCCTGGAAGCCATCGGCGCGGTACTGGGCTTTTTGATGCGGGGCTGCTATACCCTGTGTTCGGACTACGGCACAAGCATCCTGCTTTTTACGCTGCTGATGAAGATACTGCTGCTGCCCCTGAGCCTGATGATGCACCGCAGCAGCCTGACGGTGGTGCGCATGCAGCCGGAGGTGAACCGGCTGCGCATCGCCCATTTTGGCGATCCCGACGGCCAGAGCGAGGCGCTGGCCGCCCTGTACAGGCGCAACCGGTATAACCCCCTGGTGAGCCTGATTCCCCTGGCGGTGCAATTGCTGCTGCTCATGGGGGTCATCCAGGTGATCTACCATCCCCTGACCTATCTGTTGGGAGTGGACCGCGCGCTGCTGGAGGCCTGGTTTGCGGCGGCGGCGCCCCGGGGCCTGGACGCAGCCGCCTCCGGGGCGGAGCTGACGCTGTTGGGGTTCGTCCGCTCCGGGCAGGGCGCAGCTCTGGCCGCAGAGCTTTCCCCGGAGGCTGCGGCGCTGCTGCCCGCCCTGCAAGGGTTCGATACCGGCTTTCTGGGGCTGGACCTGGGCGCTGCCGCGGCGGCGCTGCCGCTTCCCTATCTGGGCATTCCCCTGGCGGCGGGAGCCAGCGCGCTGCTGCTTTCCCTCTGCCAGGACCGGCTGAACCCCCTGCAACGGGAGCAGAGCCGCGCCGCGCGCCTGGGCACGGGCGCTTTCTCCGTGGGGCTTTCCCTGTACCTGGGATATTTCGTGCCCGCCGGGGTGGCGCTGTACTGGGTGGCGGCCAATCTGCTCACCATTGTCCAGCAGCTGCTGCTCAACCGGCTCATGGACCCGCGCAAGGCGGTGGATTACGCCGCCCTGGAGCAGACGCGACGGGAGCTGGACGCCCTCAACGCCCTGGACGGGGAGAAGGATTCCGCCCTGGCCCGGGCGCACCGCCGCAGGGAAAAGGCGGACATGAAACGTTTCTTTTCCGTGGAAGGCAAGCATTTGGTGTTCTACGCCGAGTCCCAGGGGTTCTATAAATATCTGGGGCCGGTCATGGACGAGATCCTTCGGCGGTCCAACCTCACCGTACACTACGTTACCTCCGACCACGAGGATGCGGTGTTCGCCCTGGCGGAGCGGCAGCCCCGGCTGCGGGCGTACTATGTGGGCCCCCGCAAGCTCATCACCCTGATGATGAAAATGGACGCGGACGTGGTGGTCATGACCCTCACCGACCTGGACAACTACCATTACAAGCGGAGCTACGTGCGCAAGGATACGCGGTACGTGTACCTGTTCCACTACCCCCTGAGCACCCATATGGTGCTGCATACCGGCGCCCTGGACCACTACGACCACATCCTCTGCGTGGGCGATTTCCAGGTGCCGGAGATCCGCAGGGCCGAGGAAATCTACGGCCTGCCCCCCAAGCGGCTCACCGTGTGCGGCTACTGCCAGCTGGACAGCCTGTACAAGGCGTACGCCGCCATGCCGGCGCAGCCTCATGCGCAGCCCCGCATCCTGGTGGCGCCCTCCTGGCAGCAGGACAATCTGCTGGACAGCTGCCTGGAGCCCCTGCTGAACAGCCTGCTGGAGCGCGGCTGGGCGGTGACCCTCCGCCCGCACCCCGAGTATGTGAAACGCTATCCCGCCCGGTGGGAGGCCGTTTGCAGGGCCTGGGAGGGCCGGGCAAACCTGACCCTGGAGAGCGACTTCACCTCCAACGCCAGCATTTACGGCGCGGACCTCACGGTTACCGACTGGTCCGGCACGGCTACGGAGTTTGCCTTTGTGACCCTGCGGCCCTGCCTGTTTATCCACACGCCGCCCAAGGTGAACAACCCCGACTACGAACGCCTGGGCATTCCGCCCCAGGAGCTGCTGCTGCGCACGCGCATCGGCGTGGACCTGCCCCTGGAGGAAGCCGGGCGCGCCGGCGAAGCCGCCGCCGCGCTGCTGGCGGAGTCCGACGCCTGGCGTCAGCGCATCCTGGACATCCGCACTGAACTGATCGCCCATTTCCCCGACAGCGCGCCCTACTCCGCCAGGGCTATCCTGGAAGAGGTGGTGGCCCAGCAGGCCAGGCGGCGCGCCAACGGCGCGGCGGCCTCGTCCCCCAAGGCGGGCTGACACGCCCCCCACCGACCTTTTGTGAAAGGAGCATGCGTTTTCATGAACAACCGCAGATGGAAATCCCAGGGCCTAGTGTACTTCGCCCTGATCGCCCTGCTGACCCCCGCGCTGGCCTGCGCCTACGTGGATCCCTCCGTGACCTCCTACGCCCTGCAGGCCGTGGTGGGCGTGGCGGTGGCGGCGGGCGCATTCTTTGCCGTGTACTGGCGGCGCGCCAAGAAAAAGGTGCAGGATAAGCTGAAACTGCAGGATCACACCAAGAAAGAGCAAGAGGCGGACGTGGAGGTCTTTGACGACACCCACTTCCAGGCCTGAGCAAAGGAGGAGCATCATGGACGCCATTACCCTGTTGACCGCCTGCAAGGAGGCGGGAATCACCTTCTACACCGGTGTGCCGGATTCCCAGCTCAAGGGGCTGTGCGACACCCTTTACGACCTATACGGCGTGCATGGCGAGCGCCACCTGGTGGCCGCCAACGAAGGCGGCGCGGTGGGCCTGGCGGCGGGGCACTACCTGGCTACCGGGCGGCCCGCCCTGGTCTATCTGCAAAACAGCGGCCTGGGAAACATCGTCAATCCGGTGTGTTCTCTGCTGCATGACAAGGTATACGGCATTCCCTGCCTGTTCGTGGTGGGGTGGCGCGGGGAGCCCGGCGTCCATGACGAGCCGCAGCATGTGTTCCAGGGAGAAGTGACCCTGGAGCAGCTGCGCCTGATGGACATAACGCCCTACGTGCTGGAGGCTTCCACCACCGAGGAGCAGTTCCGCTCCCTGTTTGCCCAGGCGGTGGCCCGGCTGAATCAGGGGCGCTGCGCCGCGCTGGTCATCCGCAAGGGCGCGCTGACCACCGCCTGCCGCCCCAAGTACGGCAACGCTTATGCGGTCACCCGAGAGCAGTCCGTGGCGCTCATCGCCCGCATGGCGGGGGAGCGGGACATCTTCGTTTCCACCACGGGTAAGCTCAGCCGGGAGCTGTTTGAGATTCGCGAGGGGCTGGGACAAGGGCATGCACGGGATTTTCTCACCGTGGGCTCCATGGGGCACGCTTCCATGATCGCCCTGGGCATCGCCCTGGCCAAGCCCGAGCGCCGGGTGTGGTGCCTGGACGGGGACGGCGCGGCGCTGATGCACCTGGGCCATCTGGGCGTGATCGCCAAAAAGGCGCCCCGCAATCTGATCCATGTGGTCATGAACAACGGCGCCCATGAGACCGTGGGCGGCATGCCCGTGGCGGAGGGCGTCATGCGCTTCGCATCCCTGGCCCGGGAGGCGGGCTATCCCGCGGTGTATACCGCCGACACCCTTCCAGGCCTCCAGGAGGCCCTGGCCGCGGCCCAGTCCCAGCCCACCCTGAGCCTGATCGAGATGTTCTGCGCCCTGGGCGCCCGGGCGGACCTGGGCCGTCCCACCACCACGCCCCAGGAAAACCGCGACGCTTTCATGGCGTATGTGCAAGGTTCCAAGCAGGTATAAGCCTCCTTGCAGTCCTGCCATATACCCTGTGGCAGACCCGTGAAAAAACAGGATCGGTTCGTTGCGCCGGTTCAGACTGTCATAAAATCCTGGGAGCGGTCGGATAGGTCGTAGCCCCTCCAACCAGCGTGTCGAAAAAGTGGCTCTCGCCACTTCGGACTGTTGAAAAAGGCATGCCTTTTCATAAACAGATGCGGGAAAAATGAGCCTTCATGCTCCCTAATCTGCAAAATTTCATAGCGTATGGGGCCGAAGGTTTCCAAAGGGCGATCGGAAAGCCCTTTGGTCGCGCCGCAGGCGCAAAATCCTCCTGTGTGTGTAAGAATGCCATACATGACTTGCAAAAATGATGAGGTGAAATGCTTTGTCAGCAGTCTGAAGTAGCCCTCGCCACTTCTTTTTTGACACGCTTAGGCCGCCGTTCCCGAAAAAACGGCGGCCTTATAAGCGCGGTGATATTCACTTGGTCAGAGAGGCCAGGAGCTCTTCCATGCTGGTGCCTTTTTCCTTCAGCGCGGAAAGCAGCGCCTGATACTGCGGGTCCTGCGCCGCTTTGCGGGAACGGGGCGCCTTGGCGGGCTTATCCTTGGAAGCGATCAGCCGTTCCCGGCGGGCGCGCACCTTCTCCAGCGCGCTTTGGCTCTTGGCCAGGGTTTCCTGACGCTCCGCCAAGGTGGCGGCGGTCTTTTCCACCAGCGCCTGACGGGTGGCGTTAAGCTTTTCCAGCTGCTGGATTTTGGCATCGGCCAGTGCAATCCGTTCTTCCAGGGAAGGATATGCCTTGCGGGTCTTGTCTTTCACCGGGACTTCGTTTACCGTTGCTTTTACATTTTTTTCCACTTTTTCCTGTTTGGCCTTGGCGGGCACGCGCTTCGTTCTTGGCATTGCCATCGTCTCCTTTTATGTGCTTTTAGCATATAATAGAAAAAACCTATTTAGTTTATTATAAAGGAGATAGGGCATGTATGCAAGGGCTTTTTATAGAAATTATTGTCTTTTCCATTTCTTTGGCGCAGAATTCATAACTTGCACTTTTTCGGGGGCTTTGTGCATGTATACCTTGGAAGCAATCATAAGCCCGTCCGCCGCGCACACATATGCGCGTTCATAAAAACTTACATATCATATGGAGAATCATCATTCTGCATGCACAGGTTCAAAAAGGCCCGCATGGTATCCGTCACGTATTTGCTGGGATGCCACGCCGCGTAGCGCCGCCGCACCAGTTCCACATCCGTCAGGATGCATCGGGCAGCCTCTCCCCGCCGCACCGCTTCCCGCGCCAGGGCCCAGGGCAGCAGGGTAATGCCAAGCCCTTCCCGCACCGCCGCGAGAATGGCCTGAGTGCTTGCGCTTTCCCAGGCGGGCTGCACCGTTAGCCCCCGGCTGAGCAGCAGCTGATCCAGAAAGCGCCGTGTAGCGCTTCCCGTTTCCCGCAGCAGCAGGGGATAGGCCGCGGCTTCCGCCAGCGTCGCCCTGACGGCCTCCGCCAGCGGATGCCTGGCCGGTACGATCAGCGCCATTTCACTGGAACCAATGGGCGTGAGCGTCAGCCCCGTCCCATTTTCCTCTCCCTCCAACAGCGCCAGATCCAGGCGGTTTTCCAGCAGATCGCGGCACAGCAGTTCCCCATTGGCCACCCGAACCCGCATCTCTACCCTCGGGTGCAGCTGCCGGAATGTGCCGGCCAGCTCCGGCAGCATGCCGCATCCCAGGCAAACGCTGGCCCCTACCCGCAGCACGCCCTGCCGCTCCCAGTCCCGCAGGGATTTCTCCATGGTATCAAAGGTTTCCGTCAGATGCAGGGCATAGTCATACATGCGCCTTCCCGCCTCGGTTACAGCAAGCCGGCGGCCCAGGCGCTCAAACAGATGTAGGCCGTAGTACCGTTCCAGTTCCTGCAGGGCGCGGGTCACTGCGGGCTGCGTCATATGCAGCTCCTCCGCTGCCCGGGTCACGCTTTGCTTTTCATAGATTTTCTGAAAGATCCGCATATGCCGCAACGTCATGCAATCCCTCCAGATCATAACAAAAATGGTATATATGCAATAAGATCATAGCATTTTACACATGCGTTTGCAAGGCGTACAATCATCATGAAACATCGAAACGGAGGGCGGCTTTTCTATGAACAGACGCAGGAAGCTGTGGACGCTTTTCAGCTCCATGCTCTATATCAGCGCGTTTACCTTCGGGGGCGGCTTCGTCATCGTATCGCTGATGCAGAAGAAATTCGTGGATCAGCTGCATTGGCTGGAAGAGGAGGAAATGCTGGACATGACCGCGCTGGCCCAGGCGTCCCCCGGCGCCATCGCCGTGAATGCCTCGATCCTGGTAGGCCGTAAGGTGGCGGGATGGAGCGGCATGGCGGTAGCGGTGCTTGGCACCATCCTGCCGCCCATGCTGGTGCTTTCGGCCGTTTCCCTGGCCTATCAGGCCTTTGCCACCAATCCGTGGGTGGCCGCGGCGCTCAAGGGCATGCAGGCGGGCGTGGCGGCGGTAATCGTGGACGTGAGCTGGCGGCTGGGCAGCCGCGTGGTGAAGGAGCGCGACCCGCTGGCCATGGGGCTGATGGTCGTGGCCTTTCTCCTTTCCTACGCCGCCCACGTGAACGTGATCTATCTGATTCTGGGCGCGGCGCTGCTGGGCATCGCCAAGGCGCTGTGGATGGGAAAAAGGAGGGCGGCATGATGCTGGCGCAGCTGTTTCTGAGCTTTTTGCAGGTGGGCGCCTTCAGCGTGGGCGGCGGCTACGCGGCCATGCCCCTGATCCAGGCTCAGGTGGTGGAGCGCTTCGGCTGGCTGACCATGGCGGAATTCACCAACCTCATTACCATCGCCGAAATGACTCCCGGCCCCATCGCCATCAACGCCGCCACCTTTGTGGGGCTGCGCATCGGCGGCGTCGCCGGCGCGCTCATCGCCACCTTCGGCTGCATCCTGCCCTCGCTGATCCTGGTGTCCCTGCTTTCCTGGGTCTATGCCCGGTTCCGCAGCGGGCAAGCCATGCAGACGGTGCTGTCCCTGCTGCGCCCGGTGGTGGTGGCGCTGATTACCTCCGCGGCCCTGGACATCCTGTTCACCGCCGTGTCCGCCATCCGGCCGCTCAGCCCGGACAGTTTTTCCCTGGACTGGATGAACGCGGCGCTCTTCGGCGGCGCGCTGCTGCTTTTGCGCCGCTGGAAGGCCAACCCCATTGCCGTCATGGCCGGCTGCGGAGGCATGTATCTGCTTTTTACCGCGCTCACCGGCGGCATGGCGTAGTCCCTGCGGCGGCGGACGCGTCCCTCGCTTTTTTGCCAGCTTCTAAAAAACGGCATTGTTCTCTCCTGGAAACCATGCTATAATAGCGCCCAAAAGCAGGGGGGAATTTTTTATGCATTCAAAACTTCTTTGGCTCGCCGTCCCCGAACCCTGGGAGCTGTCTCCCGGATGCGGCAGAAGTATTGATCCGGTATTCGCGCCGCAGATCCGCGACCGCCGGCTGCGCTGGGAATCCTCCGATGAGGCCGTTGCCTCCGTGGACACCTGGGGGCGTGTCACTGCCAACGCCGAAGGCGACGTCCAAATCACGGCGTCCTGCGTCGGCGACGCCGCCATTGCGGCTTCCTGTCATTTGACGGTGCGCAACACGCCTTCTCCTTGCGCTCCGTCGCCGAAGCAGGCCTACCGCGGGCCCTTCGCCCTGGAGAGCGCGGCGCCGCAAAAGCAGGTGGACCGCTGGTCCTGGGAGGAGGCCTCCGCGCAGCTTCCCAAGCCTCTTTGGGATAGGCTGAAGGACGGGGACGCGCTGGCCCGGCGCGCCGTCACGGCGGACGGCGCCGTGTGGCGCGTTACGGCATACGGCGTCCGCCGGGATTGCCCCGGGGAAGCGCTGGAGCGCGACCGCACCATGCGCTTTATGGGAGACCGGTATCTGTACGATGCGGAAAGCCCCGTGCAGGGCATTCTCCCCGACGGGGAAAACGGCATCTGGACGGTGACGGCGCACGGTATTACCCATATTCGCCTCGTGCCCATGACCGGGGAAGAAAAGGCCGAGTTGCTGCACGCCAACACCCAGCAATATACCTGCCGCCGGGGCGCTGTTACCGAATCTGCCTGGCAGGACGGCCGCTGGGTTGCCCAGGAAATGGATAACGACGGGCTTTGGACCGCCATGTACGCGGCGGGAGAGCCGCCGTTCTGCGCCGGGAGGGCGCCGATCCCCAAAGGCTGGAAGCCGTCAGGAACGCGGCTGCCCGCTCCACCGAAGCGGTGCTGCTCCTGGCGAGTATTCCCTGCCGCACCGGCACAAAGGAAACGCCCATCCATTATCAAACCAATTGTTCCGGCAGCAGGGGCTACGGCGAGTCCGCCCTGCGCAAGGGCGGAAATCCTTCGATTCCCGTTCCCCAGGCAAGCCCGGCCGACCTGACCGCCATCGGGGAAAAGCCGCCCTTTGATCCCTCCTCCTGGAAGGAACCCCTGCCCGGCGATGCGCTGGAGACCCGTACCCGCCTTCTGGCGGGGTTCCCGGCGCGCAACTACCTCCTGAAAGGGCTGGCCTCCGAGTGCCCGGACTCCTATGACTATGAAAAGGGCATCTACTACCTTATGCAGCCCGGGGGGCAGGCCGTTTCCCGCACGGGAAGGAATCGGGAGCAGGCGTTCATCAACGGCGAATACAATATCAACCTTTCCGTGGATGCCAGTGCAGAAATTCCTCCGCGCCTTTTCCGGCTGATTCAGCACGCCGTCAATCCCCAAACCGGCAAGCCCTTCGGCCGGGAGGATATTGTCTACAAGGGGGACACCAGCCTGGATGAGATCATCGGCCATTTGTTTGTTTACCAGGTGGCCTATGACATCCTCGGGCCGGAGGACCCGGAGCTCAGGCAGATCATTGTCTCCACCATCCGCAACCTGGCGCAGCATTTTTCCGATAACAACTATATGCTCATAGACGCTTCCGGTCAGCCCTGCACCTGGGGCAAGGCTTCGCGGGAATACTTCTACTCCCACGACGGTTCCCTGAACGCGCCGTTGGCGGGGGCGGTATTGCTGTGCGTGTTCAAAACTGCCGCCTATATCACCGGAGAAAAAAAGTGGGAGGATGAATACCGGCTTGCCGCGCTGGAAAAGCCTTATGAATACGCGGAAATCATGACCCAATATTGGGAGCGGTACGTCCTGCTCACCCGTGAATATCTCGACACCGACATGAACTTTGTCAGCGAAGAACTGAAGCAGTCGGAGCTGTTTGCCGAAATACTCCTCCTGTCCAATCTGAATTATTCGGACGAAGAAATGGCCATGCTCTGCTTTTATCTGCTGTTCCAAATGGAGCGGGACGAGGCGCTGCTGGAAAAGTACCGCCGGGCGCTGGACGCCTGGTGGCGCTCCATGCGGTACAGCGAAAATCCGCTGTGGTATCTGGTGTACCAGCTCGTCCATCCCTGTCAGGAGCAGGTCGATGCCTACGGCAACAGGCTGGTGGATACCGCAGCCTGGGCCCTGGGCCGCCATCCCCTGGACCTGCGCCGGTGGTGCGCCACCCATCCCCAGCGGGATGATATCGAATCGGTCTCCATTGCCGACTTTGGCTGGAAAGGTCCCGCTTTTAACGCCTTGAGCTATGAAAAGCCGGCAGCGCCCTTGCCGGCCGAAGCCTTCCGGCATGCGGACGATCCCGGAAACGCCGCCGCGATTCTTGCGTATCTGCGGGCAATCCGGGAGCATCTCGCGGTGGCCGCGCCGGATGAGCGGGCGCTTCACAAGTACAACCGGCCTTCCTATGTGCTCAAGGGCCATGACGAGGAGTACTACCAGCCCTTGATGATGGAGGGCTCCACCACTTACACGCTGCCCTATTGGCTCGGGCGGTACCACCATCTCCTGAAAAAATGCGAAGGCTGAACGGCCCGGATGGCTGGCTGCTTCTTCTGGGGCAACCGGCCCCTCTTTCCTTTTGGACAAGACCAGGACCGGACTGCGCCCCGCGCCAAGAAGATTGCGCCTTGCCCCGCCGAATCCCTTGACAGAACGGAAAAACATCAGTACAATATGTATGTTCGGCTGAAGCGGGAGCGCGCCCAGCGTTCCCCGGCTGTTATCCATAGACTTACCCAGGGATTTTTTCTACTCCTGCGCCGCCGCGAAGGCGGGCAGTTTTCGAAAAAGCGGCGCGTGTTGCGCGTTGTTTTTTGCGTGCTGTTTGCTGCATGGGAATTAGCGGAAGGGTCCGGCATGCATGGGAAGCGCCGGACGCTTTCACACGCATGCCCCCGTATGCGCGTAAAAGTGGTTTTTATGAGGCAGGGCCGCGGCTTTCGGCCGAAAGGGCGGGAACGCGGACATATGGCAGGATTTGGCAATAAGCTTTGGGAGGCGGCGGATGTCAGCCTGGAGCCGTGCGGGACGAATATGCCCGGACGGCTTTTGTCGTTCAACACATGAGACATGGAACCGGTACGAAAAAAATCTGAGAAAAAGGAGGGAGAAAGCCCATATGCCAACCATTGTATGGATTCTGCTGATCCTTGTGGCGCTTGGAGCGGGCGGAGCGGCAGGCTTTGTGTACCGGCGGAACGTGGCCGAGCAAAAGATCGGCCGCACGGAAGCCTACGCCAAGCAGCTGTTGGAGGATGCCACCCGCAAGGCGGATGAATACAAAAAGGAAAAAGTGCTGGAGGCCAAGGAAGAAATCCTCAAGGCCAAGGCGGAAAACGACCGGGAAATGCGGGAGCGGCGCAACGAAGTTCAGCGTGCCGAGCGCCGCGTGAACCAGCGCGAGGAAACCCTGGACAAGAAAGCCGACAACATGGAGGCCCGGGAGGAAAGCCTGAACAAAAAGCAGGCTGAGATCCAGAAGATTCAGGAAGAGGCCGAGGCCTATCACGCCCGGCAGTTCTCCGAGCTGGAGCGCATCGCGGGCATGACCCAGGACGAAGCTCGCCAGCAGCTGGTGGAGCGCATCCAGAAGGAAGCCTTCCACGACGCCGCCGCCATGGTCCGGGATATCGAAACCCGCGCCAAGGAAGAAGGCGAAAAGAAGGCCCGCAACATTATCGCCCTTGCCATTCAGAAGTGCGCGGCGGACCACGTGGCCGAGTCCACGGTATCCGTCATTGCGCTGCCCAACGACGACATGAAGGGCCGGATTATCGGCCGTGAGGGCCGGAACATCCGCGCCCTGGAAACCGCCACCGGCGTGGATCTGATTATCGACGATACCCCCGAGGCGGTCATCGTTTCCGCCTTCGATCCCGTGCGCCGGGAAATCGCCCGCATCGCCGTGGAAAAGCTCATCATGGATGGGCGCATCCACCCCGCCCGCATCGAGGAAATGGTGGACAAGGCTCGCAAGGAAGTGGATAACCAGATCCGGGAAGCCGGCGAGCAGGCCGTGTTTGAGACCAATCAGCACAGCATTCATCACGAGCTGGTCAAGCTGCTGGGCCGCCTGCGTTTCCGTACCAGCTACGGACAGAACGTGCTCAAGCATTCCATCGAAGTCAGCCACCTGGCCGGCCTAATGGCCGCAGAGCTGGGCGCGGACGTTGCGCTGGCCAAGCGTGCGGGCCTCTTGCATGATATCGGCAAGGCGGTGGACCACGAGGCCGAAGGCACCCATGTGACCCTGGGCGGCGAGCTTGCCCGGAAATATCATGAAAGCCCCGACGTGATTCATGCCATTCTGGCCCACCACAACGATGTGGAACCCCAGACCGTGGAAGCCGTACTGGTGCAGGCTGCGGACGCGATTTCCGCCGCCCGTCCCGGCGCCCGCCGCGAGAGCCTGGAAAACTACATCAAGCGTCTGGAGAAACTGGAGGAAATTGCCAACAGCTTTGACGGCGTGGAGAAGTGCTATGCTATCCAGTCCGGCCGCGAGGTGCGCATTATGGTCAAGCCCGATGACGTGACCGATGAGGGTACCAAGATCCTGGCCAAGGAAATTGCCAAGCGCATTGAAAAGGAAATGGAGTATCCCGGCCAGATTCGTGTCAACGTGATCCGCGAAACCCGTAGCACGGAGTTTGCCAAATAAGCGCTTTGTTGCCCTGGAAAGTCCATAAAGTAGGGGCTGTTGCAAAACGAAAGTTGGGCGACAGCCTCTTTTTCTGCGAAAAAGTAGGTTGTTCCAGGGGCTTTGGGAACAATCGGAAAAGAAAAGGCATGGAAAGCAGCGCGGGGTTTCTCCAGAAGGAAAGATCCGGCTTTTTGCATTTTTCGGCTTGCAAAAAAACCATTCCCTTTGCCGCGGCAGCTGTTCCATCTCTTCATATGGCCGCAGTCAGGACGGCTTTCTTCTTCTTGTACCCCGAACGTAAGGTTCTGTGCAACCTGCCGCAGCTTTCCTGCGGTCCGTTGCCCCCTCCCCTCCGGTTTGAAGAAACAGCTCGTTGGCTTTCCGGCTGTGAAACGATCGTCCTGTATTTGCCAGACAAAGCCGACATTCTTCCGATGGACCTCCTCCAGACTGCGGGCGAAATGGAGCACGCGCAGAGATCCGCATGCCAAACGCTTGAACATGCGCCGTGGTTCTGCCGCCGTTTTTTCCCATTGGGAGAATTTGCTTTATATATCTGCCTGTAATCCTGTTTCCCAATTTTGCGCAATGGGCAGTGCCAACGGTTGATCATACCACGCCTTTCCGCTGGGCGCTTGCTACTGCGTTTGTTTTATGGCAAACCCAAATTGCAACAAAAATGAGATAGGCAACCCTTTTCCGGGAAACCCATCTCATTTTTTTTCGGACTGCTTTGCAGCAGCCCCTTTTTCGACAGATCGCATCCGCCGGCGGGTACAAAAGCATCAGAAACATTGCCAACGAGCCGGGCATTCAGCCGTGTGCGGCATGCGCCTGCTGAAAAGCGGAAAGCGCATGCCGCAGCATTTTGCTGGCATTCCGAGTTTACACCCGGTCCTTGATTTCCTGCTCCAGCTTGGCCAGGAATTCGTCCAGGGTGCAGGAGGTGGTTTCGTCCGTGGCCCGGTCGCGCACGGAGACCGTCTGCTCGGCGATTTCCTTTTCGCCCAGGATCAGCATGTAGGGTACCCGGTCGATTTGACGGGCGTAGCGGATCTTATAGCCGATCTTTTCGTTGCGGTCGTCCAGCTCCACGCGGATGCCCTTGTCCTTCATGCGCTCGTACACCTGGCGGGCATAATCGAGGCTCTTGTCGGAGACGGGGAGCACCTTCACCTGGGTGGGGGCCAGCCAGGTGGGGAACTTGCCCGCGAAGTGCTCCGTCAGGATGCCGATGAACCGCTCAATGGAGCCGAAGCACACCCGATGGATCATGATGGGGCGCTTGCGGCTGCCGTCCTCGGCCACGTACTCCAGGCCGAAGTTCAGCGGCATCTGGAAGTCCAGCTGGATGGTGCCGCACTGCCAGGTGCGTCCCAGGCTGTCCCGCAGGTGGAAGTCGATCTTCGGGCCGTAGAAGGCGCCGTCGCCCTCGTTGAGGATATAGGGCATCTCCAGGCGCTCCAGGGCGGCCTTGAGGCCGTTGGTGGCGTCCTCCCAGTCCTCGTCGGAGCCCATGCTGTTCTCCGGGCGGGTGGACAGCTCCACAAAGTATTCAAAGCCGAACTTGCTGTACACCTGGTTGATTAGATGCACCACCCCGGCGATCTCATCGGGGATCTGCTCCCGGGTCATGAAGATGTGCGCGTCGTCCTGGGTGAAGCAGCGCACCCGGAACAGGCCGTGGAGCGCGCCTTTAAGCTCATGCCGGTGTACGATGCCCAGCTCGCCCACCCGCATGGGCAGCTCCCGGTAGCTGTGGGGCTGGCTGCGGTAGACCATCACGCCGCCGGGGCAGTTCATGGGCTTGATGCAGTAGTCCTCGTCGTCGATCTTGGTGGCGTACATGTTGTCCTTGTAGTGATCCCAGTGGCCGCTGGTCTCCCACAGGTGGCGGTTCATGATCAGGGGCGTGGAGACCTCCACATAGCCCGCCTTGCAGTGAATGTCCCGCCAGTAATCCACCAGGGCGTTTTTGATGGCCATGCCCTTGGGCAGGAAGAAGGGGAAGCCGGGGCCCTCGTCGCAGAGCATGAACAGGCCCATTTCCTTGCCGATGCGCCGATGGTCGCGCTTTTCGGCCTCCTCGATCATCTTGAGGTATTCGTTCAGCTCCTCCTGGTTGCGGAAGGCAACGCCGCTGACCCGGGTGAGCATCTTGTTGTTCTTGTCGTTCTTCCAATAGGCGCCGGAGAGGGCGGTGAGCTTGAAGGCCTTGAGGGCCTTGGTGTAGCACAGGTGCGGGCCCACGCACATGTCGATGTAGTCCCCCTGCTGGTAGAAGGTCAACGTGGCATCCTCGGGCAGGTCGGCGATATGCTCCACCTTGTAGGTTTCGCCCCGCTCCTGCATGAGCTTCACGGCCTCCTCCCGGGAAAGGGCGAAGGGTTTGATGGGCAGGTTCTGCTTGACGATGGCCTGCATTTCCTTTTCAATGGCGGGGAAGTCCTCGTCGGAGAGCTTCACGTCGCCCAGGTCCACGTCGTAGTGGAAGCCCTTCTCCGTGGCGGGACCGTAGGCGAAATGCGCCTGGGGATACAGGTGCTTGATGGCCTGGGCCAGAATGTGCGCCGCGCTGTGGCGGATGACGTGCAGTTCGTCCTCCGCGGGGCACTCGGCCACGGCGCCGTCGTTGTAGATGATTTTCATGGCGATGTTTCCTCCCTTTTGTTTGGTTGTGGTTACCTCGCCGGGAACGAAAAAGGCACCCGTCCCGGCCGTTTCTGCCGGGACGAATGCCTGAATTGCGCATCCGCGGTTCCACCCTGCTTGTTTCCTATGGAAACCTGCTTCATTCACGGGCTATCGGCCGTGAGCCGCCCAAAGTCCGGGGATGGTATCCACGCAAAACCGTTCCCCTTCCGCGCTTGCAGCCCATGGCGCGGAATCTCTGCCGGGCGGGAGTGCGGGCATGTTCCCCTTCATTCCTCGGGAATGATTGCAGTATAGGACGGCCGGGCGCGTTTGTCAAGGGGGAAAATGCGGGAGGTTTACTTGGCGTTTTTCACTTCCTGCCACAGGGCGTTGTACACCGCCAGGAAGGCCTCGTCGATGTCGTTGAAGTACTCGCAGTTGGCGATGTCCGCCTCGGAGGGGTTCATGACGGTGTTGCCGGTGTAGTCCTCGCCCATGAGCTCAATGGCGCCGGTGTTGGGGGAGGAGTACCAGATGGCCTCGCAGTTCTTCTGGGCGATGTCGGGGCGGCAGAGGAAGTCGATGAACTTCTCGGCGTTTTCCTTGTTCTTGGCGTCCTTGGGGATGACCATGCAGTCCACCCAGACGTTGCTGCCCTCCTTGGGAATGACGTAGGCCAGGTCGGGATTCAGGTCGATGGCGTACTGGGCGTCCCCGGACCACATCACGGCCAGGGCGGCCTCGCCGGCCACCATCTTGTCCTTGGTCTCGTCCACCTGGTAGGCCTTGACGATACCGGCGTTCTTCTGCTCGATGAGCTTCGTTTTGGCGGCTTCCAGGGCGGTAATGTCCCGGGTGTTCATGGAGTAGCCCAGGTACTTGAGGGTGATGCCCATGGAGTCGCGGATGGAGTCCAGCATGAACACGTTGTTGGCGTACTTCTCATCCCACAGGATGCTCCAGGAGTCCACGGGCTCCTCCACCATGGTGGTGTTGTACAGGATGCCCACGGTGCCCCACATGTAGGGAACGGAATGGGCGTTGTCGGGGTCGTAGCTGGGATTTTGCAGGCTCTCGAGGGTGTACTGGAAGTTGGGCACGTTGTCGTAGTTGATCTCCGCCAACAGATCCTTTTCCAGCATGCGCTCGACGATGTATTCGGAGGGGAAGCACACGTCGAAGGCGCCGGGGTTGGCCTCCACCTGCACCATCATTTCCTCGTTGGTGGTGAAGTACATGTCGTTGACCTGGATGCCGGTCTCCTCGGTGAACTGCTCAAAGACGCTTTCGTCGATGTAGTCGTACCAGTTGAACACGTTGACCACCTCGTCGGCCAGGGCGGCGGCGGGCAGTACCAGCAGGGCGACCAGCAGCAGGGAAAGCAGCTTTTTCATGGGGCGTTTCCTCCTAAAAAAGATGTTTTGTATGGGGATGCTACTGCAAGCAGCTTGCATGCGGTTACTTCTTCTCCGTGGTGCGGCGGTTGACAATGAGCAGCAGCACCAGGAGCGAGACGAACATCAGCGCGCTCAGCGCATTCAGGGAAGGCTTGATGCCCTTGCGGGCGGCGGAGTAAATCAGCGTGGACAGATTCTGCACCAGGGGGCTGGTGGTGAAGTAGCTGATGGTGAAGTCATCCAGGGAAAGGGTGAAGGCCAGCATGGCCCCGGTGATGATGCCCTGCTTGCACTCGGGAATCAGCACATGGGTCAGGGCATAGGTGGGGGTGGCGCCCAGGTCCAGGGCGGCCTCGTAGGTGTGCTTGTTCATTTGCTTGAGCTTGGGCATCACCGAGAGGATCACATAGGGGGTGTCGAAGGTGATGTGCGCCAGGAGCATGGTGAAGTAGCCCCGCTCCACCTTGGTGAAGATGAACAGCAGCATCAGGGAAATACCGGTGACGATGTCCGGCATGGTGTTGGGCAGGTTGGTGAGGGTCATCATCACGGACTGGGGGCGGCGCTTCATGCTGTAAATGCCGATGGCCGCCAGGGTACCCAGGAGCGTGGAAAACACCATGGCGATCAGCGCCACGCTGAGGGTCACCTGTAACGCGCCCAGGATGGCCTGGTCGTGGAGCAGCTCCTCATACCAGCGCAGGGAGAAGCCCTCCCACTTGGCCCGGCTCTTGCCCCCGTTAAAGGACTGGATAATCAGCACCAGGATGGGCACATAGAGGAACACCAGCACGATGCCCAGGTAAAACCGCTTGAAAAACTTGCTCATGCGATGCCGCCTCCTTCCCCTTTGGGGTCCGCCTTGCGCAGGATGGACAGGCTGATGAGGATCAGCACCATCATGATCAGGCTCAGGGCGCTGCCCACGTTCCAGTTGCCTTCGGTGAGGAACTTCGACTCAATCAGGTCGCCGAACATCACCGTGTTGCCCCCGCCCAGCACCCGGGGGATGAAGAAGGTGGTCACCGAGGGCATGAACACCATGGTAATGCCGCTGATGACCCCCGGCAGGCTCAGGGGCATGGTTACCTTCACCAGGGTGCGCCACTCGTTGCAGCCCAGGTCCTGGGCCGCCTCCCCCAGCTTGGGGTCCTGCTTGCTGAGCACCGTGTAGATGGGGAACACCATGAAGGGCAGGAAGTTGTACACCATGCCCAGGAGCACCGCCCCGGAGTTGTACATCAGCTGCGCGCCCTCAAAGCCCAGGAAGCGCAGCACCTGGTTGATG
>CALVVZ010000028.1 GCA_944364075.1 uncultured Clostridia bacterium
TGGAAAACATGGCGCAGACGGCAAAGGTAACGGCGACGAGCGGCAGCACGGTGAAGATGCGCAGCAAGCCCAGTACGGCCGACGGGCTGTACTGGGAGGTGCCGGTGGGGGCGGTGGTGCAGGTGGCGGAAGTATCCGGCGGCTGGGCAAAGGTGCGGTATGGCGACCGCACGGGGTATATGATGGCGGAATTTCTGGACATGGGCGGGCAGGAGATGACGGAAGCGGGCGGAAGTGCTGAAACCATGACAGGCGGGGAACTGATTACCGTGCAGCGGGCGGCGTTGCAGGCGGTATATGACGCCCTGGGCAGCATTCTGCAAGGAGGGTGAGCAGTATGGATATGCTGTGATGCCTTTGTTTGACGCCCAAGAAAAAAGTATATGGAGGTGCTGATATGCGGAAGAATACCGCTTTTTTTGTGCTTTGCTGGATGCTGGTGGGTTGCATGACGATTCCTGCTTTTGCCCTGGCGGAAGACGCGGCTGCCGCATCCATCAATCTGACGCCGGTAGTGCAGGCGGTGATCACGTTGCTGGCGGCACTGGTGACCTATCGACTGGTACCCTGGATCAAGGCCCGCACTACCCAGCAGCAGCAGGCAAACCTTTCTGCGCTGGCCAGTACGCTGGTCTTTGCCGCGGAACAGCTGTACGGAGCGAATCGGGGGCAGGAGAAACTCGCCTATGTAACGGACATCCTCCGGGAGCACGGCTACGACGTGGACAGCCAGGAGGTGCTCGCCACCGTGGAGGCGGCGGTGAATCAGTTTTTTCCAGGAGGCGGTTCCGCATTGGGAATAGCGCAGACTGCGGATGAAAATTAATCCGTGCGGGCACTTTCAAAACATGGGTTGAAGCATTATGGGACCAAGAAAATAGCGGGAACAACGCAAATTAGCCTGGAAATCCCATAGATTTCGCATAGATAAAGGCCGGTTTTCCCATTTGCAGGAAAACCGGCCTTTTTTACTCCGTTGCCTGAAGCAGCTCGCCGAAGGCGTTCAGGTGATAGGCGGCACGGGGGTCGTCCTTGGCGTCGCCCATGGCGGCGCAGGCAAAGCCTCCGGCCACCGCGGCTTCCACTCCCGCGTGGGCGTCTTCCACCACCAGGCATACGGCGGGGGACAGCCCCAGCATTTCCGCGGCCTTGAGGAATACCTCGGGGTCGGGCTTGGAGCGGGTGACGCAGTTGCCGTCCGCCACCGCGTCAAAGAAATCGCCCAGGCCCAGCCGCTCCAGGATGAAGGGGGTGTTCTTGCTGGCGGAACCCACGGCCAGCTTGCAGCCCTGAGCGCGGAGCCGGTCCAGGGTGGACTGGACCTCCCGGGACAGGTCGGCCCGGGTGATCTGATGCAGCAGGCGGCGGTAGGCGTCGTTCTTTTCGGCGGCCATGGCCTCCTTTTCTTCCAGGGTGTAGGCCCTGTCGCTCTTTTCCAGGATGATCTCCAGGCTGGCCATGCGGCTCACGCCCCGCAGGCGGTTGTTGTCCGTTTCGTTGAAGGGGATGCCCAGCCGATCGGCCAGGGCCTTCCAGGCCAGGTAGTGATAGTGGTCCGTGGTGCAGAGGACGCCGTCCAGGTCAAAGATAATGCCTTCATAGCGCATGGGGTTTCCCTCCTCGTCGGTTGATGCGCGCGTCGGGCCGTCCGGCCCTTCAGGGCTTTTCCCGGCCCTCTCGCCGCGCCTTTTTCCAGGCCTTGATTTCCTCCAGACGCTGCTTGTAGCGCGCTTCCAGTCCCTGCTCGGTGGGGCGGTAATAGACCCGGTCCGCCAGATCGTCGGGAAGGCACTGCATGTCGGTGAGCTTCTCCCGGGTATCGTGGGCATACTGGTAGCCCTGGCCGTAATGCAGCTGCTGCATCAGCCGGGTGGGCGCGTTGCGGATGACCAGGGGCACGGGCTCAGCCAAACGGGTCAGCGCATCCTGCTTGGCGGTCTCATAGGCTACGTACAGGGCGTTGGATTTGGGGGCCATGGCCATGTATACCACCGCGTGGGTCAGATGCACGCTGCACTCGGGCATGCCCAGGAAGTGGCAGGCCTGATAGGCCGCCACGGCCACCTCGAGGGCCTTCGAATCCGCCAGGCCCACGTCCTCGCTGGCAAAACGGATCACCCGCCGGGCCACGTAGAGGGGGTCTTCCCCGGCCTCCAGCATTCGGGCCAGCCAGTACACCGCCGCGTCCGGGTCGGAATTGCGCATGGACTTGTGCAGGGCGGAAATCAGGTTATAGTGTTCCTCGCCGCCCTTGTCGTAGAGCAGGGATTTCTTGGAGATGCACTGGGCCAGGGTGTCCTTGGTTACGCGGACGGCGTCGCCTTCGGTCTCACCGTTGAGCACGGCCATTTCCAGGGTGGAAAGGGCGCTGCGGGCATCCCCGTTGGCAAAGACGGCGATGGCCTCCAGGGCTTCCGGGGCGATGTCCACCTGCTCCCTACCGAAGCCCCGCGGGTCCGTTAGCGCCCGGCGCAAAAGCTCCGTGAGCTCCTCCACGCGCAGGGCCTGGAGCACGAATACCTTGCACCGGGAGAGCAGCGCCCCGTTCACCTCAAAGGAGGGATTCTCCGTGGTGGCCCCGATGAGGATGATGCTCCCCTTTTCCACAAAGGGCAGGAAGGCGTCCTGCTGGGCCTTGTTGAAGCGGTGAATCTCGTCCACAAAGACGATGGTGCGCTCCCCGAAGCGGCGGTTTTCCTCCGCCTTGAGCATCACCTGCCGGATCTCCTTGATGCCGCTGGTCACCGCGGAAAAGTCGATGAAGGCGGCCTTGGTGCGCTGGGCGATAATTCGCGCCAGGGTGGTTTTGCCCACCCCCGGCGGGCCCCAGAAGATCATGGAGGACACGCAGTCCCCCTCGATGAGCCTGCGAAGCACCTTTCCCGGGCCCAGCAGATGGGTTTGCCCGGCGAATTCCTCCAGGGTGCGGGGGCGCATGCGCGCCGCCAGAGGCTGCGCCGCGTCGTTGGTGAAAAAGGTCTGCTGTTCCATGGCGCTCCCTCCTTCCGGCGCGCGCCGGCTTTTTTTATGCGATGGTCAGCTCCACCGGGCAGTGGTCGGAGCCGAAGATTTCCGGGTGAATGGCCGCGCCCCGCAGCCGGCTTTCCAGGGCCCGGGACACAATCCAGTAGTCAATGCGCCAGCCCGCGTTCTTCTCCCGGGCGTGGAACATGTATGACCACCAGCTGTACGCCCCGGTCTGTTCCGGGTAAAAATAGCGGAAGGTGTCGATGAACCCCGCGTCCAGCAGGGCGGTCATCTTGTCCCGCTCCTCCCGGGTGAAACCCGCGTTCTGCTGGTTGCTCTTGGGGTTTTTCAGGTCGATTTCCTGATGCGCCACGTTCAGGTCCCCGCAGAAAACCACGGGCTTGTCCTTTTCCAGACCCTTCAGGTAGGCCAGGAAGGCGTCCTCCCAGGCCATGCGGTAAGGGAGACGGGTCAGCTCCCGCTGGGCGTTGGGGGTGTAGACCGTAAGCAGGTAAAAATCCCCCATGTCCAGGGTAATCATCCGCCCCTCCCGGTCATGCTCCTCCACCCCCATGCCGTAGCGCACGGACAGGGCGGGCTGACGGGTAAAGATGGCCGTGCCCGAGTAGCCCTTCTTCTCGGCGTAGTTCCAGTACTGATGGTAGCCGGGCAGGTCCAGCTCCACCTGGCCGGGCTGTACCTTGGTTTCCTGCAGGCAGAATACCTCCGCGCCCAGGGTGCGGAAACTCTCCAGAAAGCCCTTTTCGAGGGCCGCCCGCAGGCCATTGACGTTCCAGGAAATCAGCTTCATGCCTTGCCCTCCATGCTGTCCAGGATGCGCTGGGCCTTGGACGCCAGCTCCCCGGCGGTGATGCGCCCGGTGAGGCAGCCCACGTGCTGCACGCATACCCCGCCCATGATGTTGCCCAGGGCCACGCACCGGGTCAGGGGCGCGTCGTGATACAGCCCGTACATCAGCCCCGCCACGAAGGCGTCCCCGGCGCCGGTGGTGTCCACCGCCGGGCCCTCCAGGGGCAGGGTGGGCACCCGCGTTATCCGCCCTTCCTCCATGACCAGGCAGCCCCGGTCGCCCACCTTCACCAGGGGAGCGCGCAGATAGGGGGCCAGGGCTTCGAGGGCCTTTTCTGGGGTGGGCTGGCCGGTGATCTTCTCCGCCTCCTGGTGGTTGGGGGTATAGTAGTCCACCAGGGACAGGTAATCCCCGTAGCGGCTCAGGGAAAGGTCGTCCCGCCAGCTTTCGTCCAGCACCAGGAGGACGCCAGGGTTCTCCTTTTTCAGCTGCCGGTACACGTCCAGAAGCTCCAGCCCCATGCGCAGGACCTTCGCACCGCGGAACTGCTCCAGCAGGGCCTGCTTCATTTCGTCGGTGTACACGATGTCCTCGCACCGGGAGACGAAGGAGCGGTCCGTGGGCAGAATCAGCACGCTGGTGACGGTGACGGGTTCCCCGTCGCCCTGGTAAAGGTTGCGGTAGGCCGCGCCGCTCTCCCGCAGGCGGCCCGCAATAAAGGCGGAGATGCTCCCCTTGCCCAGGAAGGTGCTGAAGTCCACGGGCACCCCCAGGCGGGCCAGGTGAATCATGGTGGCGGGCAGGCCACCCCCCAGCTGCATGTCAAAGCCCTGGACATACAGCTCCTCCCCCGCCACGGGCAGGCGGGGCAGGCCGCTGAAAAGCAGGTCGCAGTTGAGCACGCCCACGCCGCTGGCGTAGGGCACGGAGTGCTGGGTCATGGTGTGCATCCATCCTTCCTTTGGCGGATATTATATTAAGAAGTTTTTCTCTGCCCGGGGGAAAAATCCTTCCCCGAGGCCGTGCCCCATGGTATAATGCAAGGGAGAGCGGCGGAAAGATTTGCCGCGGGAGGAACGGATGAGCTTTACACACCTGCATTTGCATACGGAATACAGCCTGCTGGACGGCGCCTGCCGCATTCCCAAATTGGTGGAGCGGCTCAAGGCCCTGGGCATGGACAGCTGCGCCATCACCGACCATGGCGTGATGTACGGGGTCATCGACTTTTATTCGGCCATGAAGGACGCGGGGCTGCACCCGGTGATCGGCTGCGAAGCCTATGTGTGCCGGGACCGCACGGACAAGAGTTATGTGAGCCGGGAGTACAGCCACCTGATTTTGCTGTGCGAAAACAACACCGGCTACCAGAACCTGATGTACCTGTGCTCCCAGGGCTTCCTGACGGGCTAGTACTCCCCACCGCGGATGGACTACCCGCTGATCCGGGCGCGTAGCCAGGGGCTGATCTGCCTCTCTGCCTGCCTGTCCGGGGACCTGCCCAAGCTGCTTCTCCAGGACCGGCACGAGGACGCCGTGGCCTACGTGCGGGAGATGCAGGACATCTTCGGCAAAGAGAATTTCTTCATCGAGCTCATGGATCACGGCATCCGGGAGGAGCGGATCGTGCTGCCCCGGCTGGCGGCCCTGGCCCGGGAGCTGGACGTGCCCCTGGTGGCTACCAACGACTGCCATTACCTGGAGGAAAAGGACGCCGACGCCCAGGAAGTGCTCATGTGCATCCAAACGGGCAAGACCCTCGAAGATACCAGCCGCATGCGCATGGAGACCCGCCAGCTCTACGTCAAGAGCGAGGCGGAGATGCGCGCCCTCTTCGCCGCCTACCCCGACGCGGTGGACAACGCAAGCAAGATCGCCCGGCGCTGCCAGGTGACGTTCGAGTTTGGCGTCACCCGCCTGCCCAGCTATCCCGTGCCCACGGAGGAAACCCCCGCGCAAATGCTGGAGCGGCTGTGCCGGGAGGGTATGGCCCGCCTCTACCCCGACGCCCGGGAGGAGGACGAGCCTTACCGCCGCCTGCGCTACGAGCTGGACACCATCGGCCGCATGGGCTATGTGGACTACTTCCTCATCGTGTGGGACTTCATCCACTACGCCAAGAGCCAAGGCATCATGGTGGGGCCGGGGCGCGGCAGCGGCGCCGGCTCCATCGTGGCCTACTCCTTGGGCATCACCATGCTGGACCCCCTGAAATATAATCTGCTCTTTGAGCGCTTTCTGAACCCCGAGCGGGTCACCATGCCCGATATCGACGTGGACTTCTGCTACGAGCGCCGGCAGGAGGTCATCGACTACGTGGCCCGCAAATACGGCGAGGACCACGTGAGCCAGATCATCACCTTCGGCACCATGGCGGCCAAGGGCGTCATTCGCGACGTGGGCCGGGTGCTGGGCATGAGCTACCAGGAGACGGACGCGGTGGCCAAGGCCGTGCCTTTTGACCTGGGCATGACCCTGGAAAAGGCCCTGCAGCTCTCCCCGCTTCTGCACCAGATGTATACCGACCGGGAGGACGTGAAAAAGCTCATCGACACCGCTTTAGCCCTGGAGGGCATGCCCCGGCACGCCTCCACCCACGCGGCGGGCGTGCTCATCACCGGGCAGCCGGTAATCCAGCTGGTGCCCCTGCAGCGCAACGACGAGGTGATCACCACCCAGTACCCCATGGGCATCATCGAGCGGCTGGGGCTGCTCAAAATGGACTTCCTGGGCCTGCGTACCCTGACCGTTATCCGCGATACCCTGGAGATGATGCGCCAGCTGGGCGTGGACATGCAGCCCGAGGACATCCCCCTGGACGACCCCGCGGTGTACCAAATGATCTCCGACGGGGACACCGACGGTGTGTTCCAGCTGGAAGGCAGCGGCATGCGCACCTTCCTCACCGCCATGCGCCCGGAGAACTTCGAGGACATCATCGCCGCTATTTCCCTCTACCGCCCCGGACCCATGGAGTCCATCCCCCGCTACATCCGCGGCAAGCAGGACCCGCAGAGCGTCCACTACGAGACCCCGCTTTTGAAGCCCATCCTGGACGTGACCTACGGCTGCATGGTGTACCAGGAGCAGGTGATGCAGATCGTGCGGGACCTGGCGGGGTACAGCTACGGCCGCAGCGACCTGGTGCGCCGGGCCATGGCCAAGAAGAAGCACAAGATCATGGAGCAGGAGCGGGAATACTTCGTCCACGGCATGGTGGGGGAGGACGGGCAGGTGCTCATCCCCGGCTGCGTGCGCAATGGCGTCAGCGAGGATGTGGCCAACCAGATCTACGACGAGATGATCTCCTTTGCCTCCTACGCCTTCAACAAGTCCCATGCCGCGGCCTACAGCGTGGTGGCCATGCAGACCGGCTGGCTCAAGCGCTACTACCCCGAGCCTTTCATGGCCGCCATTATGAACAGCGTCTTCGGCAACTCCGCCAAGATCGCCGCCTACATCCAGTACTGCCGGGGCCGGGGCATTCCCATCCTGCCCCCCAGCGTGAACGCCTCCCAGGGCAAGTTCACCGTGGAGCGCCAGCCCGACGGCCGCCTGGGCATCCTCTTTGGCCTGGGAGCGGTGAAGAACGTGGGGGCGGGGGCCGTGGAGGCCATTGTGGCCCAGCGGCAGCAGGCCCCCTTCACGGACATCTTCGATTTCTGCCGCCGCATCGACACCGAGGCGGTGAACAAGCGGGTGGTGGAGAGCCTCATCAAGGCCGGGGCCTTCGACTTTACCGGCGCCCGCCGCAGCCAGATGATGGCCGTTTACGACACGGAGCTGGACGCCGCCATTTCCCGGCGCAAGAGCAACGTGGCCGGGCAGCTGAGCCTGTTCGACCTGGCGTCGGACATGGGCATGGCTCCCAAGCCGCCCCGCCTGCCCCCGCTGCCGGAGCATCCCCCCCGGGCACTGCTGGCCATGGAGAAGGAGGTCACCAGCATCTACATCACCGGCCACCCCCTGGACGAGCACCGGGCGCTGCTGGAGAAGATGACCTTTTCCACCGCGGACCTCAGCGAGCTGGAGGACCGCCCCGACCACGGCATGTCCCTGGACGGGCAACTGGTGGAGATGGGCGGCATCCTTACGGAGGTCAAGGGCAAGGCCACCAAGAAGGGCGCGTACATGGGCTTTATCACCCTGGAAGATCTCAGCGGGCAGATCGAGGGGTTGGTGTTCCCCAAGGTGTTTGAGCGCTACCAGGGGGTCATTGCCGCGGACGACCTGGTGGTGCTGGAAGGGCGGCTGTCCATCCGGGAAGAAGAGGCCCCCAAGCTGCTGGTGGAGACCATCACCCCCCTGGAATCCTGGACGCCCGGCGGACTGGAGCGTCCCGCGCCCCAGGGCCACCGCTCCGCCGCGCCCCATAAGGCCCCGGCGGCCAAGACCGACGCCCAGTGGGCCCAGGAGGCTCCGGCCAAGCTGTTCCTCCGCCTGCCCCGCAGCCAAATGGCGGACGCATCCGCCCGGCTGGCGCTGTATCCCGGCTCGGTACCCGTATACCTGCATATTCCCCAGGAAAAGCTAACCCTGCTTTCTCCGCGCACTGCCTGGTGCGACGGCTCCCCCGCCTGCCTGGAACGTCTGGGAGAACTGCTGGGGCAGGCGAACGTGAAGCTCACGGAAAAATAATCGGCATTTCCTTCGCCCAAGGGCGGAGCAAACAAATCAAAAAAAAGAGGTGGTATTCCATGTTGAAGCGACTGTGGACACTTTTGCTGGCGCTGCTGCTCCTGGCGGGACTAACGCCCGCCCATGCGCAGGAGTCCGCCTCCCCGGTGGTGGCGCTGCTGGACGGCGCGGGCCAGGCGGTGGGGCAGGGGATCCTGCTGGGAGACGGCACGGAATTGCTGCTGCCTATGTCCCTAACGGATGCGGCCGGATTGCAGGTATCGCCCGGCATCGCGCTGACGGGGCTGGCGGCCCAGAGCGCGGAAGCCGCCGTGGCGCGTCTGAATAGCAAGGCCGGGGAAGCGCTGCCCCTGGCGGCGGAAGACCCCGCGGTTTTTTCCCAGGTACAGGCGGTGAACGCCGCCGGCGCTACCGGAGACTGCACGGTGCTCACCTGGGTGAGCCTGGAAGGCGGCTGGGGTTTCACTTTCCGGGATGAAAGCGGCGCGGCGGAAATCGGCGGCGCGCTGCTTAACGATCGGGGCGAAGTGGCCGGGATGGTGCTGGGTACCTGGGCCGAGCTGCCCAACGCCAAGGTAGCCCTGGGCGCGGAGGCCATTGCCGCCCTGCAGGCTGCCGCCGGCGCGGACGTGATTGCAGCGCTTCCCGAGGCCGAAGCGCCCGCCGCTCCCGATGCGAAGCAAGATGAACCCGCCACCCCCGGCGAGAAGCAGGCTGAACCCGCCACCCCCGACGAGAAGAAGAACGAACCCGCCGGCCCCGGCGAGAAGAAGGACGAACCCGCCGCCCCCGGCGAGAAGCAGGATGAACCTGGCAAACCCGGCGCACAGGAAGGCACGGTGTTCCTCAAGGACGTGGCGCTGACCATGCGCGGCGCGGACGAGATGGAGGTGGACTGGGCCGGTAGCGACATCACCGACCTGCGGGAGGACAGTACCTTCCTGGTCTACTACGGGGATGTGGATACCCCTTATGTATGGATTGTGGAAGCCACGGCCCAGGAAAGCAGCTGCATGGTGGACGTGATTCCCGGACGTACCTACATGGTATGGGTGCAACACGGCCATGGGCAGGTGGATTCTTCCCTGACCCCCAGCGAAGCGGAGATCGCAACCTGTGTTCAATACCTGGACGTACCCGAAGCCAGCGCCTTTAACAAATACGGCTACACCCAGGACGACATGTATCTGTGCATGGTTTCCGATAGCGGCGAAGCCCAGCCTGCGGCCTCCACGTTTACCGACGCGGAGCTGTCCCGGCGGGGCCAGTCGCTGACGTTGAACGTCACTTCCCGCTACCATGTGCGGCAGAACGTTGAGGCCAGCCTGGCGGTGAGCGTGATCACTCCCCTGGGAGAATGCTACGACACCTGGGGCGGCTTCCTCTTTGAAACGGACCTTGCCGAGGACGTATGGAGCATTTCTTTGAACGGCATCCAGGATACCTATCTGGAATACAACCGGGACTGGACGCCCGGCGTCTATCTGCTGACGCTGTACTTTGACGGCGCGCAGGTTGCCCAGATGCAGTTTACCGTGGAATAACATAGCAAGAAGCCCCGGCCGTACAGGATGACCGGGGCTTTTTGCGTTCCGAATCACTCCACAAAGCTGACCTTTTCCTCCAGGAGGCTGCGCTGGGAAGCGCCGGCATACCCGTCCACTTCCGTGTCCGGCACGCCCAGCAGCAGAACCGCCACAGCGTTCAGGGAGGTGTCCACGCCCAGTTGCTCGCACAGGGCGTCATGGTCTTCCCCGTTGAGGGCCATGGTGGGGGAGGAAACAATCTTGGTGCCATAGCCCAGGGCGCTGGCGGCAACTACCATGTTTTGGCAGGCGAGCCCGCAGTCAAAATCGGGATTGGGAGAGGCGGTGGAGGAATCCATATAAATGATAATGGCTACGGGCGAGTCGCCCAGCGCCGCTTTGGCCGACGCGGATTCCGCGGGCGCGCCGGCATCGGCCGCGTCCTCGCTCAGCGCTTGCGTCTCTCCGGCGTCATCCTCCGCGCTTTGGGCATCCTCCGTGCTTTGGGCATCCTCCGCGGGGGCGGCGTCCGGCGCGCCCATGGCGGAGGCGTCGGCAATTTGGCTCATAACTTCCTGATTGGTGACCACCACAAAGTACCAGGGTTGCTGATTGATGGCGCTGGTAGCCGAAAGTCCTGCTTCGAGAATCGTGTTCAGGTCCTCCTCCGGCACGGCGTCGGCAGTGAACGCCTGGGTTGTGCCGGTGTTGAGCAGCACGTCAACGGTTTCCTCCGCCAGGGTTTCCGCGCTTGCGGCGCACAGCATGCCTGCCATCAGCAGCGCCGCTGCTTGCTTCCAGGGATGTTTCATACTTTGATCCTCCTTCACAGGGTTGAAATTCCGGATATGCGGTCAAGCTTCGTATATCCTGATTTCATTTATACCCCGGAAGGCTGACCGACGCATGGTCAAAAGCTGAAAGGGCCGTGAAGCCTGTGTGTTCCTTCCCCCGCGTTTCGGGAGCGGACCTGCGGGGCGTTTCGCTGAAAAGCCGTCCCCGGCACGCTCTGCCTTACTTTCCCACGAACCACATCACATCCGCTACGCCGCCGGGGGAATCGGCGGCTACTTTTTCCAGGATGCGCTTTTTATCCTCGCCCTGGGCAAGAACGGGGGAAAAATCGTTGACCGGAATGGCGCCGGAGGTCAGCACGGGCAGCAGGCGCAACTGCACGCCGGTGTATTCTCCGTCCCGGAAATGAAGCTCCAGCTGCGCCAGCATGGCGTCGAAGGTGGTCATATCATGGGTGCCGCCAAAGACCAGGTTCCCCAGGCTCCAGAGCACCAGCGCGCCGTTGCGCTTTTCCACCCCCTGCACCACATGGGGATGCGCGCCGATGAGGATGTCCGCGCCGCACTGGATGGCATAGTCCGCCATGCGTTCCTGGGTGCGGTTATGGGTGGGGCTGTATTCCCTGCCCCAATGGCAGGAATAGATAATCAGATCGCAATCCGCTTCTCGAAGCGCCAAAATATCCTTACGCACGGCCCGGGGCGTCTCTTTCCAGACGGTTTCCCGGCAGCCGCCGAAGCCGATGCGGATCCCCTCCGCCTCCCAGACGTACAGATGCCCAAAGCCGCTGTACGCCCCCCCGGCTGCCTCCAGGGCCGCCAGGGTGGATGCCTGGCCCGGCTCACGAAAACCAATGAAATGGTTGTTGGCCACGTTTACCTGCGCCACCCCAGCCCGGGGCAGCATGCGGGCATAGGCAGGATCGCCCCGGAACGTGTATTGCTTGCCCGCGTCGTGGCCCTGGCTATCCCCTTGAAGCACGCATTCCAGGTTCAGCAGGGTCATATCGTCCGCCAGAAAGATTTCCCGCAGGTTGCGCAGGGGCCAGTCCATCCCCTTCTCCGCCACCACGGTAAGAAACGTATGCTCCTCCTGCTGCCATTCCTCCCGGGTGCCCAGAACACAATCTCCGCCCACGGTCAGGGTCAATACCGTTTCTTCCGCTGCGGCTGACGCTCCCAGCAGCCAGCATGCGCATAGCAGGCAAGGCCACCGCCAGCGGGAAGACGCCGGGAAGGTTCTGAGGCTGCTTCGCCCTGCCTTGCGCGCACCGGCAAAGCAGGGCAAAATCCATGCCGTACAAAACCGGAAGAACCCTGCGCCGCTCTTCCGGGACGCCCAACACCATTTCCTCATTGAACCACTCCCTTAAAAAAACGCCGTACTTTTAGGACGCGCAGACGGTAGAAAAAGTTTTCCGCATGGCGGCTTTTTTTCGCTGAAACCGACATTTTGCAACTTCGTTTTTGTTTCCTGCGTTCTACAGCTGAAAATGCGAAGTTTACAGGATGTTTTTGCATTTTTTGAAAAGAAAAATTGCATTTTTTCTTTTTTAGGGGTTGCGCAACAGGACAGAAATGTATATAATGGAATTTGCAACCATGCAACTTGCAAAACAACATGTCTGCACCTCCCGCAAACCCTGATTTTTCCATGGGGCACGCGGCCGGAAATGCAACTTGGATAATGGAAAAATGCAAAAGGAGGAGCAATCCATGGCTTTGACCGTATCTCACCGCTGCCAGAACATCGCCCCGTCCATGACCCTGAGCATCGACGCCCGGGCCAAGGAAATGAAGGCCGCCGGATTGAACGTGATCGGCTTCGGCGCCGGGGAGCCGGATTTCCCCACGCCCCAGCACATCTGCGACGCGGCCAAGGAGGCCATCGACCTGGGCATGACCCGCTACACCCCCGCCGCGGGTACCAAGGAGCTGCGCAAGGCTATTTGCGAAAAGCTGCGCCGGGATAACGACATGACCTACACCTACGGGGACATCCTGGTCTCCAACGGGGCCAAGCACAGCCTGTTCAACATTTTTCAGGCCATTCTGGACCCCGGCGACGAGGTGCTGATTCCCACGCCCTGCTGGGTGTCGTATCCCGAGCTGGTACGCATGGCGGGCGGCGTGCCGGTGTTCATCCCGGCCACGGAGGAGACGAACTTTATCCCCACCAACAAGGACATCGCCAGCCGGGTGACGCGGCGAACCAAGGCCATTGTGATTACCAGCCCCTCCAATCCTAACGGCAGCGTGTGGGAGCAGGAGCAGCTGCAATTTGTGGCCGACCTGGCGGTAAGCCACCCCTTCTTTGTGGTCAGCGACGAAATTTATGAAAAGCTGATTTACGACGGGCGCAAGCATCTGTCTATCGCGCAGCTGGGGGAACAGATCAAGAGCCAGACCTTCCTGGTCAACGGCGTGAGCAAGGCCTACGCCATGACCGGCTGGCGCATCGGCTATGTGGCGGGGCCGCGCAACGTGATCTCCGCCATGTCCAGCTTCCAGTCCCAGGCAACCAGCAACCCCAACAGCATCGCCCAGTACGCGGCCATGAAGGCCCTGCAGGGGGATCAGGGCTGCGTGGACGCCATGGTGGCGGAGTTTGAGAAGCGCCGGGACGCCATGGTGGAGAAGATCAACGCCATTCCCGGCATCAGCTGCCGCAAGCCCCAGGGCGCCTTCTACATCATGATGAATATCAAGGAGCTGCTGGGCAAGCATTATAACGGGCGGATCATCGAAAGCTCCCTGGACTTTGCCGAGCTGCTGCTGGCGGAAAAGCAGGTGGCCCTGGTGCCCGGCGTTGCCTTTGAGGCCGAAGGCTACTGCCGCCTGTCCTACGCCGTATCCATGGAGAACATTCTCGATGGCCTGAACCGCATCGCCGCCTTTGCCGCGGAGCTGGGTTAAACCGTTTTTTCACCGTCTTTCCCGTCCTTCCGGCTCTTATCCGGGAGAACGTTTCCTTCATGCAACGTTCGGGAAAAAATCGAAAGGAGGACGCTTTTCATGCTGGAATTCGACAAGAGACTGAACCTTATCAAGCAGGCCAAGTATAAATACTCCCTGCAAAACGTGGAGGAACCCAACCTTTACCGGGAAATCTACGATTATGAGCACATCCCCAAGATTGCCTTCAACATGCGGCACGTACCCGAGGATATGCCCGACGAGATCTGGATTACCGACACCACCTTCCGGGACGGGCAGCAGTCCGTCAGCCCCTTCACCCCGGAACAGATCGTACACCTGTTCAAGCTCATGAGCCGCCTCAGCGGCCCCAACGGCGTGGTCCGGCAGAGCGAGTTCTTCCTTTATACGGACAAGGACAAGGAAGCCCTGCGCCGCTGCCAGGATCTGGGCCTGCGCTTCCCGGAGATCACCACCTGGATACGCGCCAACGAGAAGGATTTCGAGCTGGTCAAGGCCGCGGGCGTCAAGGAGACGGGCATCCTGGTTTCCTGCAGCGACTACCACATTTTCAAGAAGATGCACCTGAACCGGGCACAAGCCCTGGACAAGTACCTGGGCATCGTCAAGGCGGCCCTGGAGCAGGGCATCACCCCCCGCTGCCACTTTGAGGACATCACCCGTGCGGATTTCTACGGCTTCGTGGTGCCCTTCGCCGAGGAGTTGATGCTCCTGTCCAAGGAGAGCGGGCTGCCCATCAAGATCCGTGCCTGCGATACCATGGGCTATGGCGTCACCTACTACGGCGCGGCCCTGCCCCGGAGCGTGCCGGGCATCATCTACGGCCTGCGCCACTACGCCGAGGTACCCTCCGCGCAGCTGGAGTGGCACGGCCACAACGACTTCTACAAGGTGGTTTCCAACGCGGGCGCGGCCTGGATGTATGGCTGCTCCAGCGTGAACTGCTCCCTGTTGGGCATTGGTGAACGCACGGGCAACTGTCCCCTGGAAGCCATGGCCATCGAATACCAGGGCCTGCGGGGCCACGACGACGGCATGGACCTGACCGCCATCACCGAAATCGCCGACTACATGGAGCGGGAAATCGGCATCGAGATCAGCCCTCGCCAGCCCTTCGTGGGCCGTCACTTCAACGTGACCCGGGCGGGCATCCATGCCGACGGCATGCTCAAGGATGAGGAAATCTACAACATCTTCGATACCACCGCCATCCTTAACCGTCCCGCCACCGTGGCCGTGGATTCCCACAGCGGCCTGGCCGGCGTAGCCCACTGGATGAACGGTTACTTCCGCCTCAAGGGCGAAAACACCATTTCCAAGGACGATCCCTTGGTGCAGGCCGTACGCGCCCGGGTGGACGAGCTTTACGCCCAGGGCCGCAACACCGTCATGGGCGACGAGGAGCTGGAGATCATGGTCCGCAACGCCGATGTAAATCGCTATGAGCGGCTGCTGTTCCACAAGAGCAAGTAACGGTTTGTGGGCAGGAAAACCGGCGCGCGCAGGCAAAACTGCCAGGGCGCGGTATCCGGCGATAAAGATACGCTGTAGGCAGACATCTTTTTAGAGAAAATGGAATTGGCCCCTAAAGGAAGAAGAACGAATCCTCCTTTAGGGGCCAATATTTTATTTGCGGGCGCGCCGCATACAGCCGTTGCGCGCTTACGGAAACGCCAGCGCAAGCCCGCCGGAAATCAGGTAAAACAGCGCCGTTCCGTCTACGATCACCGAGTCGTGGAGGGCGTCGTAAGGCGCCAGGGCCAGGGTATGGGTCTGGCCCGACTGGGTCACAAAGGTCAGGGTGGTATGTACCGGCTCAGTGACGGTGAAGCCGTCGGGCAGCCAGCCGCTTACCCGTACGTTCCACAGCTGTTCCCAGGAGGCGGAGAAGGCGGTATAGCTGATCTCCTCGCCGTTCTTTTCGCAGGTGACATCCCAGACCACTTCACCGTTTTCATCCGTGACCAGCTCGTTGTTGGCGGCCACGCGCTCCGTGCGGATGAACTGATAAACGGCGGTGCCGTTGGCGTCCTCCACCGTCATGGAAGCCAGCTCATCCAGGGTTACCATGATGGGGTAGCGGCTGACGGTATTCTTCACATCCATGTCCATGAACACCGACAGGCTGAAATGGCTGCTCAGGTAAACGGAGCCATCCACCAGCACGTAGTCCACCACATCGCTTTTTTCGCCGCCTACGGTCATGACAAAGGTGCTTTCGGGCCAATCAGTGGTAGTATACACGCCTGCCTCGTCCACCGTGCCGGTGGTGCCTGCCGCCATATGCAGCGTCAGCACAAACCGGGGATGGTCCAGCCCATAAGTGGCCATGTTTTCCGGGGTAGCTTCCTCCACATAGGCGCCCAGGCGGAGATTGGCCAGGTTCTGGCGCAGGGTGGTCATGGCTTCCTCATCCGCAGGATAATTCCAGGGGGCGGTCATGCGCCAATGGCCGGCAGCGTTCGCGTCGGTGATCTCCCCTTCCAGTATCCACTGGGCCAGAAGCTCTCCGTCCTCGCCGGTAAAGGTGATAGCGTCCAGTCGCGCCTGATGAATGGTGGGCTGCACCACACCGTAAAGCCTGGCGCGGGAGAGGTCCAGCTCATCCACAATGCTTTGGTCCATGGCAAAGAGACGGCTGTCTCCCTCCACGGTCATGTAATACCAGCTGTCTTCCTCCAACGGGCCCTGACTGCCGATGTATAGGCAGATGCTGCTGCCGTCGGTGTAGGCGACTTCTACCGTGAGGGGCTCATCCAGGCCGAATTCCGGGTAATATTGCGCGTATGCTTCCTTATCCTCGGCCAGGATGTCCTGATAGGGCACCGTGCTGCCGGCGGTCAGCATGAAAGGGGCATGCAGGTCGGAAACCACAAAGGTCTCGTCCTCTTCCAGGGTGAGCACGCCCTCGGTGCGCTGAAGCAGGGTATAGGCTTCTCCGTCCCGCCGGGTGATGGTCATGGAAGCTACCTCCCCGGTCTCCTTGTCCATCAGCTGCCCGCCGGTGACCGTGGCGGTATAGGGTACGCTTTCCTCCTGCCGCTGTAGCAGCAGCACGCCGCTCAGGGTCAGCGCAAGAAGCACAACCAGGGCCAGCAGCCACAGCAGACGGCGCGGGGTCCGGCGGCGCTTCTTCTTGGATACAGGCTCCATGGATCTCCTCCTTTAACGATGACGGCGGGGCAGCAGCACAAACAGCGCCACTACCAGCACCGTCAGCGGAGCAGCCACCGCCAACGCGATACCAGGAGCCAGGGAACCCGTGGAAAGGGCGGGGCGGAAAGCCGTCTTGGCCATAATATCCAGCTGCACAGGCTGTGCGCCGGACAGGTAGGTACACATGGTCAGGATAAATTCCTGGGCATCGGTCATGACGTACACCTGGCTGGAGGTGAGCACCGTGGAACAGCCCAGTACAAAAGCCTTTGACAGATTACCCGTCTCCGTGATCCGCTGGGACAGCAGCGCCAGCGCAAAGGGTCCCAGGGGATCGCCGTCCTGCTGGTCAATGGATTCCGAGCCGTCGTTGAAGTCCCGCAGATACGCCTGATACCCGGAGGACAGCACGACCTGGGTGGTCAGGTTCCGGTCGCTCTCCTCCGGTTGCGCAAAGGCGCGGGCGGCAGTGAGCAACAAAGTATCCTGATTTTCTTCCACCAACTGCGAGGTCGCGGCGGTAGATTGCATATAGGGCAGCAGGGCAATCTGCAATCCGTCGTAGTAGGTACCGCTTTCCTCCGCTCCGGCGATGACCACCCCATCCAGGGGCTGGAAGCCGTAGGAGCGCAGCAGCGACTGATAGTTGGGCATGGCGGAAACATCATCGGTGTAGTCGCAGGTGATGAACAGGTTGCCGCCCGCCGCGGCAAAGTCCGTAATGGCTTCCAGTTCCGTGGGCATGAAATCACGCTGGGGGGAGAGGATCAGCAGCAGGTCCTCCGGCTGCAGGGTAACGTCCGCGTCCGTAAATTCAAAATACACCACCTCGAAGTTGTTGCTGGTCAGGAAGTCCGCCAGTACCGCGGTGCCGTTGGCATCCAGCTCTCCGTGACCCTGAAGGATCATGACGCGGGGAATGTCCTCCCGGGTTACATAGGAGATGGCCGAGGTAATTTCCTTTTCATAGGTCAGCCCGGCGATTTCATACACCCCGGCTTCGTAGTCCAGGCTCAGGCTAATGAAATTTTCCGGGGAAAGAATCTTGTATCGTCCCGTGGCCTCACAGGAAACAATCAGGGAATCGTTGGTCAGGGGTTCGTCGCTGGTGCCCCGGAAGCGGGTGGTCAGGGTGGGATTCAGGGTGACGCTGGTCTGTTCCCAGGTGACCCGGTCGCTGGCCGCGGCATAGCGGTTCAGCAGCTCCATCAGGGGCAGATCCTCGCTACCGGAGGTGAACAAGGCGTAAATATGCACGTCGTAGGGCAGGGAATCCAGAATGGCCTGGGTCGTTTCGCTCTGGGTGGTCAGTTCGTTGAAGGAGAAGTCCACCCGCCAGCTGTTCTTTTTCTCCAGGGTATCGCACAGATATACCAGCGCTGTCAGCGCCGCCACGCACAGGCACAGGATCAGCGTGCTTACGCTGCCGTAGCGGAAGCGGGGTTGACGCCAGAAGGGCACGCGATCCCGCGCGCCGTTTTTCTTTTTCATACGCCCCGATACCTCCTGCTGTCCAGGCTGTGTACGGTCATCGCCAAAAACGCCGCAATGAACGCCAGGTCAAAGCCGATGCTGGCAAAGGAAAGCTGCCCCATCAGGAAGGGGTTGTACCGCTGGTACAGGCTGAAGAAGCTCAGCACATCCTGCAGCCAGGTTTGGGTGACGCCCCCGGCCAGCAGATCCATCAGCCACAGAGCCAGGTTGGCCCCAAAGGCGGAAACCGCCGCGGTTACCTGATTGGAGGAGCAGCCGGAGATGTACAGGTCCAGGGCCAGGAAGGCGCTTCCCTGGAGTATGAAGCCCAGGTATCCCACCATCAGCTCTCCGGGATACACGGCGCCATACAGGGCTACCACCAGCACGTACACCAGCGTCAGCAGCACCGTGCAGGCCATGACCGTCACCGCGGCCAGGTATTTGCCCAGCACAACGCCCGGCAGGGAGACGGGGCTGGTAAGCAACAGCTGGTCGGTGCGTTTTTGCCTTTCTTCCGCCAGCAACCGCATGGTGAGCACCGGGGAGAGCAGCATCCACAGATAACTGATCTGCCCCAGAAAGGTCAGCACGTCGCTGGAGCGGGCGTCCAGCACCAGCATGTAGAAAAACAGCCCCGACAGGGACAGAAACACCCCCATGAACACATACCCCACCGGGGTGTAGAAATAGCTCTGAAGCTCACGCTTCCAGATGGCCAGCAAGGGATCAACTCCTTCGATCAGCGCCAGGGACGCGGTTTCTTTATTCTTCGGCGGTGGCCCGGAGAAACGCTTCCTCCAGGGTATCCTTCGCCACGGCAAGCTGCATCAGGGGCGCGTCCAACCCTGCCAGCAGCCGGAACAGCTGCGCCTGAGCGCGTCCGCGCCCGGTTTCCCGCAGGCATTCCATTTCCAATTCTGTATAATCCGCATCCGGGGTGGGAAGCACCTTCACGCGGCGGACACATTCCAGACTGTTCAACGCAGGCATCAGCAGGCGTTCCTTCATGGCAATAGTGGCCCGCAGACGGATGATTTCGCCGTCTCCGCCGGTAAGCTCCGCCATGTCCGCTTCACGGATCAGCTTGCCCTTGTGCAGGATCACCACCCGCTGGCACAGCTGCTGGATCTCCGGTAGCAGGTGGGAGGAAAAGATCACCGTGTGCTCCTTGCCCAGACGGCGGATCAGTTCCCGGATCTCCTTGACCTGCCGGGGATCCAGCCCCACGGTGGGTTCGTCCAGCACTAGCACCGGCGGGTTGCCGCACAGGGCCTGGGCTACGCCCGCCCGCTGGCGGTATCCCTTGGAGAGATTCCCCACCCGGCGCTGGGCCACTTCCTTGAGCCCGCAGGTTTCCATGATCTGCCCGATATGCCGCGGGATGTCCTCCCGGCGCACCTCCTTGAGCTGGCATACGAAGGTTAGGTACGCCGTGACGGTCATTTCGTCGTACAGGGGCGGACGCTCCGGCAGATAGCCGATGCAGCGCTTGCATTCCCGCGGCCGCTGGAGCATGTCCATACCGTTTACCCGCACGCGGCCGCTGGTGGGCGGAAAATAGCCGGTGAGCATGTTCAGCGTGGTGGTTTTTCCCGCGCCGTTCTGGCCCAGCAGGCCTACAATCTGCCCTTCTGGGGCGGAAAAGCTCAACCCGCTCACCGCCTCCGTGGTTCCGTAGCGCTTCGTTACATTGCACAGCTCAATCATGCGTTTCTTCCTTTCCAAGGCTTCAAAAAGTATCATACCATGGAAAAGCATACAGAGTATGAATAAAGTGTTAAGTTTGCCGGGGCATACGAAACGCCCGCGCTTCCCTTTTTCCGGGAGGCGCGGGCGGGAACAGGCTCGCCGCACAGGCGGGGAGGTCAGCCCTGCGCGGGGACGGCTTCGGTCCGGGGCTGCTTTTGCGCGGCCTGCCGGGCCTTGGCTTCCTTGCACAGGGGGCGAAGGGTGCAGTTTTCACAAAGGGGATGCTGGGCCTTGCAGACTCGCCGCCCATGGAAGATCAGCCAATGATGGGCGTCGCGCCAGTCGGCCCGGGGAATGGCCTTCATCAGCTGCCGCTCGGTTTCCTCCACGGTGGAGGCGTCTGCCAGACCAAGGCGATTGCTTACACGAAACACATGAGTATCCACGGCGATGGCGGGCACGCCGAATGCGTTGGCCAGCACCACGTTGGCAGTCTTCCTGCCCACGCCGGGCAGGGCGGTGAGCTCCTCCATGGTGGCGGGCACCTGGCCGTCATGGCGCTCCACGAGCATCCGGCAGGCGTTGACGATGTTGCTTGCTTTGCTCTTGAAACCGCAGCTTTTCACCAGGGGATACAGTTCCTCGGCGGTGCAGGCGGCCATGGACGCGGCGTCGGGGTAGCGCGCGAACACCGCCGGGGTCACCTTGTTCACCTGCTTGTCCGTGCACTGGGCGGAGAGCATGGTGGCCACCAGGGTTTCGTAGGGGTTGGTGAAGTGCAGCTCCGGCCCCGCGTCGGGGTAGAGACGCTTCAACTCGGCCAGGATGGCTTTCTTGGACATGGGGGAGACCTCCTTTGGTCACACTTGGGTGAGCGATGCGGGCAGGCGGCGGATGAGCTTCATGGTCAGGTACAGCAGCGCCACGTTCACCGGGTACTGGGCCAGGTTTTTCAGCGCCCGGGCCGGGAAGGTGACCAGCATGCTGTCCCCGTAGAGCATCCACAGCCACAGGGTGTTCAGGACAATGTTGCACACCAGGGTAACAGGCAGCACGCACAGGGCGGCGCGCAGCAGGTTGTCCTTGCGCCGGTAGAGCCACAGGCCGTAGTTCATGCCCGCCAGGGCCGCCGTGAGGGTAAAACCGGGAAACACCGCCCCCGAGGGGAACAGCGTCGCCCCCAGCAGGTCCGCACAGGCCGCCACCAGCATTCCGCAGAAGGGCCCCATGAGCATGCCCGCCACCGCGTTGGGCAGAAAGCCCAGGTTCACCCGCAGGGATTCGCTGAGCTGGATATTCAGCAACCGGCTCATCACCAGCTGCATGGCCAGCAGCACTCCCATCATACATAACCGCTTGGGCGTCAGTTGAAACCAGGAGCGGCACAGGGCTTTCCGTTGCTTTTCCACCATAGAAAAAAACGCCTCCTTCCAAATCAAAACAGATTGATCCGCAAAAAGGCGTTGTGATACATCCTGAGCAGTGGGATGCGGCCGTGGCACCGCGACGAAAAAAACCGCCTTCGTCTCATGACAACTCCCCGTCCATGAGCACTTAACGCGCCAAAGCCTACTCTGCCAAAATCGGATCATCGAAACGGCTTCATCATACGCCTTTTTTCCCATATGCGCAAGGGGGCGCGGGAAGGAAATTTAACCGTGCGAAGATCCGGTTGTGGAAGCCCTGGGCAAGACGTTTCCCTTGCGCGTGTGGTGGATGCAATAACGCAAAAAAAGCCTGGAGCCGTTGAACGTCTCCAAGCGCTGTTTGGTGCTGATGGCGGGACTCGAACCCGCACGCCCTTTTGAGGCAGGGGATTTTCTTGCCACACTATGTTGCCATAGCCGCGCCGGGCGCGTTGTGGTCTGGACTATGTCTTGACCATGCCCGCAAAGCGGGTGTAGGCCGCCGGTGTATAGTCTCTACACATGGCCAGCGGCAAAGCGCTGGTTTAGCTCGGCGTTGCCCGCAATGGGTTTTCGCCGAATTAGCCGGCATTCATCGGGGCGGTTTCCCAGCCCCATGCTCTTGCTGCGTTCGCAAAAGTCCCCGGTGTCTGCCATTCCACCACATCAGCATGCTTAAGCATTATATCATGCCTGAACGGAAGAAGTCAACGTAGAGTTGCGCTGCGGACAGGCGCAGGGAGAGCGTAACAAAAAGAGTACCTTTTCCCCGAAGGAGGATCGTGCTATAATAGCCGGGTCAATTTTCTGAATTCGGAGATGGGTATGGATGAAAAAGCTATGGATTACGTTGGCTGCGTTGGTTGCCGTAGCGGTAATCGCCCTGGGCGCCCTGGGCTGCTATCTTGTGAATTTTGCCATTGTGCGCACGGAGTCGCCCCGGGATGTGGCGCCGGAGTCCGTGGTAGCGGCAGAGGATGCGTCAGTCATCAGCGCTAACCTCGCCAGCATTCAGGCAAAAAAGGAAAGCTGGTTGGCTGGCGCCGAGGTGGAAAAAAAGCAAATTACCACCCAGGATGGTCTGACGCTGGTGGGCAACCTGTACTGGACTGACCGCGAAAGCCATCAATGGCTGCTGGGCATTCATGGCTATACCGGCAAGAAGGAAGACTACCAGAACATTGCCTGCTTCTATGCGGCTGAAGGTTACAACGTGCTGCTGCCGGACATGCGGGCGCACGGCGAGAGCGAAGGCAAGTATATAGGCATGGGCTGGTTGGACCGCAAGGATGTGCTGCAATGGCTGAACCTGCTGATACAGCTGGACCCGCAGGCGGAAATTATTCTGCATGGCACCTCCATGGGTGGCGCTACGGTGATGATGACCGCGGGCGAATCCTTGCCCGCGCAGGTGAAGGGCATCGTGGAGGATTGCGGGTATACTTCCGTGTGGGATATATTTGCGGATGAACTGGATTACCTGTTCCATCTGCCCGCATTCCCGGTGCTCCATGCCGCAAGCCTGGTGGCGCAGATTCAGGCAGGTTATGGCTTCCAGGAAGCCTCGTCGGTAGCCCAGTTGGCCAAGGCCACGGTACCCATGCTGTTTATCCATGGCGCCGAGGATAACTTTGTCCGCACGGATATGGTCTACACCCTGTATGATGCCTGCCCCACGACCAAGGAATTGCTGGTAGTGGACGGCGCGGGGCATGGCGAGTCCTATGCCATGGACCCGGAACTGTATTTTTCCACGGTGTTCCAGTTCATAGAGAAGAACTGCATTCCGCAAGTATGATTTGTTCCCCTGACATGTTGCCAACGTCCAAGGGTGAAAAATGCTTTTTGCGCGGCGCTTCAGAATGCTGAAAAAGGAATTTGCCTCATCCTTTTTGCAAGTTTTGTATGTATGCTTGCAGATACAAAAGGTTTCGCGCCTGCGGGCGCGACCAAAGGGCTT